>DATKOS010000078.1:0-2695 GCA_035524535.1 Bryobacteraceae bacterium
ATGAAAGTCGACGCGCCGTTCCAGTATCCTGGGATTAGGACAGAACCATGAGGAATCTTGTTTGCGGTGTCGTCGCCCTGTTGGCCCTTTCGGCCATGGGCTTGGGACAGGAAAAGGAAGCCAGCGCCACGCTGGCTGGCCGCACCGTGGCCATCCGCTATGCCGCGCCGGCCTCCAAGGATCGCGCTTCCCTCAGCCTCCACACCACTGCAGCGCTGGCGTTTGAGGGTTTCAATCTTCCCAAGGGCGATTACACACTCTACATCCTTGCCAGCGGCCCCCAGTGGCGGCTCGCCATCAACAAGGCCGCCAGTACCGCCGCCGCGCAGTATGACCAGACGCTGGACGCCGCCCGCGTCCCCATGATCATGACGCGCCCCGTCACCCCCGAATCCGGCTTCTCCGTGACGCTATCCAACCCCAGCCCCTACGAGTCCGCGCTTCACGTCATGTGGAACGGCGTCGAGGCCATCGCACCCTTCCATCTGGTCCACGGCCCCGGCGCCCCGGAATAGCGCGCCCCTGACTAACGGCCCGCCGCCATCGCACGTAGCGTGCGCCGCCGCGGGGATTCTTCGGCGAAGACCGCCCAGCCCGCTTGCGGCCCATCCGTTTCCGCTCCCGTCAGGCTGAGAACCGTCGCTAGCTGTCCTTCGGGCAGCTCTTGCAGCCTCACCCGCAGGCCGGTTCGAAAGGCGATCGCGTCGCGATACGTATTCTCCGCCGCCGTCAGTTCCTCGAAGCTGACTTCCTCCTCGAAATCCAGTCCATGGCGTTGCCTCAGGTCCGCGCCGATGGCCTCCAGCCGCAACCGCGCGCCCGGCGGCAGGCAGACCGCTGGAACAGGGCAGGGATCGACGGCGGTAAGGAACTCCTTCACCGTCCGCCAGAAGGAGCGCGGCGCGCTTCTGGCTTCCTCGCTGGCCACTAGATCGGACAACGAGGCGAATCCCATCGAGTTGCTTGGAAACCGATGGGCCACGAGATGCTCTCCCGCAACAGCCAGACGGTTGGGGAAAGCCATCAAGGAATAGTCGCACATAGGTAAACTCCTCTCTTATTAGGGATGCGCGCCGAATGGCCGGGGGACTCGCGCGCGGTGCGCCAGCGAACGCGCCGCGCCCACGGCTGCGGCCGCGGATGTGAGGCCAGGAACACACGCGCGCTTCCCGTCCGCCAGTCGCGCCGCCGGCGCGCATAACTCGCCGCGGGCAGCCTGGCGCCGCGCTAAGCCGCCTGCGGCGGAGTGGCCTCGCCGCCGGAGAGGAGGTCTTTGAACACCGCGCCCAGCGCCAGAAACTCCGCCAGGCTCGAAGGTTTGCGCAGGAACCGCGCCGCGCCAAGCTGTTTGGCGGCCGTGCGGTCGTCCAGCGAATCCGAGGAGGTGAGAACCACCACGGGCGCTCCGCGGAGCTTCCTGGCCGAGTGCAGCCGCTCTAGGATCTCGATCCCATCGTGGCGCGGCAGGTTCAAATCCAGAATAATCAGGTCCAGCTGCGCTTCGGCGCAGCGTTCGCGCTCGTCGAGCACGCGCAGCGCTTCGGCTCCGTCCGCCACCACTTGCAGCGGGTGATCGACGCCGTGCTCCTTCAGCGCGGCGCGGATCAGGTACACGTCCGCCAGGTTGTCCTCCGCCACCAGAATCCGAGGCCTCTGCCCCAACTCCACCGCCGGCTCCCCGGACGCCAGGCTTGGGCCGGGCTTCCTTCGCGCGGATGCCGCCCGCCACGCTCCGCCGCTAGAGGCGCAACACATGGGTCCTCCCACCGTCGCGGTTTCGGCGGCATGAAGTCTCCGCGCCGGAGACCTCTCGCTTCGCCCCGCCGGGCCGCATCGCGAATCCTGTCCGCCGCCGGCCACGCCGTCGCGGAACGCGCGGCGCCGGTTCGCGGCTCTAACCTCGTGTTTACGCTACATCCTAAACGATTCC
The DNA here is from genome assembly GCA_035524535.1 of Bryobacteraceae bacterium. Classification (GTDB taxonomy): domain Bacteria; phylum Acidobacteriota; class Terriglobia; order Bryobacterales; family Bryobacteraceae; genus BOG-224. Next base: position 1,931 of record DATKOS010000078.1, read on the forward strand.
AGGCGAGCCGGCAAACCGCCGCCCCTCTGTCTTGTCAGCTCGATTACAGACGCAGTCATAGTTCGGAAAGCAAGCTGTCTTCTAACGTACGGTCCAGGATTTCCCCGCGGGCTATAATATACCAAAGACGCACGGAGAGGACACGCTTTTGACGCCGGGCCACATCCTTGTCGTGGAGGACGATGCTGGCCAGATGTCCGATCTCTCGGACATCGTCCGGTCTCTCGGCTATCAGGTGGCCACGGCGTCCGATGGCCGCGAGGCGATCCTCCAGCTCGACGCCCTGCCCGTAAGCGCCATCCTCACCGACCTCATCATGCCCGGCATGGACGGGTTCGCCTTGCTGCGGGAATTGAATGCCCGCGGGATCCGCACTCCCGCAATCGTGCTCACCGGCTTCGGCGGAATCGATCAGGCCATCTCTTTGGTGCACGACCTGAAGGCCTTCTGGTTTCTCGAGAAGCCCCCGCAGCCCAGCGTGGTGAGAGCCTTGCTCGAACGAGCCATCCACCAGGGCGAGTTAGTGCGGGAGGCGGAGCGCCTTCACTCGCAACTTAGTTATCGCGGTGTCCTGGGTGAGTTAGTGGGCGAGTCTCCCTGCATGCGGGAAGTCTTCTCACTCATCCGCCAGGTGGCCCCAACCAGTGCGTCCGTTCTGATTAGCGGAGAGAGCGGTACGGGTAAGGAGCTGGTGGCCCGCGCTATCCACGCCATGAACCCGCACGCCGGGCCGTTCGTCGCCGTGAATTGCGCCGCCCTGCCGGA
>DATKOS010000079.1:0-24946 GCA_035524535.1 Bryobacteraceae bacterium
GAAGGGCGTGCGGAGTCTGATCGACGACCGGATTGAGCACCTATCGCGCGAGGAGAAGAAGGGCACTCACGTGGTGGTGGAGTAGGAGGAGCGGGCTGGACGCGGGCGGGGAGATCGCCAGGCAGATCGGTGCGTCACCGCGCGAAGCGCTCTTCCAAGCGGGTCAGGCGGCTGTCGATATCCTCGATTTTCCCGAGGAGCAACTTGAAATTGGCCTCATTGACGCGGGCTTCGGCGGAAAGGCGTTGGTCCAGGCTGGATCAAGCGTTGCGCGGTGGCGCCGGCGATCAGGGGCGCGGCGAGAGCAGGAACCTCCAAGCCTCGTTTTACGTAAGGTTGTTAAGATTGAGAGAGGTTCCTTATGGACCGGCCTGCCACCGCGAATCCCGTTACCGCCCGGGAGATCATCCTGGAGATTGTGCGGAATATGCGGGAGGGGCTTGAACCCCTGCATTATTCGACGCTTGCCCCGGCTGTTTACCACGTTTACATCCACCCTTCGGACATGGACCGGCTGCGGGGGATTGCGCCGCGGATCGTGGAAGAGGCCCGGCGGGCGCTGGACGCGGAGATGGCGGAGCTGAACCGGGCGTCGCTGGCGGAGAAGCTGAAGCTTTCGCGGCGCAGCGAGCCTCCGATTTCGGCGCCGGAGGGCGGCTGGCAGATCACGATCCTGGAAAACACGGACGATGACGCCGAGCCGGGGGACATCGAGATCCATTCCGAACTGGCATTGCCGGCGAAACCGGAATTCGGGGCGGGCTCGATGACCAAGCGCATCGCGACGCGGCGGCTCGGCGGCGGAACGCAAACGGCGGCGGCACCGGTTTACGAGAAGGCGGCGCCGGAGGCGAACGTCCCGGCGGCGCCGGATACGAGCGCGCAGCCGGCGCTGGCGACCATCGAGTACGAGGACAACGGCGGGCGCAAGACCTACCGCATGACCAAGGACGAGATTGTGGCGGGGCGCGGCGGGCGCGATTACTGGACCGACCTGAAGCTCGATACGTTTCCGGACGTTTCGCGTGAGCACTTCCGGCTGCGGCGCGATGCGGCCACCGGCAAATTCTTCCTCAAGGACCTAAGCCGCCTGGGCACCACCATCGACGGCGAGAAGGCGCCCTCTAGCGTGGAATACGTGGACGGCGAAAAGCGCGACCGCAACCTGGAAGCGGCGGTGCCGGAGCGCGCCCGCATCGGCCTGGCGGACGTGCTGTTCCTCGAATTTCGAAGCGCATCGAATGGTTAGGACCAACCTGAAGTACGCGGCGGCAAGCGATCCCGGCATGGTGCGCCGGAACAATGAAGACGCGTACTACGCCGACCCGGACCGCGGCATTTTCCTGGTGGTGGATGGCATCGGCGGGCAGGCGGCGGGAGAGAAGGCCGCGGAGATCGCGGTTCAGCGCGTGCGCGCGCGCCTGGAGCGGCAGACCGGCACGGTGGAACAGCGCATCCGCGAGGCCATCACGGTGGCCAATAACGCGATCTTCGAGGCGGCGCGGACGAATCCGGAATGGGAAGGCATGGCGTGCGTGCTGACGCTGGCCGTGTTCGAGAATGGCGACGCCGTGGTGGGGCACGTGGGAGATTCGCGGCTGTACCAGATCCGGCGCGGCGAAATTCGCAAAGTCACGCACGACCATTCGCCCGTCGGCGAGCGCGAGGAAAATGGTGAGCTGACCGAACTGGAAGCAATGACGCACCCGCGGCGCAACGAAGTGTTCCGCGACGTGGGGTCCGAGGCGCACGAACCGGGCGATCCGGATTTTATCGAGCTCCAGCGCGTGCCGTTCCAGGCGGATAGCGCGGTGCTGCTGTGCAGCGACGGGTTGAGCGACCTGGTTCCTTCGCCCACTATACGGCGCGCGGTGGAAACGCACGCGGGCGATCCGGAGAGCGCGGTGCGGGAACTGATTGCGGCGGCGAACACGGCAGGCGGCAAGGATAACGTCACGGTGGTCCTGGTGGAGGGCCCGGACTTCGCGACGCCGGCGCCGGTAGTTCCGTGGTCCGGCTGGAGTTTGCTGGCGAGCCGCGGGGCGGTGTTTTTTTATGGCTTGGCGCTGGCCGCGGCCGGGATGTGGTTCACGCGCGACGCGTGGAACCCCAAGCCTCCCCCGGAACCGAAGCCGCGCACGCTGGTGGTGGGCGCCGGGGAAGCGTATTCGAGCATTGGGGACGCGCTGGCGGCGGCGCGCGCGGGCGATACGGTGGAGGTCCGCGCCGGCGAATATAGCGGCCAGGTGCGGCTGAAGAGCGGCGTGAATCTTCTGGCGCGCGATGCCATTCTGCGGGCCTCTGAATTGTCGAAGGGCCCGGCGGTACTGGCCGAAGGCGTGCGCAACGCGCAAGTGACCGGCCTGCGGATTGTGGCGGGCGCGCAGGATGCGCTGCCTGTCGCTATCGCGCTGGCGGACGCCGAGGTGCGGCTGGAGGAGGTGGACGTTTCGGGCGCGGAGACGGGGATCGAAATTCGCGGGCGCGCCAGCCCGACGCTGCGCGCGGATTCGATTCACGATTGCAAGGGCACGGGCATCCTCATCATGGGCGATTCCGCGCCGTGGATTTCCCACACCACGCTGCGCGCCAATAAAACCGGCCTGGCGGCGCGCGATGGTGCGCGGCCGGCGCTGGAGGACAACGTTTTCGACAAGAACACGCTGCAAGCGGACCTGCCGCCCGAAATGCTGAAGGACGCGCGCGCGCACAACATCTTCATCGACGCGAAGGCGGCTGGAGGCAGGAAGCAGTGATCGCCCCGGCCGGCCGAAAGCTCGGCAAGTACGAAATTGTCCGCAAGCTGGGGCGCGGCGGCATGGCGGATGTCTACCTGGCGCAGGACGGCGAAAACGCGCAGGTGGCGCTGAAGCTGATCGAGCACGCCGACGACGCGGATACGCGGGCTTCGATAGAGGCCGAACGGCGCGGGGCGGCGCTGCAAGCGCGTCTGGCGGCGGTGGACGCTCACGTGACGCGGGTTTACGATGCGGGCGATTTGGACGGCTACTTCTTTGTGGCGATGGAGTACATCGACGGGCAGGACCTGGCCGAGCTGATCAAGGGAAGGCCGTTGGCGGTGGAGTTCGCCGCCGATACCGCCATGGCGGTGGCGGAGACGCTGGAAAACGCGCATCACTTGCAGGCAACCATCGACGGCAAGGACTTTCAGGGCATCGTACACGGCGACATCAAGCCGAAGAATATCCGCATCGATTCGCACGGCGAGGTGCGCGTGCTGGATTTTGGCATCGCCAAAGCGCTTTCGCTCTCGCGCCGCCTGACGCGGAACGAATTCGGCAGCGTGCCCTACGCTTCGCCGGAGCGGCTGGATACTGGCGACGTAAACGCGCAGTCAGACTTGTGGTCGCTGGCGGTGACGCTGTATGAGATGGTCACGGGCATGCAGCCGTACAAAGCGGAGAACACGGAGCGGCTGGAGCGCGTGATCCGGGCGCGAATCGCGCCGCCTCCGGCGCCGGACCCCTGCCCGGAAGCCCTGCGGCGAATTCTGGTGAAGGCCATGGCGCCCGATCCGGAGATGCGCTACGCCACGGCTCGCGATTTCGCGGCGGACCTGGCGGCCTTCCGAAAGGGCGAGCCGGTGAAAGCCGCGGCCGAGGACATGGACGCCACGCGGCGCACCTTCCGCCCGGGCGAGCCGGATACGGAAGCCACGCGGAGGGGCCTCCGCTGGGGCGCTGGTCCCAACACGGCCCCCGGCGCGTCAACCAGCCCAGTCTCCGAGGAAACGCGAGCCACCGCGCGAAAGCCGGCTGAAGCCGCCGTCTGGCCCAACGTGGCGAGCGTGAAGAAGCCGGCCGGCAAGCGTACGGTGGCGCTAGCCCGCGCGGCCGCGGCCGTGGTGGGCGCGGTCCTGCTGTACGCCGCATGGACCATGGCTTCGGGCTACAGGCTCTACGGGCACGGGCAGGATCTGGAACGCGCCGTGGAAACCGAACAGCTCAGCGACCTGAACCAGATTTGGAAGCAGTGGACGGAACTTTCCGATGGGCATTCCTCGTCTTGGCTATTACGGGGCCCACGAAACGTGGTCAAGCAGAAATTCCTGGAGGCTGCCGAACGCGTCATCGCGTCCTACCGGAATGACGCGCAGCCGCTCTACGAGGCGGATTGGCGCCGGGCGCGGCTGTACTTGTCGCGCGCCCTGGAGGTGAGCCCGGACAATACCACTCGCGGGGACCTGCGGCTGTGCGACGGGCACTTGGCGCGGATCAACGGCACGGCGCACAAGAACCCGGCGGAGTTGGATGAGGCGGTGGAGGATTTCAACGAGGCGCAGGCGCTGCTGCCGCGCTCGCCAGACCCGCAGCTCGGGCTGGCGCGCGTGTACGTGTACGGATTCAAGGACATCGACAAGGCCAACGCCGCCCTGCAACAAGCCTCCAAGTATGGGTACAAACTGGGCATGCGGGACCAGGCGCAACTGGCCGACGGATACCGCGACCGCGCCACCCGTCTGCTGCAGGATTCCCACAACGTCCGCGGACTACCCCAGGAAAGGGACATGATCCTGCGGGCGGAGCAGGACTTCCAAAGCGCCTTGAGACTCTATCAGAACGTGGCGCCGTACGGGAACTCGGACGACCAGATCAAGGACATCGAGTACGAGTTGGACGGAGCGAATTTCCGGCTGGCGCAGATCGCGGATTCGGATTCGGAAGGGGCGGGAAAGTGAGAGGCGCGTACAGCCGGTTGCCCCGGCTTCTCGCGCCATGCGCCAGCGTGGCGCGGAGCGCGCGCCGTGGAGCGCGGCGGGCAAGCGCCGGGATGAGTTCCGGCGCGGCCGAGCGGGAGTCCGCGGCACGGGGTGAATCGACGTATGGCCATAACGCATAGCCGCACGGTGGAACGCGGGGAGATGCGGCTCGCGCGCGGCGGGCGGGCCGCATGGCGCCGCACGGAGTTCCTATGGCTGGCGGTGGCGGCGGTGGTGGTGGGCATTGGCCTACGGCAGGTATACCGCGCGAAGGAGCAGCCGCTGGCGGCGCTGCCGGCGGCGATAGAAGCTAAGCAAGTCCTGAACCTCAATGCGCTTTCGGCGCGCGAAGACCTGATTCCCGCGCTCACGCCGCTCTTCCCGGATGCGGCGGAACGCGACCTGGCGGCGCGCAAGATCTACTATGTCTCCGGCGGGCTGGCGAGTGTGGGCGCCGTGGCCCGGCTGCGCGTAACGGCGCAGGACGCGGCCCGGGGGCGCGCGCTGAAGAGCGTGCGCGACCGCCTGGCGGGGCGCGATTCGATGCCGCTGCTGACGGCCGCGCAGTTCCGCGATTTGAAGCCACTGTTTGTGGTGCGCGGGCCGGAAGTATTTCGCAGCGATTTCCTGCGCTGGGCCGCCGTGTTCTTCGCCGTATTCCTGGCGGCGCACTTGTGGTGGAGCGCGCGCGGCTTTCGCGGCGACCAGTTGCTGCTGCCGGCGGTGATGCTGCTGAGCGGGGCCGGCCTGATCCTGATGATCTCGCTGCGCGATCCGGTGCGGGACAATCTGTTGTTCGTGGACTTCGCGCAGGGCGTGGCGGGCGGCGCGGTTCTTCTGCTAGCGGCCAGCGGCCTGGACTTCGAGCGGCTCTTCGGCAAGCTGAGTTTTGTGCCGCTGCTGGCGAGCTTCGCTCTCTCCGCGATGCTCATCCTCTTCGGCAGCGGGCCGGGGACCAGTGACGCCAAGGTGAACCTGCTGGGCTTCCAGCCGGTGGAGGTGGTGCGGCTTCTGCTGGTGCTTTTCCTGGCGGGCTACTTTGCGAACCGTTGGGACGCGCTGCGGCATGCGCGGGAGGGGCGCGCCTCGATGGCGGCGCTGACGCGCCGGCTCGATATTCCGCCGCTCGAATACACCGTGCCGGTGGCGGCCTGCGTGGCTCTTTCGCTGGTATTCTTCTTCCTGCAGAAAGACATGGGGCCCGCGCTGATATTCGGGTGCCTCTTCCTCACGCTTTACGGCTTGGCGCGCGGCAGCGCCTTCGTCCCCGCGGCGGGCATCTGTGTGCTGGTCGCGGGCTTCGCCGGCGGCTATCTGCTGGGCTTTCCGCGCACCGTGAGCGAGCGCGTGGCCATGTGGCTTTCGCCTTGGGACAACCTGGTGCACGGCGGAGATCAGCTTGCACATTCGCTCTGGGCCTTCGCCACAGGCGGCGTCGCGGGCATGGGCGTCGGTCTGGGCGATCCCCAGTTGGTGCCGGCCGCGCACACGGATTTGATCCTCTCCGCGCTGGGCGAGGAGTGCGGATTCCTTGGCATTGCGCTCGTGGCCGCGCTCTACGCATTTCTGGTATGGCGCGCGTTCCGCATCGCGCAGAGGGCGCGCACGGACTACGAGTTCTTCCTGGCCGCCGGGTTAGGCGCGGCCACAGCCCTGCAAGTGCTGGTGATCGCCGGCGGCGCGCTAGGGGCATTCCCGCTCACCGGCGTGGTGACGCCGTTCCTGAGCTACGGCCGAACGGCGATGCTGGCGAACTTCGTGTTGATTGGCATGCTGCTTTCCATCAGCGGGCGCGCGCGCGCCGCGGGCGAGGAGCAGCAGGAGCGGGTGGCGCCGTTCCGCGGGCCGCTGACGGCGGCGGGCGCGGCGTTCGCCGTTCTCGGCGCCATTGCGCTGGCAAAAGCGGCCTACGTGCAGGTGGCTCACAGCACGGAGATCATGGGCAAGGGGACGCTGGTGATTCAGGCCGACGGAGACCGGCGGTACCAGTACAATCCGCGCCTGCTGGAAGTGATGAACTCCATCCCGATGGGCACGATTTACGACCGCAACGGGCTGCCCCTGGCGACCAGCGATTGGGCCGAGCTTGAAAAGCACCGTACGGAGTATCAGCAGCTTGGCATCGACATTGACCGCGCCTGCTCGCGCACCGAATTGCGCCACTATCCCTTCGGCGGCCTCACGTTCGATCTGCTGGGCGATCTGCGCACCCGCGAGCGCTGGGGCGCAAGCAATACGTCTTTCGTGGAGCGCGACGATGCGCGGCGCCTGCGCGGATACGACGACCGTCCGACCCTTGTGGAAGTGAAAAGCCCCAAGACCCACGCCACGGAGCGGGTACTGCGCTACGACTATCGCGAACTGGTTCCGCTGCTGCGCCACCGTTACCAGCCGGACAGCCCCGAAGTGAAGCGCCTGCTGGACCGGCCGCGCGACGTGCATATGTCCATCGACGCGCGCCTGCAGGTGCGGGTAGCGCAGATCTTAGCGGCGCAGCTCAAGCAGGCGAACGTGGACAAGGGCGCGGCGGTGGTGATGGACCCGGCCACGGGCGACCTGCTGGCTTCCGTGAGCCTGCCCCAACCGGACTTGAGCGAGCAAGCGCTCGATAGCGCCGCGTCCGGCGCGGCGGCGGCGCCCGTAGCGGACGCCGAAAGCGCGGAGCCGCCGTCGAACCCGTATCTGGATCGCGCGCGGTACGGGCTGTATCCTCCGGGTTCGACCTTCAAGGTGGTCACAGCCATTGCGGCGCTGCGCAAGGACCCGTCGCTCACGCACAAGACGTACCAGTGCGTGCGCCTACCGGACGGACGCGTAGGCAACTACATCAACGGATCGAAGCGTCCGATACGGGACGATGTTCAGGATTCGAACCCGCACGGGACGGTGGACATGGAACGCGGCATCATCGTTTCGTGCAACGCTTATTTCGCACAGTTGGGCACGTACGACGTGGGCGCGGGGCCGCTGCTTTCGGCGGCCGGCCTGCTCGGCATCTCGGTCGCAACGCCGGCCACGGCCACACAGTTGCGGAAGTCTCTGCCCCAGTCATCCTATGGCCAGGGCCAGGTAGTGGCCTCGCCGTTCCAGATGGCTCGCGTGGCGGCGACGGTGGCGAACGGCGGACAGATGCCGCAGGGCCGCTGGCTCACGGATGAAAACAATGCGCGCACCAATGAACCGGTGGCGGTGTTGGATGCGGCGGGGGCGCAGACACTGGCGCACTTCATGCGCGAAGTGGTCACATCCGGGACCGGGCGGCGCGCGGCCTCAGCCAGCTTGCCCGTCGCCGGCAAGACCGGCACGGCGGAGCTGGCGGATGCGCCCTCACACGCGTGGTTCATCGGCTTCGCTCCTTACGGGGGGAGCGCGCGCAAGATAGCGTTCTCCGTGCTCGTTGAGAACGGGGTGTACGGCGGAACGGCCGCCGCGCCCGCCGGCGCCGCGATTGTAGACGCGGCCGCTAAACTGGGATTGATCGCGCCATGAATTTCTTCAGCGGCATTGAAAAGAGCATTGAACGCGGCTTCCGTCACTGGACCGAGCGCGTATTCGGACCCGCCGATTCGGACCAGTTGCTGCTGGTGCATCGCGCCATTCTGGAAGAAATAGAAACCAAAATCCAGACGGGCGCGCGGGGACGGCGCGTGTTCCCGTACGCGCGGCTCACGGTGACGCTGGCGGCGGCCGATGCCGACAAGCGCGCGCTTTACATGACGGCCTTCGCCGAGGGCCAGCGGCTGGAAAACGATGTGCGCGAGGCGCTGGAATCGGCGCGCTGCGAGGCTCCGCGAGGCTTTTCGCTGGAAGTGAAGACCGCCGAGACGGGGCCGCGGACGTTCCAGATCGAATACGAGCGGGAGCCGCGGGCCGCCGCAGCGGCGCCGATTGCGGTGGCGAAGCTGGTGGTGGTGCGCGGGAAGGCGGGCCGGACGGAGTACCAACTGACGCGGCCGCGCGCCAATATCGGCCGCATGGCGGAGTTGGTGGACGCGGGACAGCGCGTGGTGCGCCGCAACGACGTGGTATTCGAGGAAGGCGCGGACGATGCCAACGCCACCGTCTCACGCGGGCACGCCCACATCCGCTGCGAAGGCGGCGAGTACCGTATCTGCGACGACGAGAGCGAATACGGTACGCGGGTGTTCCGCGACGGGCGCTCCATTGAAGTACCCAAGGGAAACCGGCGCGGAGAGAAACTGCGCCCCGGCGATGAGATTTACCTGGGACGGGCTTGCCTGCGCTTCGAACAGGGATAGGCGCCGGGAGCGGGCGATGCGCCGCGCCGCGGGCGAGGCCCGAAGTTGAGAGCCGCGTATCGAGACGCGGCCTCGGCCGTACCGCACCGAAGGGCCTCCCTTATGGCTTGCGCCGCGCAAAGGGGCTGAAGGCAATCGTGATTTTCCGAATTCGGCACGGCTACCAGCCATGCCCTCTCTCGAAAGCATTTGGGGTTGTTTTCTGTGTTTGTGGCGCGTTGTGGCTGCTATTCCAAGGGGACAGGTTTTGGCGGGAGTGGATTAGCGCTCACCCACGTTCGCGGCTCGGAACGGGGCGCGGATGAGGCTTCGCAGATGAAATCACCCGCGGCTTATGCCCCGGGTTCCGAACGGAAGATTAGAAGCAGCAGGCCCCCCGTGGCCGCCAGATAGGCGAACCAGAGGCCTGCGATCACCGGCGGCGCCGCCAAGGGACCCTTGAAGAGGGAGAGGCGATCGAAGGCTTCGGCGAATCGGGGGATGTCTGCCCCATGCAATCCGGCGATCGCCGTGTTGGCTTTGTGGGCCACCATGCCGGTGTAGTAGGGAACGGCCAGCGCGTGGACGGTATAGAGGTCCAGCGCCGCGAACATGGCCAGGCCGGCCGGCGCAACCCAGGGGCGGCAGCGTTCCGGCAGGACGGCCCGCAAGCCGGCGATCATGAGCGGAATCTCGGCCGCGGCCACAGCGTACGCATACCAGCCCGGCGACGCGGCCACGCCGGAACTCATCAGCAGCAGCGACGCATCGTAGCACTGCGCCGCCCAGAATAGGGCGTAGAAGCCGGCGAGGAGCAGCATCGCCGGCTCACGCCTTCGAAGCAGCAGGCCGGCGACGGCCAACGCAATGCCCGCGTAGAAGACGTGGTACATCCAGGCGCGGACGGTCAGCCCGCTCCAGCCGCCATAGTAGATGTGGGAGAGCAGCATGCCGTCGGTCACCCTGGCCCAATTGATGCCCAGCGCGGCGTGAAGAGACTCCCAAAAGGACATGTGGCGGGTGGCCACGGCAGGGTCGATGCCGGACAGCGTGCCGGAGGTCTGGAGGTTCCGCAGGTACCACCAGCCGGCGATGACCACGGGAGGCGCGAGGCAGCCGAAGAGCGCTCCGCCGCGGACGGCTCGCCATCCGCCGGAGGCGCGTTTCGCGGCGCATCGCCAGGCGCAGAGGCACGCGACTGCAAACACGGGGGCCGCGGCAAGGAAATAGGCTTTGGTCAGCAGTCCCAGGCCAAGCGCCAAGCCGCCCATAGCTCCCCATTTCCAGGTGAGACCGTCGCGCACCAATATCACGGAGGCTAGGATGAGCCCGGTGAACAACGGCACGGCGGCGCATTCGTTGCTGACGCGGGCGACGTCGATGGCGAATTCCGGCATCACCGCCAGGATGGCCGCACAGCCGAGAGACAGGCCGTCGTTCTGAAACACGGCGCGCGCCACGAAGAACAGAAGAGGGACATTCAGCGAAGCCAGGAGGCAGGCCATCCAGCGGAGCAGCATCACTTGCGTGGCTAGGGACGCGTACGGGAAGACCTTAAGCGCCAAGGCGGCTAGCCAGTAATAGAGCGGGGGATGCTGCGCCTCGTAGGCCAGATGGCGGCCGCTGGAATCCTGAGAGCGCCAGTCCGGCGGAATAGCCGCGAAGTTCGCTACGCGGCGCGTGCGTTCCGCGGCCGGTAGCTTCCAGAACTCGTCCTGCGTGAGGGCCGGCGGTCCATCGTCGCGCATGGCGTAGGGCTGGGGAGCGAGGGCGAGAGAGGCGTCCACGTCGCGCGGGATGGGCGAACGGCGCGGCGCAAGAAGTTCCCCTTTGGTTGCCATGATGCGCGCCACGGCGAAGTGGGACCACTCGTCATAGCCCTCCCAGAGGGGGAGCATGGCGGAGTAGAAGAAAGTGCGCAGCAGGAAGCAAAGCCAGATGGCGGCCAAGGCGCCGCGTGTGCGCATGGAGGGTTATTATCGCACGGTAGCGGAGGGCGCCCGCACGTCAAGCCTTGTGATAATGAGGCGCGCCGCCGGCGCATCACGATCCGGCGCGCCGGCCGTCAGAACGTTCTCTTCGGAGCGGCCTGACTTGGACCGACGCGGCCCGCGGCGATATCGGCGACGTAGTAGTTCTCACCGTGCTGGGGGCAGCCGGCTAACCGCCGAAGCATCGCGATTTGGCCAACGTGCGTGAGGGCGTCCGCGACTGGTCCCTGGAAGAGCTTCTCCGGTTCGCCCTCGGCAAGCGGGCCCGATGCCAGGCGCTTATCGAGCGCCTCAAGGCCGGCGAAAAAGCGCGCCACGTCCTCGCTCCAGACGCCAGGCGGAACTTCACGCCAGCGCTGGGCGCCGTTGGCGATGGAGAGCGCCCAATCCAGCAGGTCGCCGATGTGCGCCAGGATCTGGCCCGGCGTCCGCCCCGCGCCCGCGAAGGCGCCGAATTCCGGCGCCGCGCCATCCAGCGCGCGATTGCCCCGGTAGGCGAGCGTAGCCAGCGTATGGCGCAGCATGTCCGTTTTGGTATCCACCGAGCCTCCTATTTCCGCATCAGAACCCAGGCCAGCATGGTCCAACCCACAATGAAGGACATGCCGCCAACCGGCGTAACGGCGCCGAGCCACAGTTGGCCGCTGATGGCCAGCGCGTACAGGCTGCCGGAGAAGACCACGACGCCCGCGAGCAGCAGCGCGCATACCCAGGCGGCGGCCTTTTCGCTCAGCGCTCCCGCGCGAGGCATCAGAGAGACGATAAGCGCCCCAAGCGCGTGGATGAAGTGGTAGAAGACGCCCTTTTCATAGACGCTCATGAAATAGGCGTCCAGACGGCCGCTCAGGCCGTGCGCGCCGAATGCGCCGATGATCACTCCCAGCGCGAGGGCGATAGCGCTTGCCGCGGTCCAGTTCATAAGTAGTTACCAGCCTGCAGTCATCCGTTACAGCCGCGCCCCATGCGGGGCCTCAATGCGAAAGCGCGTAGACCAAATAGTCTACGCCAATGCGCAGACCCAGGGCCGAGAAGCGCTGCGGGTAAAGCGGATTATCGGCATGCTCCCAGGAATCGCCGAGGTCCATGTTGAAGCAGATGGCTACCATGATGCGGCCGTCATCGTCGTAGATGGCGCGCCAGTGTGGGATCCGGCCGTCCTTCTCATAGGTCTTGCCGGTGTCCATGTACTGTGCCCCGGGCACCTGGTAACGGCCGTCCAGATCGTAAACCGTGTGGAAGATCGGGTCGTTATTGGGGATCTCCACAATCGGGCGGTCTGGAAAAACCTTTTGCATGCTGGCGACGAACACGTCCCACTCATCCGTGCCGTGGAAATCGTCGCACATGAAGAAGCCGCCCCGAAGCAGATATTCGCGCATGGCGCGCGCCTGCTGGTCGGTGAGGTCCCAGTGACCCACTTCAACCCCGTAGAGCCACGGCCAGTCGTACGCATCGCCATCGTCGAGGTTGATGGGCTGTTCCACGGAGCGCGCGCTAATACGCGTCAGCCGCCGCAATGCGGCGGAGAGATGCCGGTCGGAGCGCGGGTAGTCCATGGTCCAATTGGAAGCGCCCTCGCGCCAGTCGCCGGCGAAGTTGAAACCGCCGCGATACGGACTCACGGGGGGATACATCAGGCGCGCGAAAGTCCACTCCGCCTTTTGCTGGTAATCGGGAGGTATCGGGTAGTGCGTGTACTCCAGGCCCGGGTACTCTCGCCACGGCTTTTCGGCGGCAAGCACGGCGCCCAACAGCGCAAGGACGCCCAGCAAGAGGACCCCGCCGCGGCATATCTGGGTTGGGCGAAACACAGCGGTTGCCCTCAGGATAGCATCCAGTCCGCCGTGCTATTGTTTGGGCGATGCAGTCACACCTCTCACGGCGCCGGCTCATGGCGCTGGCGGCGGCGCCGCTGGCCGGCGCGCGGCCGAAGCAGATTCCGGTGGGCCTTGAAATGTACTCGGTGCGCGCCGCCTTGCAGAAGGACTTGACAGGCACGGTAACCGCCGTGGCCAAGATGGGCTATCAGGTAGTGGAGTTCTACGCGCCGTACTACCAGTGGAGCGCGCAGCAGGCCAAGGAGGTGCGGAGTCTGATGGACGGCTTGGGCGTCCAGTGCCGTTCCACGCACAACGATGCGCAGAATTTCGGAGCAGGGCGGCTGCCCAAGGCCATCGAGCTGAACCAGATCCTGGGCGCAAGGTACATTGTGATGGCCACGGCCAACGCCAGCACGCCGGATGCCTGGAAGGGCGTGGCCGCCACGCTCACCTCGGCTGCCTCGGATGTGAAGCCGCACGGATTGCGCGTGGGTTACCACAACCACCAGGCGGAGTTCACCAAGCCGGCGGACGGGGGTCCGCTACCCATGCAAGTACTGGCCGCCAACACGCCCAAGGATGTAATGCTGCAACTCGATGTGGGCACCTGCGTACAAATGGGCTACGACCCGGTGCGGTGGATCCGCGAGAATCCGGGCCGCATCCGCGTCCTGCACCTGAAGGATTGGGGCGCCGGCTCGGGCCCGGACCGCGGGTATCGCACGCTCTTCGGCGAGGGCGATTGCCCGTGGAGCAAAATCTTCGCGGCGGCCGAATCCGCCGGCGGCGCGGAGTACTATCTCATCGAGCAGGAAGGCAGCCGATACCCGGAGTTGGAAACGGCCGAGCGCTGTCTGGCCGCCTACAAGAAGCTGCGCGCCTCCGCATGAAGCGCGCGCCGTGGGCGGCGAGAAGGTAGTTATAATCCCGGATAATGCGACCCAGATTGTTGGCAATGGGGATCTTCTGCGCTTTATTGGCGGCCGCTCAATCCTCCGCTCCCGCGCCGGCGGAGGCGGATTGGGTCCTCAAGACCTTCAAGTTCTCCGCGGGCGGAGCACTGCCTGGACTCCGGATTCATTACCGCACCCTGGGCCAGCCCCGGCGCGACGCCCGGGGCACGGTCCGCAACGCCGTCCTCATCACCCACGGAACGGGCGGCTCCGGCGCCCAATTCCTCCAGTCCAGTTTCGCGGGCGTGCTCTTCGGCCCAGGCCAGCCGCTTGATGCGAGCCGCTACTACATCATCCTCACGGACGGCATCGGCCACGGAAAATCGTCCAAGCCGAGCGACGGGCTTCACGCCCGATTCCCGCGCTATGGCTACACCGACATGGTGGAGGCGCAATACAGGCTGCTCACGGAGAAGCTTGGCGTCAACCACCTGCGTCTGGTGATGGGGACCTCCATGGGCGGCATGCAGACCTGGGTATGGGGCGAACGTCACCCCAACTTCATGGACGCTCTTCTGCCGCTGGCCAGCCTGCCCACCCAGATTTCGGGCCGAAACCGCGCCTTTCGCCGGGTGATTATCGACGCCATCCGGAACGACCCGGCGTGGCATGGCGGCGAGTACAAGGCAGAGCCGTCGAGTTTGCGAACGGGTTTGGAGGTCCTGTTTCTCCTGGCGCAGAACACAACCATCCGCCAGGAAGCCATGCCCACCCTCAAGGCCAGCGACGACGTTCTGGATGAATATGTCGCCACCCAGTCCAAGACCAGCGACGCCAATGATCTCTTGTACCAGGTGGAAGCCTCTTGGGATTATGATCCCGGCCCGAACCTGGAGAAGATCCGCGCGCCGCTGTGCGCCATCAACTCGGCTGACGATCTGATCAACCCGCCGGAACTGGGCATTCTGGAGCGCGAAATCAAGCGTGTTCCCAAGGGCCGCGCCGTGGTGATTCCGCGCAGTCCGGAAACCCGCGGCCACCAGTCCCATACCATCGCGGCCTTGTGGAAGGACCATCTGGTAAAGCTGCTGGCCGACTCGGCCCATTGACGCGCCCCGTCAGCGGAGACTCAGGCAAAACCCGGAGGCGCCCGGCGTCCGTGGCGCGCCACTCCGGAGTGAGCCGCAAAGATTGGCGGACCATCGGAGTGCCTACAACTGGGAATTTCCGGTCCAGCATCCCGTTCCGTTGCGGGCAAATTCCCAATCCCTCTCACTTATTGTTGATCGCCGCTCCCGCGCGGATTAGCCATTTGATCCTATTTTTCACTTAGTTAAGCCCGCGCTCGCCGAGTGTGGCCGCGGAAGTGCTGCGTCCGAGGCCGGAATACTCTCTAAAGGGGGCATTAAAGGATGAGAACTTTGCTCAGTTGCGCGACGGTTATCCTGGCGGCGGTCTGCGTGGCGCAAGCCGACGTCAGCGTCGTCGTACCGGCTACCACGGATATCTGGCTCGCCGGGCAGCCGAATGGCGCCAGCGTGGCAGGCTACTTTGGAACCGATTTTGCGCCGGCCAACTCTCCCATTGCTATTAACGTGACCGCCGGTAGCATCATAAGATTCTCGGCCAGTGACGGAGCTCCCGTCTCCGTCGACGGGACGTGCTTCGACACCGCCGCCGACGCGGGTGTGTGCTATGCCGATGAATTCGGCTTCTCGGCGGGAGACGCCAACGGCATTAGCCTGGCCCACGTTCCGGCCGGCGCTTTGGTCGGAGTCTTCGTGGCGGCCGGTGGTCCCTCCGGCCCAACGCCGCTTGCCCTGGACTTCTCGACGAGCGGCATTGGCACGGCTTTCACGAGCCTCTCTCCGGCGCTCGATCAGCTTTTCTTCATTGGCGACGGATGGACGGGGACCGCTACCGGATCCGGCAGCCAGCAGCTATTCACCGCTCCCGCCGGAGCAGGTACCTTGTATCTGGCCGTTTCCGACTCCGTCGGCTCAAGCGTGGGCAACTCGGGCTACATCAATGCGGATGTCCAGATGCCGGAGCCTGGGGCCGTGCCGCTGTTGGCGTCGCAGCTTGGCGGCGGATTGCTCGTGCTATTCGCGCTACGTCGCAGACTCGCCAAGTGAGCAACCGCGGTTCCATGCACCCATAGCGGGGACTGGTCTTTGAGGGCGGTCGCGGGCTTCGGAATGGGATGGCGGCCGCCCCAAACTGGAAGCGTCTCGGAGGTGTGAGCGCCTATCAGCTACAGCCGCCCGATGCGGTCGATCTCGTTCTGGATGACGGACGCTTCCAGGGTCGCCAGCGGCAGTGAGAGAAAGAGCCCGATGCGGCGATCGAGGATGTGGAAGGCATCGCGATACGCGCGCTCGATCTCTTCGGGCGTTCCCTTGACGGCGGCCGGATCGGGAACGCTCCATCGCGCCGTGAGAGGATGCCCGGGCCACACCGGGCACACCTCGCTGGCCGCGCGGTCGCACACCGTGAAGACAAAGTGCATGTGCGGCGCGCTTGGGCGCCCGAATTCGTCCCAGTTCTTACTGCGCAGGCCGTCAGTAGGCATGCGCGCGGCGGCGATCTGGTGAAGCGCTTCGGGACGCACGGCGCCGCTGGGATGGCTGCCGGCGCTGTAAGCGGTGAAGTGCGGCGCGCCTTTATAGTTCATGATGGCTTCCGCCATAATGGAGCGGGCGGAATTCCCCGTGCAAAGGAACAGGACGTTGAAGTGGCGATTGGTCATATTTCCCTCCAGGCGCCGGCGGCCATTACGAATGGGTCAAACGCCAGTCTCCGGCATCCCGGCGCCTTGCCCCACGTAAACCCGCGGAGCGAACTGAGTCCGTTTGAAACGAAGCGCGACATTGACAAGCGCGATCATCACCGGGACCTCGACGAGCGGCCCGATCACCGCGGCGAACGCGGCGCCCGAGTTGATTCCGAACACCGCGACGGCCACGGCAATGGCCAGCTCAAAGTTATTGGAGGCCGCCGTGAATGCCAAGGTGGTGGTGCACGCGTAGCCCGCGCCGAGTTTCCGGCCCATGTAGAAGGACGCCAGAAACATGACGGCGAAGTAGATCACCAGAGGGACCGCGATCCGCAGCGCGTCCATGGGCAATTTCACGATGTACTCGCCCTTCAGCGAGAACATCACCACGATGGTGAAAATCAGGGCGATCAGCGTCAGCGGACCGATTCTAGGAGTAAACTCGCGGCCGTACCAAGCCTGCCCCTTCACGCGCGTGAGGACGGTGCGCGTGAGGAATCCCGCCAGGCAGGGGACGCCCAGGTAGATGAAAACGCTCTTGGCTACCTCGCGAATCGATACGTCCACCGCCATTCCCCGCAGGCCAAGAAGCGGCGGCAGCACGGTGACAAAGACCCACGCATAGACCGAATAGAGGAACACCTGGAAGAGCGAATTGAAGGCCACCAGACCGGCGGCGTATTCGGCGTCGCCACCGGCGAGGTCGTTCCAGACAATCACCATCGCGATACAGCGGGCCAGCCCGATAAGAATCAGTCCGGCCATGTACTCGGGGTATCCGCGCAGAAACACGACGGCGAGCACAAACATGAGGGCGGGCCCGATGATCCAATTCTGAGCCAGCGAGAGCGCCAGGACTCGTTTGTTGCGCAGGATCTCGTGGAGCTTCTCGTAGCGCACCTTGGTGAACGGCGGGTACATCATGACGATGAGGCCGGCGGCGATGGGAATGGAAGTCGCACCGATGCGAATCCGGCCCAGAAACGCCGCGACGCCGGGAACCGCCCAACCAAGGCCCACGCCGGCGGCCATCGCGGCGAAGATCCAGGCCGTCAAATAGCGGTCCAGAAAGCTCAGGCGAGAGGATGCGCCCATAGGAGGTTCCGGAATTCACGCCGCCAGCGGCGCCGGCTTCCGCGCCCGGATGAACGCGCTGAGGAACTTGCCCTCCGCGGCGGCCAGCGCCTCCGCGCTGAGCCCTTTGTCCGCCAGGAAAGAAAGCGAATCTTCGAGGCCGTAAACGCGGGTGGGCTCAATGCCGATTGCATCGAATCCGGCGGCCGCGAGTTTGGCCCGGTAATCCTCCTCATCCAGCGCGCCGGCGATGCACCCGGCCCAAAGCAGCACGCTGCCGCGGATTTCAGGGTGGATCTCGCCGCGCGTGACGACGTCGGATACGGCGAAACGTCCGCCGGGCTTGAGCACGCGGAACGCTTCGCGCAGCACGCGGTCCTTATCCGCCGAGAGATTGATGACGCAATTGGAGACGATGACGTCCACCGAATTGTCCGGCAGGGGGATGTTTTCGATCTCGCCCTTCAGAAACTCGGCGTTTTCGATGCCCGCCCCGGCTTGGTTGGCGCGCGCCAGCGCGAGCATCTCATCGGTCATATCGAGGCCATAAGCCTTACCGCCGGGCGAGACGCGGCGCGCCGAGAGCAGAACATCGATGCCGCCGCCGCTGCCGAGGTCGAGGACCGTTTCGCCGGGCTTCAATTCCGCCAGGGCGGTCGGATTGCCGCAACCGAGAGAGGCCAGCACGGCGGCTTCCGGGAGCTCGCTCTTCTGGAGCTCGTCGTACAGGTTCGAGGTGATCGGGTCGCCGCCCGATGCGCAGCTTGACGGGCTTGCCCCGCAGCAGGCGCTGCCCTTGCCGGAAAATACGCGCAGGGCCGCTTCGCCATATTTTTCGCGGACCGTTTCCTTGACGTTCATCGTTTTCGTGTCTCCGTGCAGAGGCGCACCACGCTTTCGGGCTTCACGGCTTTGTTGCGCGTGCAGCATTCGGCGTAGAGGAATGTCAGCAAATCCTGGAGCGCCTCGGTATTGGCGGTGTAGCGGAGAAACGTGCTCTCGCGCCGCACCTTCACCAGGTCTTCGTTCTTGAGCTTGTCCAGATGGTGGGAGAGCGTAGAGGCGGGAATGCCGAGTTCGCTCTGGATTTCACCCGCCACCAGGCCCTCCGGATGGGCCGTCAGCAGGAGGCGAATGATGCGCAGGCGGGCTTCCGCGCCCATGGCCGCCAGCATGTCGGCGAGGCGCGCTGTCCGTTCGCTGTCAGTGGTCCTCATTTCTATAATTCCATTATATTCGAAATACCGAATAAAGCAAGGGGGCGCGGCGGCAGGGCTCCCGCGGCGACGGGAGGTTGCCGGCCGCACCGCGAACCGCGACGGCGGGCGGAATCGGCCGATTTTTGAATTGGGCTATACTCGGGTTTCCGTTGCTCCAATGCCATTCTTCTTCGCATTTTTTCTGGTCTCCGGCTTCTGCGCCATCCTCTACGAGCTGGTATGGCTGCGGCTCGCGATGGCCCAATTCTCCGTGGCCACGGCGTTTGTTTCGATTGTTCTTTCGGTATTCATGCTGGGACTGGGCTTCGGCTCGTGGCGCGCCGGGGGCATCAAAGCGCGGGGAGGCGGACGGGGCGCGCGCAGCCTGCGCCTTTACGCGCTGGCCGAAGCGCTGATCGGCTTTTCGGCGCTGCTGGTTCCGCGGGAGCTCGCGTGGGGCCGGGCCATCATGCATTCGCTGGCCGCGGCCGTTCCTCTTTCCGACGCGGCCTATTACGCCGCCGCGGGCGCGCTGATCGCGCTGGCGCTGACGCCGTGGTGCGCGTGCATGGGCGCGACGTTTCCGCTGGCGATGGCGGCCATCCGGGAGCGCTTCCCCGGCGAATCGCCGCGATCCTTCAGCTATCTTTATCTGGCGAACCTCAGCGGAGCGGTGCTGGGCAGCTTCATTCCCCTGCTGTTCATCGAAGAGTGGGGGTTTCTGGGCGCGCTGCGGGCCGGGATGACGCTCAATGCGTGCCTGGCGGCTTCCGCGTTCGCTCTTTCGTTCCGCGGGGCGCCGCGGCGGGAAACAGCGGCGCCGGTTTCGACGCAAGCGACTCCGGAGGCGCCGGCGGCGGCGCGCCCTTATCTGTGGCTGCTATTCGCATCGGGCCTGACCACCATGGGCGTGGAAGTGGTCTGGGTGCGGCTCTTCACGGCGTTTCTGGGGACCGTGGTTTACGCCTTCGCCGCCATTCTGGGGACGTACCTGGCGGCCACGTACCTCGGGTCGAAGGTCTACCGCGGCGGGAAATTCCGCATTGAGTCGTGGAGCGGCGGACATCTGACGTGGCTGGGGGTCTCCATTCTGTTCGTACTGGCGGCCTGCGATCCGCGGTGGCAGCCGTGGCCGATGGTGCGCGTGATTCTGGGCGTGACGCCATTCTCGGCCGGCGCCGGCTTTCTGACGCCATTCTGGCTGGACCGCATTTCGCGGGGCGATCCGGCGCGCGCCGGGCGCGGGTATGCGATCAACGTGGTGGGGTGCGTGATCGGCCCGCTGCTGGCGGGGTTCGTACTGCTGCCGCTGATGGGCGAGCGATACGCGCTGCTGTTCTTCGCCCTTCCGTGGATGGCCGTGGGTCTGGCGAGCCCTTCAGGAGTACGCAAGCAAGCTCTCTCCTGGCGCTGCGCGGCGGCGGCGGCCGTGGCGCTCCTGTGCGCCATCCCCACGCGCGGCTACGAGCATGAGTATTCGCCGCGAAGAGTGCTGCGCGATTACACGGCGACGGTGGTGGCCGCAGGCCGCGGCTTCGAGCGCCAATTGCTGGTCAACGGCGTGGGCATGACCAGCCTGACGCCCATCACAAAGGTGATGGCGCACCTGCCGCTGGCGCTGCTGCCCCGCGCGCCGCAAGACGCGATCGTGATCTGCTTCGGCATGGGAACCACCCACCGCTCCATGCTCTCCTGGGGCATCCACTCGACGGCGGTGGAACTGGCGCCCAGCGTGCCGCGGATGTTCTCCTTCTTCCACGAAGACGCCGCGCAACTGCTGGCGTCGCCGCTTTCGAAAATCGAGATCGGCGATGGGCGATTTTTCCTGGAGCGAACCAGCGCGCAATACGACGTGATTGTCATCGACCCGCCGCCGCCGGTGGAAGCGGCGGCCTCAAGCCTGCTCTACTCCGAGGAGTTCTACGCGGCGGCGAAGCCGCGTCTGCGCCCGGGAGGCATATTGGCGCAGTGGCTGCCGGCCGGAGACGTGGCGGTGCAGGCGTCGGTGGCGAAGGCGGTGAAGGCTTCGTTTCCTTACGTGCGGGTTTTCGGATCGATCGAAGGCTGGGGCTGGCACTTCCTGGCCAGCGAATTGCCCATCCCGCGGAAGACCGCCGAGGAACTCGCGGCGCGATTGCCCGCGCGCGCCGCGGCGGACCTGGTGGAGTGGGGCCCCGAGGACACCCCGGCGGCGCAATTCGCCGTGGTGCTGAATCGCGAGGTCCCGATCGACAAACTGATAGACGAGGACCCCGGCGTTCCGGCGATGCAGGACAACCGGCCGGTCAACGAATACTATTTGCTGCGCGATTGGCGGCGATAGGGATCAGCGGGGGGGCGGACCAAACCGCGAGAACGTTGCCTACGGGATCGGCGAAATGGAGGCGCGTCAGGACCGCGATGGGGCGGACGTTCGGGCGACTCGAACCCTCTTGCGCTAATCGACTCGGCCAAGATACTTGTCAAGCCACGCCAGCACTTCCTTCGACAAAGCCTCTTTCTGCTGACTGACGTCATGCGGCGTATCGAGGACCACGCGGCGCTTGGCGGCGGGAGGCGTCCCAAGCATGCGGAACAACGGCTCCTGCGCCCGGTCCGGCGAGAAGCTGAAATCGTACTTGCCGTTGACCATCAGCACCGGTTTGGTTACGCGCGGCGCGAAATCCACTTGGTCCTCTCCGGACCCGACAGGGAGAAGGAAGAAGCCTCCGTCCAGGAAGACGATCGCCCGGAACCTATCCTCCAGGGCCGTAAAGATAATGCCAAAGGCCGCTCCCATGCTGACCCCGAGATACCCGATTCGCGATGCGTCGATATCCGGCCGCGTCACCAGGTAATCTACCGCGCGCCTCACTTCCTTGGATCTGCGGACCAACAACTGAAGGCGGGCGGCGTATCCGGCCTGCGCCTCCCCGGGATCCACCCGCTCATAGGTTCCGGAGTAGACGGGGTAAATCAGCGCCCTTCCGCTCTGGATCGTATAGTCGATGAATTGCATATCGCCCAGATTCCGGCTGCTGGGCATCAATGAGACTCGCGCGCTCGGGAAGAATACTATGGCTTGGAACGGCGGGCGGACGTTCTTCGGGAGAAACAGGTAGACATCCAGGCGCCGATTATCGTAGCCCGCGTCGATGGTGATCTTCTCCTTGGTCCAATCGGCGGTGTTCTCGACGATGCCTTCGGATTTCGCATCGAGCGGTTTGCGGTCATAGGCGTACATCGCCTTGTAGGCCTGAAACACGTCGTCCGAAGCCGGCTTGGCCTTGGAAAAATCCCGTCCCCGCACCACCAGCGGAGCGGTTGCCTCAGCCGGAAGCGGGCCCTTATTCCGCACCAGGCGGAAGCCGTTCATCGGGGACCGGTCGGAGGGTGGCAGCACCGCCGGATCGAAGGCCGAATAAGGTGGCGTTCCCCAGGCGCCGCCCAAAATGAATCGGGTGTCGTGGATGGCGGTCAGGCTCCATTCCCTCACATTGCCGGCCATGTCGTAAGTGCCATAAGGGCCCACTCCGGCGAAGGTCCCGACCGCGGCCGGCCCTTGCCCGCCGAAATTGCTCGCGAGGACGCTATATGGCGCAAGGTCCCCCGGAGCCGCTTTGTACCACTGACCGATGGCCGGCAAGCTCTTGCCCGCGAAGGCGGCGTAGGCCGCCGCTTCGTACCAACTCACTCCCGTGACCGGGTAATTGGCGCGGCCGGGGGGAAAGTGGCCGGCCTCCCAGGTGGAAGGCCCCGGCCTGCCGGTAGGGTCGCGGAACAGAGCCATGGCCTGCTCCCAGGTCAGATCCGCGCCGTCTTTGGTGAATTTCTCCTTCCAATATTCGGGCTTCCGATATCCGCCCTGGTCCACGAACTGCTGATACTGCGCGTTGGTCACCTCAAATCTGTCGATGTCGTAAGCCGGGAGGTCATAGAACAGCCAACCGACGAAATCGATGTATTCGCTCCAATGGCCTGCCGGCACTGGCGACATTGCAGACTCTCCCGCGGGCAACGGAAACTGCATCGAGCGGGTGGTAGGCGGAGCCGAGATGAACTCGCGCACGCCTGGTTTCGACACTCTCCAGCGAAAATAGCCTTTGGGGACGCGAACGTTTCTCAGCGGCGTGGCGCCCAAGGCGAACCAGGCGCCGGGCTTCACATAATCCTGAATCTCCACGTTTGCTCCGGCCGGGGTCGATTCGACGGAAATGAGCTGCGTCGAGGATTTCGCCAGCTCGGCCAGTTGCGGATCACCCCGAAGAACCTGCTCGGCTTTGCGCAGCAGGAGGAAGGCCGCCAACGGCTGCTCCGGGGAAAGCTTCGCAATCTGCGGAATAGCCTCCTCGCGCGCCCATCGCCGCTGGTCCATTCCCCGGTAGAGCCAGAAGCCCGCGCTGAGGATCACGAACAGCAAGACAGGCAGTCCCACGGCGAGATTCCGCCGCCGTTTGGGGATGGCAGGGGAAGCGGCCAACGCGACGCGAACATCGTCCATGCGCTGGATGCGGCGGTCGGGGTCCTTGTGCAGACAGCGCAGCGCCAGCCTCTCCAACTCCCGCGGCGCACCTTCGATCGGCCTCGGCTCGGCCATAGCCGTGGATGCGAGCGACTCCGCCTGCGTGTTTCCGGGAAATGCCCGCCGGCCGCTCAACAACTCGTACAGCACGCAACCGAAGGCGAATATGTCGCTGCGCGCATCGGCGGGTTTGCCCTGCAACTGTTCCGGCGCGAGATACCCCGGCGTGCCCGCGATAGCGATGGTCTGCGTCGGGGCCGTCGCGCCTATTTCGACATTTTCCGTTAGCTTGGCAAGACCGAAATCCAGAACCTTCACCCGGCCTTCGGGCGTGAGCTTGATATTGGCGGGCTTCAGATCGCGATGGATGACGCCTCTCTCGTGCGCGTATTCCAGGGCCTCGGCGATCTGCCTGGCGATGGGCGCCGCCTCTTCCGCCGGCAGCGGCCCTTGCCCAATGCGTTCCGCGAGCGTCGGGCCTTCGACCAATTCCAGCACGAGCGCGTGCTCCTCCAGGCCGTAGATAGCCGCAATGTTGGGATGGTTGAGCGCGGCCAGCACCTGCGCTTCGCGCCGGAACAGCGCCATGCGCCTGGCGTCGTTCGCGAAGGCTTCGGGGATGACTTTGACGGCGACGTCGCGGTTCAGCTTGGTATCGGTGGCCCTATAGACTATGCCCATGCCGCCATGGCCGAGCTTGGACTTTATCTTGTAGTGCGCAATAGCAGGCGGGACCATGCAGCTTGCAACCCTCCCCAACAGCCACTCGCCGCTGGCAGGCAACCATTATACAAATTCAATGGTTGTGAAAAGGGGAACTCGGGAAACTACGCCCAGGGCGGTCCCTTCCGAACGCGCCCGGGCCACAAGATTGAGGTTCTACCGCTCGTGCACGTCTTCCAGATACGTGTAGCCGTGCAGGCCTTCTTCGTAGAAGTGCAGCAGGGCGCCGCATTCCTCGTAGACGTGGCCGTGCAGGCTTCGGTGGCAAAGCCGGCCCATGGCCGGCCGAATCCCGCCGCGCAGTACGTTACACTGCATATTGTTCGGGAGGCCAACAATTATGTCATGGCGCACCACGGCTGCGGGACCCTTCCTGGTTACAGCCCTCTTGATTCCTGTCTTTTGCGCGCAGGCCTTTGCCATCGGCCAGCCGCGCTACGTCCGCTTCGCCCCCACTCCCGGGAGCTTCGCCGTGGCGCAAGGGAAGACTGCGGCGACGCTATGCGTGGATTCCAGCGACTGGGCCGGCGTCGTTCGCGCCGTGGGCGATTTGCAGGCCGACGTGGAACGCGTCACCGGCATCAAGCCGGACCTCGCCAAGGACGCGAACGGGCTCAAGGGCCCCGCCATTCTCATTGGCACGGTGGGCAAGAGCCCGCTGATCGACCGTTTGGTGGCTGCGAAGAAGATCGACGTGACGGGCATCCAGGGCAAGTGGGAATCGTTCTTCCTGCAAGTGGTCCAGCAGCCGCTTCCCGGCGTGGCCAGCGCGCTGGTGATCGCCGGCAGCGACAAGCGCGGTACCATCTATGGCGTTTACGACCTCTCCGAACAGATCGGCGTCTCGCCCTGGTATTGGTGGGACGACGTCACGCCCGAGCATCGGTCCGCACTCTACGTGATCCCCGGCAAGCACCAACAGGGCGAGCCCAGCGTGAAGTACCGCGGCATCTTCTTCAACGACGAAAAGCCGGACCTCGATCACTGGGTCCGCGCCAAGTTCGGCGAACA
>DATKOS010000080.1:0-5963 GCA_035524535.1 Bryobacteraceae bacterium
GTGGTCAGGCCGGCGGCGCCTGACGTGGGTCAGATCCAGGCTTTGCTCATGACGGATTGCTGCTCCGCCACGGCCACCTGCGAACCGGTCAAGCCCAGCGCCTTCAGGCGCGTCATGGAGAAGGTCCCGGGAGTCCGAAGGCTGGATGAATCCATTGCAGCCGAGCGCGGGTACGCGCCGCCCGAGCCGCTCCGGGACATCCGGATTACTCTGCCCCTGGACGCTAGCCCGATGCTCATGCGGAACAAGGAAATGGACGTGAAGGCCACGGTGAATGAGGATGGCCGGGTCACCCAGGTCGAATTGCTGGCCCCGCGCGATCAGAAACTCGTATCGTCTGCCGCGGTTGCCGCGGACGCGTGGCGCTTCACCCCGGCGCGGTTGAACGGCCAACCTGTGGATGGCGAGGTACTATTGCGCTTCCGCTTCGATAGCGCGCCCGGCGCCCAAGCCGCGTCGTTTACAACGGCGCACCGGTAGATCCGTCTCCGGAGTAGACATTAGGTGAGCCCCGGCAGCGGCGGGCGGCTTCATCCGCCCAAGGAGTGTTTTTAGAAGAAATGCAAGTTCCGCATCGCCCGGCGGGATTCACCGTCTCCGGCGCCCCATAATATAGGTGGATATGACGGTCGAGATCGAAGGCGTCACGTTGCACCTGGCGCACCCGGATGAAATTGCGGTGCAGTGGGTCGGACAGGATGAGCTGATGCGGCAGCTTCTGGCTGCGTGGATGGTGGTGAATGAGCAGGATCTGCCCATGAACCCCCGTCTGCTCGGGAAGCCGGGCGTCGGCAAGACCACCCTTGCCTATGCCGCCGCCAAGCGCATGGGCCGCGATGCTTACATCCTTCAGGCCACCATGGATACGCGCCCGGAGGATCTGCTGGTCACGCCGGTACTCGAAAGCGCCGGCGATCTGCGCTATGTCGCTTCGCCGCTCGCCACCGCCATGATCCGCGGCGGCATCGCCATCCTGGACGAGGGCAACCGCATGAGCGAGAAGAGCTGGGCCAGCCTCGCCCCGCTGCTGGACAACCGGCGCTACGTGGAGTCCATTGCGGCGGGCGTGAAGATCCGCGCCCACCCGCAGTTCCGCCTGGTCGCTACCATGAATGACGACGCCTCCACCTTCGAGCTGCCCGAGTATATCCACTCCCGTCTGCAGCCGCAGATCTTCATCGATTTCCCGGAGCGCGACGAAGAATATCAGATCCTCCGCGAGAATCTGCCCTTCGCCGAGGAGCGCATCCTCAGCTACGTCACCGATTTCCTCCAGGTGGCGCACGCCGCCGACGAGCCCTACACCGTGCGCGACGGCATCAACGTGGCGCGCTTCGCCATCAAGCTGAAGAGCCTGGCCACGGCCCGTTCGCACGAATCCGAGGCGCTTGAAATGGCCCTGGTGCAGGTACTCGGTGAGGAGGCGCTGCGTTATGCCAGAGGACGCCGTCCCGCTTCCTGATTTCGCCAGCCTTACCCGCGGGCGCTTCACGTACTTTCCGGTGGCGCCCGGGCGGCTGGAATTCGCCATCGAAGTCCGCCGGGCCCTGCTGCGCGAACATCCGCAGGTGGTCGCCGTGGAATTGCCCGCCGCATTGCAGGATGCTTGGGTCCGCGGCGTGCAGCGTCTTCCGGAAATGTCCGTCATCTTCTATCCCGATGAAACCTCCGGGGATACCGAAGCCGTCTACGTGCTGGTCGAGCCGTCGGACCCCTTCACGGAAGCCATTCGCACCGGTCTTGAAATCGGCGCGGAAACTGTCTTCGCGGATCCGGAAGCGGGGCTTCGCCCACACCTCAAGGACGATTATCCGGATTCCTACGCCATCCGCCACATCGGCCTGGAGCGCTACGTGGAGGCCTATCGCGTCTACCCCCAGCAGCGCTCTCCGGAGATTTCGCGCCACGCCGCGGGTCTCGCCTGGAAGCTCCAAGGCACGGATCCGGAGGCGCGCGTCCTCGTCGTGGTCTCGCTCAACCTGCTCGATCCGCTGCTGGACGCCATGGAAGAGCCGCAAGCGCAGCCGCTGGCGCGCACTCAACGCGCGGGCGTGGAGTTGTTCAACCCGCATCCCGAATCGCTCGCCGAAATCGCGGCCGAATATCCCGCTTTGCAATGGCGCTATGAAAGCTTCCGCGCGGAAATGGCGGACGCTTCGCTCATCGACCGCCGCCACGCTCAATTGGCCGTCTTCCGCGAAGCCGAGAAGGCCTACGAAACCAATGCCGGCGAGCGCATCGCGCACTGGCAGCGCCGCCTGCTGGCGCGCTACACCCGCAACCTGGCGCTCACCGGCCAGGAGCTAGCCGCGCGCGTCTTCGATTTGACCGTGGCCGCCCGCGGCATCGCCGACGACAATTACGCCTGGGAAGTTTGGGAGGCGGCGGCCATGTATCCGCCCCAGAAAACCGCGTCCGGCGTCATGACCGTGCGCATTACCGGAGACGAAATGTGGGCCGATACGCGCCGCATCCGCTTGCGTCGCCGTCTGCCCAGCGCCAAACGCAGGCTACGTCCGCTTGGCCTGAAGCCTCGCCGGAAGGAGAAGTTCCCCGGCGAATGGGCCAGTGAACTGAACGGCACGGGCATCTGCTCCTATCCGCCGGAGGACCTCGTCATCGAGGACTATGGCCGCTTCCTCAAGAAGAAGGGCAAGAGCATCCTCTCCGAGGAACGCGCGCGAGTGGAGCCGTTCACCACCTCCATTTTCGACGGCATTGACATCCGCGAAACCCTGCGCCATTGGCACGAGGGGCGCATCTACGTGCGCCAGTTCCAGAAGCTCCACGGCGAAGTCGGCTCCGTGGTGGTGATCTTCGATGAGGATCGCGACAACCGCTATTCGTACCTCACCACTTGGCTCGGTGAGAACCAGAACGAATCGGATATGGCCTTCTACTCCACCTTTCCGTTCGACAATCTGGTGGGGCCCGGCATCGGCCGCGCCGAATATGGCGGCTTTCTCCTGAGCTTGCCGCCGCGCCGCATGGCGGATGTTTGGACCGATCCCGACTACGAATTCGCGGAATCGAAATCCGAGCGGCTCCTGCTCGCCGCCATGGATTACTCGATCCACCGCCACGTGGTCTACGTGGCCGCCAAACCGCCCCGCGCCATCTTCAAGACCATCGCCGCCCGCGCCGGACGGACCGTAGTCTACATCCCCATCGGCCAGCTTTCGCCGGTCTCCCTGAAGAGAATCCGCGTGGCCCACGTACTCGATGGCTATGATAAACGCCAGATCGCCAAAGACTATCTCTGGTAACCGCGCCGCGCTCCCGATAACAGGAGCGCCGAAGGCCTAGAGTCCCAAAAGTCGGAGGCTGATGGCTGAAGGCTTCCCGTTCAATCTTCCAAAATCACATGCGCCATGCCCAACTCCTTGGTATGCGTCAGCGATAGCGCAATATTCCGCACGCCCAGCTTCTCGGCCACCTTCGCCGCCACGCCGTGCAGCCGCAGCGTGGGCTTGCCGGAGCGCAAATTGGCCACTTCGAAATCCTGCCAGCGCACGCCCAGCCGCCAGCCCGTGCCGATGGCCTTCATGCCCGCTTCCTTGGCCGCGAAGCGCGCCGCGTAGCGTTCGTACTTGTTCGCCTTGCGCTCCACGTAGGCAATTTCCGCCGGCGTGAAAATACGCGCCACGAACTTCGCGCCGAAGCGCTCCATGGAAGCGCGGATCCGCGGAACTTCCGCCAGATCCACCCCCGTTCCCACAATCATTTCAAATCGGCTCCGGAGGAGGTGATGGTCAGCCGCCCGTGCTTCACGCCCTTGGCGCTGATCAGCGCGTCCGCCACCGTTCGCACGTCGGCCGCCCTGCCGCACACCACCAGCACTTCCAGGCAATGGTCATGGTCCAGGTGCACGTGCAGCGTGGAGAGGATATTGCGGTGATGGTCGTGCTGAATGCTGGTGAGTTTCGCGTTCAGCAGGCGCACGTGGTGATCGTATACCAGCGTCACCGTGCCCACCACCTGGCTTTCCGGCGATTCCCACGCCTTCTCCACCAGTTCCTCGCGGATCAGATCGCGAAACGCCTCGGAACGGTTGGTGTACCCCCGCTGCGCGATGCGGCGGTCGAACTTCTCCAGGAGGTCGGAATCGATGGCGACGCCGATGCGGCTTAGCCCGCTCATGCGTTTCTTATGGTAGCACCCGAGGTCAAAGCCCTTGCGTGACACGATTGTTCGAATGGTGCTACCGTGAATTCGATAGTGCATATTCCGGACGGCTTTCTTTCCACGCCGGTTTGGGCGTCCCTGGATGCGGCGGCGGTCCCGGCCATCGGCTACATGGCGCGCCGCGCGCAGCGCGATTTCGACGGCGCCAAGATCCCCATGTTGGGCGTCATGGGCGCTTTCGTCTTCGCGGCCCAGATGATCAATTTCCCCGTCGGCGTGGGAACCACCGCGCACCTGCTGGGCGGCGCCTTGCTGGCCTGCACGCTGGGCCCGGCGGCGGCCGTCGTCACCATGGCTTCCATCCTCGCGATTCAGGCTTTGGTCTTTCAGGATGGCGGCATTCTGGCGCTGGGCCCCAACATGATCAATATGGCCTTCGCCGGCGTGCTGGCGGGCTATCTGCCGTATATGCTTTGGGGCGGCGGCCGATGGCGGCGCGCCGCTATCTTCGCGGGCGGCGCCCTCTCCGCCATGGTCAGCGCCGCGCTGGCGCTTTCCGAACTGCTCCTCTCCGGCGTGCGCATGACCCTCTCCGTCCTGCTCACCGCGCTGGCCCTTTTCTTGGTGGCTGCGTTAATGGAGGGCGCTATCACCGTGGCGGTCATCGGGGCTTTGGAGCGGATCCAACCGAACTTCATTCGGCGTCCCCAGCAAGGCAGGCCGTTCGCCGCGGGCGCGGTGGCGCTGGGCGCCTTGCTGCTGGCCACGGTGGGCGTCCTGGTGGCTTCGGCAGCGCCCGACGGCATCCAGAGGCTCGGCATCCAAACCGGCATCGCAGCCCGCGCGCAGTCGCTGATCTCCACCCCGTTCGCCGGTTATCAGGCGGCTTTCCTGCAAACTGCCTGGGAACGCAAGGTGGTGGGCGGCCTGGCGGGGCTGGTGCTGGTTACCTGCGCCTGCCTGATTTTCAGCCGCGTGGCGGCGCGCAAGAGGAGCGCCTGAGTGCATCAGATCGTTCTGGAGCAGTGGAGCCGCGGTTCCAGCGGCTTGCACCGGCTCGATCCCCGCGCCAAGATTGTCCCCTTGCTGGCGCTGCTAGCCGCGCTAGCCACCGCGCACCGGTCCCTTCCCGAATTCTCCGCCCTGGTGTTCGCCGCGCTGTGCCTCGCGCTGGCGGCCGCTCGGCTTCCCCTCATCCCGGCTCTGGCGCGCGCCGCGTTGGTGCTGCCTTTCGTGGCCGCCTTCGCGGCCGTCTGCTGGATTTCCGGCGATCCGGAGCGCGCCGTCTCCCTCACGCTTAAGAGCTACCTTTCCGCGCTGGCCGTTCTCACCGTGGTGGCCACTACCCCCTTCGCCGCCCTGCTGGCCGGCATCGAGAGGCTGCGCGCCCCGGTTTTTCTGGTGAATGTGGCGCAGTTCCTCTACCGGTACCTATTTGTGATCTCCGAGGAAGCGCAGCATATGCGCAAGGCCGCCTCTTCGCGCGGCGCCGCCGGGCGGTCCTGGGAACTCGGCGGAGCCCGGTTCCACGCCGCCGCCGGCGCGCTGGCGGTGCTCTTCGCGCGCTCCTACGGCCGTGCGCAGGACGTGCACCGCGCCATGGTTTCGCGCGGCTTCAACGGCCATCTTCAGCCCCTTTTCGACCTCAAATTCGGCAAGGCGGACGCGGCCTTCCTGACGCTGGCTTCTCTCGCGCCCCTGGCGGCGCGCATCGCCCTGGAGCGTCTTCCGTGAGCCGCCCGGTGGTTGAGACGCGCGGCCTCCGCTTCCGCTACGGCGACGGTCCGGAGGCCCTCAAGGGCGTCGATTTCCGCCTGGAGGAAGGCGAATCCGTGGCG
>DATKOS010000081.1:0-4980 GCA_035524535.1 Bryobacteraceae bacterium
GCGAACATCGTGTCGCATTACGCCAAGCTGCTCGATCTCACCTCCGATCAGCAAACCAAGGCGACCGCCATTTTCACCACGCAGCAGACCGGCTTGCAGGCCCTGCAGTCCTCCATGCAGACCGCGCAGACCGCGCTGCAAACCGCCATCACCAGCAATAGCGGGCTGGCGGCCGCGGCAAGCGCCATCGGCGCTCTCACCGCGCAGCAAACCCTGATTCAAGCCACGGGAAGCGCGGCCTTCTACGCCATCCTGACGTCCGACCAGCAGACCAAGTTCACTGAACTGGGGAACTCGGCGCAGGGTGGCGGTCCGGGAGGCCCCGGAGGTCCCGGCGGCGGGCCCGGCGGTCCTGGCGGCGGCGGTCCGCCTCCGAAGCCCTAATTTTCCCGCGAGCGCGTAAACCCGGGCCGCCTGGATTCCGTCTACACTCGCAGATGGAAGGTATGGCGGCACGGCTGACGGCGGGGGGGCTCGGGACCATCGCTCCCCCTCGCTCGGAAGATTTCGCCTCCGTGGTCATCGCCTGCCGGCCGAAGGTCTTCCGCTTTGCGCTGGCTTCCCTGCGGGATCGGGATGCCGCGGAGACCGTCGCGCAGGATTGTTTCGTTCGCGCCTACCAGGGATGGGACCACTTCCGCGGCGAATCGAGCGTGGAGACCTGGATCATGCAGATCGCCGTCAACCTGGTGCGGGATCACCTCCGGAATCGCAAGCTGCGCTTCTGGAAGCGCGCGCAGCAAACCGCCGTCCCGGTGGAAACCATGGGCGCCGCGCTGGCGGATGGCGCGGAATCCGCGGAGCGGCGCGTGCTGTTGCAGGAGCAGGCCAAGGCGGTTTGGGACGCGGCGGGCCGCCTGCCGGAGAAGCAGCGGACGGTCTTCCTCCTCCGCTTTGTGGAAGACATGGAACTCCTGGAAATTGCCGCCGCAACGGGTATGAAGGAAGGAACGGTAAAGACGCACCTTTTCCGCGCGCTGCGGACGGTGCGGGAGCGGTTGGGAGCGCCGGTATGAGCCAGCATTTGTCCGAGCGGCAGATCGCCGAATGGTCCCTGGGCGGACGCGACCCGGAAGTGGACCGGCACGTGGCCTACTGCGCCGCATGCCGCGCGGAATTGGAGCGGACCGGCAGCGCGCTGGCGGCTTTCCGGGAATCGGCGCGGCAGTGGAGCGCGCGCGAGATGGAAAGAGTGCCGCACACGGGCTGGCGGGCGCAAGACCCGCCTCGATGGAACGCCTTTCGCGCCCTGAGATGGGCCTGCGCGATGGCCGTGCTGGCGGTCTGCGCGGGAGTTTCCACCATGGCGTGGCGTAGCCACCAGGCGCCGGCGCAGGATTCCGCCGCGGCTGACGCCATGCTGCTGAAGCAGATTGACGCGGATGTTTCGCAGACCGTGCCGGATTCCATGGAGCCGCTAGTGAAGCTGGTCTCCTGGGACGGAACCGGCGCAGCGGCCAGGAATTGACGCGCGGCCGGCGTGATCAGGGCCCGCGAACCACATCGAATTGAGGGGAAGTTTATGACGGAATTCGGAATACGCAGATGGAATTTGCTCTTGGCCGCCGCGCTCTTCGGCGCGGCGACGCTGGCGGCGCAGCCTCCGCAAGGCGGGCCCGGTCCGGGCGGCGGAATGGGCCCCGGTCCGGGCCGGCGCCAAGGCGGCGGCATGCAGCCGGGACGCGGTCCGATGGAGGCCAACCGCCCGCCCGTGGAGCGCATGTTCGGCGGCGTTCCGCAAGGCCGTTGGTGGGCGGACCCCGCCACCATTCAGCGGCTTGGTTTGACCGCGGATCAGCAGAAACAGATTGAGGCCGTATTTCAAGCCAACCGGCCCAAGCTGATCGACCTGAATGCTTCCCTGCAGAAGGAAGAGGTCGCGCTCGAGCCGCTGTTGGACGCCGATACGCCGGACCAGGCGAAGATCCTGCCGGCTATCGATCGCGTGGCCGAAGCTCGCGCCGAGCTGGAGAAGGCCAACGCCCGCATGCTGCTGGGCTTCCGCGGCACTCTCAGCAAGGATCAGTGGAACAAGTTGCAAGCCGGCATGCGCCCCGAACCGCCGCGGGGAGGCCCGCTGCAAGGCGGTCCGCCTCCGCGCAACGGCGGGCGGGAATAGCGTGCGGCCGGGATTCGTTGTTTCGCACGCGCTTCCGCGGCGAGCCGCGCTCGCTGTCCTCGCGCTGGCGTCGAGTGTGGCCGCGTGGAGCTTCGCCCCGGGCGACTTCTGGAACGACGTCCCGTCCGGCCAATGGGCCGAGAAAGACGTGCAGCGCCTGTTAACCAAGTCGCCTTGGGCGAAGTCCGCCGCAATGGAGCTTGGGTTCGACGACATGGGCGGCCCCGGCATGGGCCCTCCGGACATGGGTGGATTCGGACCCGGCCCCGGCGGTGCCGGCGGGCCGGGCGGCATGACCGCCGTGGTTCGGTGGGAGAGCGCAGCTCCCGTACGCTACGCCAGCAAGACTCAGCTCCAGCCCGACCCCACAGGCTGCTACGTCATCAGCATTTCCGGCTCGGAGATGATGAGTAGCCTCGTCGCCAGTCTTGGCGCCGAGGGCCTGGAAAACATGAAGAAGACTACGTCCCTCCAGCGAGCCGGCAAGCCCGCGATCGCGCCGTCCTACGTCACTGTCCCCTTCGACCAGTCCGGCGTCCTGCTAATTTACTTCCCCAACAGCCCCGATCCGATCCAGCCGGAAGACAAGCAGGTGGTCTTCGAGACAAAGGCCGGCCCCCTCCAATTCAAGGTGAAGTTTACGCCCAAGGAGATGCTGTACCACGGCGAGCTGGCGCTGTGAGGTTGGCGGGCGGCCGGCTCGATCGCCGTGAGCTTTGAGCTACTGCTGTTCGTTCTTCTTGATCGGCTCGGTGGCCGGACCCGGCGGCACGGCCTTGGGGAAGTAGCCGTCCTTGGTGTAGATGCGGACCATGCGGTTCTGCAGCGTGGGGATCTCCACCTTGATCTTGCGGAAGTCCTTCCTCGAAGCTCCAGGGTCTATGTCCGGCACGTAGCTGAGCACGTACTGGGACTGGATACTGCCCTCGATCTTGCCGATCTTGTCCATAATGGAGCGGGAGATCTCGGCCGCGTAGCCGCCGGTGCCCGCTTCATACACGTAATTGCCCGCGTCCATGGGCTTGGAGACAAAGCCGGAGATATCCTTATATAGATCCGGGCCCAGCGGATACTCCACTAAGCCGCCGGTCTGCGAGGTAAGGGTTTCGAGAGTGTCCTGCGCCACGTTGTCGGCGCCGTAAGAGACCGTGCTCACGCCGTAGATGGTCACCAGCTCGCGCTTGGCCAGTTCGAGGACCTGGCCCAAGTTATGGCCGCCGGCGTCATTGTGCCCATCGCCGATGACGATGATCACGCGGCGCGGATCGTAGGGCTCGCCCTTTACCACCAGCCGGCGCGTGCAGGCCATGTAGATGGCGTCATAGAGCGCGGCCCCGCCGCCGGGCTTGAGCTTAGCCACGCGGTCGGTCAGCTTGGTGCCGTCCGAGGTGGTATCGATTTCCAGGTTCGCGTCCGTGCGGTACGTAATCAGGTAGCCGGAGAACTTGGGGTCGCCGGGAAGCAGCGCCCAGATCAGCTCGCGGATGGCGTCCTGGTAGGTCTTCCAGAAGGTCTTGGCGCTGTTGCTCAAATCCACCAGAAAGCCCACGACCACCGGCTGGAAGCGCGCTTCCGGCGCCTGGAAGGAGCGGATGAACTGCGGACGGCCTTCGTCGAGGATGCGGAAATCGTCCTTGGTGAGGTTCGAAATGAACTTGCCCTGGTCATCGGTCACGGTAACCGGGACCACGACTTCCGCGCCTTCCGCCCGGAACATCGTGGGCACTTCCACGGGTTCGTACGGCTGAGTCTCGGCGGCCGCGCCTTGCGGAGCGGAGGGAGCAGCCTGGGTGGCGGCGGGCGCGGCTTGCGGCTGTTGGGCGGCTACGCGCCACAATAGCCCGCATCCGCACAGCGCTGCAATCGCGATGACAGGAACGAAACGTCTCACGGCCATCGCTTCCTATTCTATCGCGAGGCGCGGCCGGTGGATGCGCCACTTTTTTGCGGCGAAGGGTATCTCAGCCCGGTCGGCGCTGAAATGCGCGCCGAGGACAGAGTAGTCCTGTCCCCTATCGAGTCTTGCGCCCCGGCTCACTTCCCAACCGTCACCGGCACATCGTGGGCCACATATAGCTCGATAGCGATCCGGCCAGAGCCCTCTAGTTGGTGATACTGCAAGGCGGCGTCGCCGCCTTTCGCCGGAGC
Source organism: Bryobacteraceae bacterium (assembly GCA_035524535.1). GTDB lineage: Bacteria > Acidobacteriota > Terriglobia > Bryobacterales > Bryobacteraceae > BOG-224. Next base: position 4,268 of record DATKOS010000081.1, read on the forward strand.
GCTTCGCAGCGGGACGCTCACGTTGCCCACCTTCAGTTGCACCTTCGCCAATTCTACGCGGGCGGCTGGAGCGCCGCCGCCGGCAGCGGGGCCGTAGCGCACCTCGCCTTCCGCCTTCGCTCCCACCTTGGCCACGGTTACGCCGGAAACCTGAAGATCGTTCGCCAGAACAAACTCCGCCGGCCCCGCCGTCTCCTGCGTTTTCGAAATCACGTCGCCCGCCGAAACCAGCGATACGGGCGTTCCCTCCTTCAGGATCGCCTCCATGCCTCCGCCCCCGGCGCGCCCGTGCGTGTGCGTCGTGAGATGGCGCAGCACAAACTCTTCCATGAGGTGGTTTCCCGCTCTGCCGCCGAAGCCCAGCAGCACATTATGAAAAGCCCGCAGCCCGGGCCGCGAGGTGGAGGGATAGTACAGGCTCGTCAGTTCGGTCGCGGCGAGCCCTCCCACTACGTCGGAATAGTCCGGCTGCCAGCGCCCGTTATCGCCCTTGCAAACGAAGGAGGTCCCGATGGCGTACAGAAACCGCGAGCCGAAGCTGCCCGTACCCTTGTAAAAGTAGCGCGGGTCCTGGTGAAACACCGCCTGCACCACCACATGGTGCACCATCGTGCCGATTACGCGTTCGCCGTAGAGCGCTCCGTATCGCCGCGCGTAGCCCGCCGTTCCCTGGCCGAACTCCGGATAGTTGTTCCGCGCCTGCTGGATTCCGG
>DATKOS010000082.1:0-4738 GCA_035524535.1 Bryobacteraceae bacterium
TAGCGTTCCGGTGTGCTCGCCGCCTATGTCGGCTGCGGCGTTCCAGGTGGCGGGCATGACGAAATCGTTGGAGAAGCTGGCGAGTGCGATACAGAGCATGGCCGCGACGGGATTGGGCATGCGGGTGGAGAGGAAGAGGAAGGAGCCGGCGCCGGCGAACCCCAGGCGCGCCACCAGGCGGCGGGCGGTGGCGACGCTTTGCCCGCTGCGCGTGAGGCGGGAGATGAGCCAGACGCTCACCGGGTCGCCGATGCCGCCGAGGAAGAGCGGCAGGATGCTGAGCAGGGCGGTAGAAGCGATGGCCACGTGGCGCGATTCGCGCAGGTAGGTGGGCAGCCATGTGACGTTGAAATACCATCCGTAGTTGAGCGCGAAGTACTGCCAGTTGAGCATCCAGACCTGGCGGGAGCCCAGGAGGCGGCGCCAGGGGACGTCGGCGTGGCTCTTGGACATGGCGGACATGGGGCGGACCAGGGCGCGCTCGGCATCGTTCAGGGCGGGATTGTCGAGCGGGTTGTCGCGGTACCAGAAGAAGAACGCCACGGCCCAGACGACGCCGGCGCAGCCGAACACGGCGAAACTGGCGCGCCATCCGGCGATGCCCATGACGATGGCCACGAGCGGGGGCGTGAATGCCCCGCCCCAGCGCGCGGCCAGCCAGAGCGCGGCCTGCGCTCGCGCTTGTTCGCGCTCCGGCAGCCAGGTGGTGAAGGACTTGGTGATATTGGGGAAACAGCCGGCTTCGCCGGCTCCGAAGAGGAAACGCGTGGCCACCAGCGAAGCGTGGCTCCAGGCCCAGCCGGTGGCGGCGGTGAAGAGCGACCACCAGACCACAATGCGGGTGAGGACTTTGCGCGGGCCGACCCAATCGCCCAGGAAGCCGCCGGGGATTTCGAAGAGGGCGTAACCGATATTGAAGGCCGTGAAGGCCCATCCCATTTGGACTTCGCTGAGGGAGAGATCGCGGCGGATATCGGGCGCGGCGAAGGAGATGCAAACGCGGTCGAGGTAGGTGATGACGGCCAAGGCGACGGCGAAAGCAACCACCCGATAGCGCACGCGCGTGGGACGCATAAGTTCGTATAGAAACAGATCAGGCGGTGGAATTGCAAGCCGGATGGATGGGGCTTTGCGGCGGTTCGGATTGGGAGCAGAGTGGAGGGATGCGAAGCGTGGAACGTTTTGTGAGCGTTGCGGCGCCGGAGGCGATCTGGGGAATTCTGGCGGACGTGGAGCACTGGTCCGCCTGGACGCCAACGGTTTCCGGGATCGTGGCTTTGAGCGATGGCGGGCTGAAGACCGGAGCGCGCTATCGCGTGACGCAGCCGAAACTGCGGCCGGCCGTTTACGAAGTAACAGAGTGTGTTGCTAACGAGGCATTCACTTGGGTGCAGCGGTTTCCGGGCGGGGAGATGATTGCGGACCACCGGTTGAAGCGGGTAGAAGGAGGTACGGAGGTGGAGCTTTCGTTCGCCACGCGCGGGTTGGTGGGCTGGCTTGTGGGATTGGTGTACTCCAAGCTGATACGGGATTATGTGGCGACGGAGGCGCGGAGCCTGAAGAGAAGGAGCGACGGGATGGTTTGAGTGGGGAATCCTGGGTCGGCGGGGGGAGCTGATTTGGTTGGTGGAGTGGCGCTTCACAAGCGGGAATTGCGGCAGATTCCAGGCATGCGCCGGGATGAGTCCCGGCGCGGCGGACACGGGTGTCCGCGCCACGGGGGGTGCGTCTACTTGTCAGCGCCACGGAGGCCGAAGTGGTAGATGAGGGCTCCGGCGCCTACGGTGGCGAAGGCGGTTAGGGAAGCCACGGGGTGCTGGATGATTCCGAAGATCATCATGGCGGCGGCGACCAGGATGTAGGCGGAGGGGATGAGGGGCCAGGCGAAATCGACGGCGCGAAGGCGCTGCCAACCGGGGCGCTTGCGGCGGAAGACGAAGAGCGACGCCACGGAAAGCGCGCTAAAGAGCGCCAGGCTCATGCCGATGTAGGTGAGCAGTTCGCGGAAAGGCGTAAGGGTCATGATCATGGCGCACAGACCCTGGCTGAGGATGGCGGGGACGGGCGTATGCCAGCGGGGATGCACGTTGGCGGCGGCCCGGAAGAACGCCTTGTTCTTGGCCATGGCGTAATAGACGCGCGGACCGACGGTGATCTCCGCGCTGACGGTGGAGACAAGGCAAAGCGCCATGAGGACTGCGAAAGCTCCGGCCACATTGGGGCCGAAGAGATGCGCGGCGGAGCGTTCACCAATGGCGGTGACGCCTTGCATATCGCGGAGGGGCGTGGAATAGATGTAGAGGACGTTGAGCGCCATGTAGGCGGCGGCGACAATGCCGGCGCCGGCGGCCAGCGCCAGGGGAAGCGTGCGCTCAGGGCGGCGGATCTCCTCGGCCACATAGGTGGCGGCGTTCCAACCGCTGTATCCGAACATGACCCACAGCAGACTGACGAAGAACTGCGCCGGCAGGCTTACGGTGGAGGTGCGCACGGCGGGCGCGGTGAAGTGGCTCCAGCTTCCGGAGCCGGCGACGAAGCCCATGACAACAAATGCGCCGATGACCAGAAGCTTGGCGCCGGTAAGCACGTTTTGGACCTTGGCGGTACGGCCCACGCCGAGACAATTCAGGATGGTGAAGGCGGCGATGAGGCAGGAGGCCAGCAGTTGCCCGCGGCCCAGGCTGAGAGAAAGGGCGCCGGAACCTATGGTGATGGATGCGTTGGCGAGCTTGAGGCTGGGCGAGAAGTGGCCCAGATAATCGGAGAACGCTAGGGCAGCGGCGGCGATGGGCGCGGAGAAGCCTGCGAAGAAGGAAACCCAGCCGGTCATAAAGCCCCATTCCGGGCCGAGGGCGTGGGTGAGGTAGACATACTCGCCGCCGGAGCTCGGGAAATTGATGCCCAGTTCGGAGTAGCTGAGGGCGCCGGCCAGGGAGAAGAGGGCGCCGGCGGCCCAGCAGGCGAGGATGAGGCTGCCGCTTCCAAGGTCGCCCGCCATGTAGCCGGTGGTGGCGAAGATGCCCGTGCCCACCATATTGGAAATGACCAGGGCGGTGGCGCTGAAGAAACCGAGCTGGCGGAGGAGAGCGGGAGCCTGCGTCTGCTTCACGAAGACGGCCATCTATAAGGCCATTCTAGCCCCGGTCGGTCTCAGCGCCTCTGCGGCGGGTCCGCTTTGGGCTTTTCCTAGTTTTTTGATAGACTTGAGGGGATCGCTCGGCATCGCTGTTCGCTGTTCGCCGTAATCCCTTCGATTACTTGTAGATAGCTTTTGCATCCGGCGCGCGGGCGATTGAATCCAAGGAAGGGAAAGCAGCCCATGGCATTCGTCGCACCATTTCCGCGTTCCTCGCGCAGTGAAGCCATGCCCATGCTCGCCACCATCGGCAATACGCCGCTGCTGCGCCTGGATAAGATTTCCAGCGAGTTTCCGGGCGTGGAAATCCTGGCCAAGGCCGAGTACTTTAATCCAGGCGGCTCGGTGAAGGACCGCGCGGCGCTGAACATGGTGCTGGACGGCGAGCGCTCCGGCAAGCTGAACCACAAGCGCATCATTCTCGACGCCACTAGCGGCAACACCGGGATCGCATACGCGATGATCGGCGCAAACCGCGGCTACAAGGTGAAGCTTGTGCTGCCGGCGAACGCGTCGATCGAGCGGAAGCGGATTCTGAAGGCGTATGGCGCGGAGACGGTGTTCAGCGACGGCGCGGAGGGATCGGATGGCGCGATCCGGCTATGCCGGGAGCTTTACCTGGCGGATCCGGACGCCTATTTTTACCCGGACCAGTACAACAACCCGGCCAACTGGAAGGCGCATTTCGAGGGGACGGGCGTGGAAATCATCGAACAAACCGGCGGCCGCATCACGCATTTTGTAGCGGCCATGGGCACCAGCGGGACGTTTACGGGCGTCACGCGGCGCTTGCGGCGCGACGCTCCGGAAGCCAAGTGCTACTCGGCGCAGCCATCGAGCGGCTTCCACGGCCTGGAGGGCTTGAAGCACATGCCCACCGCCATCGTGCCGGGCATCTACGACGAGACGCTGGCGGACGGCAACCTGTGGATCGAAACCGAAGACGCCTACGCCATGGTGCGGCGGCTGGCGCGGGAAGAGGGGCTCCTGGTGGGGATTTCGTCGGGCTGCAACGTGCTGGCGGCCACGAAGCTGGCCAAGGAAGCGGCGGAGCGGGGCGAGAAGGCCACGGTAGTCACCATGCTGTGCGACAGCGCGGACAAGTATCTGAGCGAACCTTTCTGGGAAGAAGCATGATTCGGATTGAAGCGGACCCCTGGGCGTCCATGGTGGCGCACGCCCGCAAGACCTACCCCAACGAGTGCTGCGGCGCCATGCTCGGCTCGACGGAGGACGGGGTGAAGCAGGTGCGCGAAGCGCTGCCGCTCGAAAACGCCTTCGAAGGGCAGCAGGCGGCGCGGTACGAACTGCGCCCGGCAGATCTGCTGGCAGCCGACCGCGCGGCGCGGGAGCGCAACATGGAGCTGATCGGCATCTACCATTCGCATCCGGACTGCGACGCGTATTTTTCGCAGACCGATTTGAAGAATTCGTGTCCGTGGTACTCGTTCGTCGTGCTGTCGATTCAGAAGGGCGAGTTTGACCACGCCAATAGCTGGCTGCCGAATTTTGACCAGACGGCGGCCGAGAAAGAGGAGTTGAGTTACTAAATGGCCAAGGTTCTGATTCCCACTCCCCTGCGGCAATTCACCGGCAAGCAGG
>DATKOS010000083.1:0-18607 GCA_035524535.1 Bryobacteraceae bacterium
CGGCAGCTTTGGGAGCTGATCGAACAGTTCAAGAGCCAGGGCCGCACCATCCTGCTCACCACGCATTACATGGACGAAGCCGAGCGCCTCTGCGAGCGGGTGGCCATTGTGGATCACGGCAAGGCCATCGCCATGGGAACGCCGCGCGAGCTGATCGCTTCCATCGGGGTGGAGCACCTGGTGGAGTTCTCCTCCGGCGGCGGGCGGCTGTTTGACGCCGCCGCGCTGGGGCGCATCGAGGGCGTGCGCGACGTACGCTCCGAGAACGGCTCCGTATTCCTTCAGGTCACCGAATTGCACCGCGCGGTGCCCGCCCTGCTGGAGTATCTGGCGCGCGAGGGCGCGCCGCTTACGGAATTGCGCACGCACTCCGCGTCCCTGGAGGATGTGTTCGTGGCGCTCACCGGGAGGCATTTGCGCGATGGATGAGCCGCTGCTACACGAGAGATCGCGCATGGACCATCCGCTGGTTCAACTGACGCTGGTGCGCTTCCGCGAGTTCATCCGCGAACCGGAGGCGCTGTTCTGGGTCTTCGTATTTCCCATTCTGCTGGCGGCGGGGCTGGGCATCGCGTTCCGCAACCGCCCGCCGGACGTGCTGCCGGTGGCGGCCACCACGCCGGAGATCGCGCGCGCGCTCGGCCAGGACAAGCTGCTGCGCGTGCGGACGCTTTCCGTCGCGGACGCCGAGGAAGCCTTGCGCACCGGGCGCATCGTGCTGGCGGCGGAGCCCAGCGCGGGACCGTCCGTGGTGTACCGTTTTGACAGCACCAACCCGGACGGCCGCACCGCGCGGATGCTGGTGGACGCGGATATACAGAAAGCGGCCGGGCGCACCGATCCGGTGCCGTCCAGCGAGAACCTGGTGCGCGAGCCCGGCGCGCGATACATAGACTTCCTGGTTCCCGGCTTGCTCGGCATGAACCTCATGGGCAGCGCCATCTGGGGGATGGGCTTCGCCATTGTGGACGCGCGGCGCAAACGGCTGATCAAGCGGCTGGTTGCCACGCCCATGCCACGCCAGTATTACCTGGCGTCCTTCCTGCTTTCCCGGCTGGCGCTGCTGGCCATCGAGGTATTCGCGGTGGCGGGATTCGGCCACTTCGTCTTCGGCGTGCCGCTGCGCGGATCGCTGCTGGACCTGGCCGCGCTGTGCGTGTTCGGCTCGCTTTCGTTCAGCGCCCTGGGACTGCTGATCGCATCGCGCGCTAAAACCATTGAGGCGGCTTCCGGGCTGATGAACGTGACCATGATGCCGATGTGGATCGTCTCCGGCGTGTTCTTTTCCTCCGAGCGGTTCCCGGCGGCGCTGCAGCCGGTGATCCAGGCGCTGCCGCTAACGGCGGTGAACTCCGCGCTGCGCGCCAACATGCTGCAGGGCGCGGGGCTGGCGCAGGTTTCCTCCCAGATCGGCGTGCTGAGCGTCTGGCTGGTGGCGTGCTTCGCTCTGGCGCTCAAGCTGTTCCGCTGGCGCTGAGCCGTGCGCGAGCGTTCCGCGCCGCGGCATTGGCCGCCGCCCATGGCGTCCGGAAGCGTGGTATCCCGGGGGCCTTGACAAGGCTACGAGTCCGGTTAGAATAAAACTCATCTGATCGTTGTTCTATGCAACCCGCCTGTGAACATACCCGCACACAGATGATCGCCCGTAGAGACGGCGTGGACTACGTCGAATGCCTGGATTGCCGCCAGATCTTCGAGGCCGAAGACCTGGAACCGGTGAAGGCCGAAGAGGAAGAGGAATAGAAAACCATACATGCGCTAGCATGGTGTGGAATGCACGATCTCCAGTTCTTCCGAAGCAATTTTGAGCGCGTTGCCGAACGCCTTTCCACGCGTGGTCCGATCCCCAGCCTGGACCGTTTTCGCGAGTTGGACGCCGCCCGCCGCACCGTCATTTCCCAGACCGAACAGTTGAAGGCGGCCGCCAACGCGGAGAGCGCCGAAATCGGAAAATTGCGCCGCCAGGGCGAGGATACCACCGCGCGCCAGGAACGTGTCCGGGAGACCAAGGAGCGCATCGCCGCGCTGGACGAGCAGGTGAAGACGCTGGACGGGGAGTTCCGCGAACTGCTGGCGGGCATTCCCAACATCCCGCACGAATCCGTGCCGGTGGGCCGGGATGCCGAGGCGAACGTGGAAGTGCGGCGCGTGGGCCAGCCGCGGCAATTCGATTTCGAGCCGAAGGCGCATTGGGACCTGGGGCCGGAGCTGGGCATTCTGGACCTGGAGCGCGCGGCGAAGATCACCGGCGCGCGTTTCGCGCTCTATTGGAGCATGGGCGCGAAGCTGGAGCGGGCACTCATCAACTTCATGCTGGACGTGCATACCCGCGAGCACGGCTACACGGAAGTGCTGCCGCCGTTCCTGGTGAATTCGGCCAGCCTGTTCGGCACCGGGCAATTGCCCAAATTCAAGGAAGATCTTTTCGTCTGCGAGGGCCGCGACCTGTGGCTCATCCCCACCGCCGAGGTTCCCGTGACGAACATCTACCGGGATGAGACGCTGGACCCCGCGTCGTTGCCCATTCGCCTCTGCGCCTACACCCCGTGCTTCCGCAGCGAGGCGGGATCGTACGGGCGCGACGTGCGCGGCATCATCCGCCAGCACCAGTTTCAAAAAGTGGAAATGGTGAAATTCACTCGGCCGGAGCAGAGCTACGACGAATTGGAAATGCTGACCGCCGACGCGGAGGACATTCTGCGCCGCCTGGGCCTTCCCTTCCGGACCGTCGCCCTGTCCACGGGCGACATGGGTTTCGGATCGGCGAAAACCTACGACGTGGAAGTCTGGCTGCCCGGCCAGAACGGGTATAAGGAAATCTCCTCCTGTTCGAACTACGAGGCCTTCCAGGCGCGGCGGGCGGGCATCCGCTTCCAGAGCGGGAAGAAGACCGAGTACGTGCACACGCTGAATGGCAGCGGCCTGGCGATCGGCCGCACGTGGGTGGCCATCCTCGAGAATTACCAACGCAAGGACGGCAGCGTGGAAGTGCCCGAAGCGCTGCGCCCCTACCTGAACGCGGAAGTCATTGTTCCAAGAAAGTAGGCGGATGTGGATTTCCAATTGATTGGCCTGCTGGTCGGCTTGCGCTACAAGCTGCTGTGGGCCAAGATCCGCACGCGCAACGGCCGGATCGCGCTGTTCATGGCCGGTTACCTGCTGCTGGCGCTGGTGGGCATCTCCTTCGCCCTGCTGGGCGCGACCGGCGGCATGGTGGCGGTGAAGGCCGGCAAGGCGGAACGCCTGGTGCAAGGCGCGCTGACGGCCATCTTCGTGTGCGCCACGGTGACGTCCGTCATGCTGGGCTTCGGGCTGAACCAGGTTTTCTCGGACGCGGAACTGCGGCGCTTTCCGCTGAACTCCCGGGAGCGGCGCGTGGCGCGGCACGGCGCCGGGCTCGCGGACCCCTTCTGGCTTCTCTTCCTGGCTCTCTATCTCGGCATCGCCTTCGGGGTGTACCTGTTCGGAACCGGCAACCTGCTGCTGGGCGCGCTGGCGGCGCTGCTGCTCTTCGCGTGCAATTACCTGGCGGCGCAGGCCATCGGGCAGGCCATCGAACGGCTCATGGAGAAGAAGGGCGGGTCCTTCGTGCTGCCGGTGATTCTGATGGCGGTGGCTTTCCTGCCTTCGCTTCTCGCGCCGATGCTGCGGAAGAATCCGGCGGCGCTGCGCGCGCTGGTGCGCGTGCTTTCCTATACGCCGCCGTTTGGCGCCGGTACGATGATGACGCGCGCGAATGCGGCGGCGCTGGGCGGCTTGGCGCTCATCGCGTGGTGGGGCGTGGGGCTTGTGGCGGCGCTTGTGGGGCTGGAGCGGCGGCCCTCGCGAATCCGCATCGCGCAGACCGGGAGCATCCGCTGGGAGACGCCCTTTGCGCACATGGCGGCGTGGTTTGGACCCGTGTACGCGCCGCTGGTGGAGCACTGGCTGCTGTTTCTGTTTCGCGGCAAGCGATTCCGGCTTTCGTACCTGATGTCGCTGGTGCTGGTTCCTTTCCTGCTGCTCATCTGGAGTGGACAAGGCACGCACGGCGGCGACCCGTTCGCCGGCGCCGTGGGGGTGTTCGCGGTGGCCGGACTGGCGCCGGCCGCGGCCTTCATTGTGAATCAGTTCGGCTATTTGGGCAGCGCGTTCCGGCGCTACTTTCTGTTTCCGCTGGACCCCGCCGCGGCGCTGCGTGCCAGCAGCTACACGCTGATTGGGCTGTGCTCCGTGTACGTGCCGCTGGCGGCAGTGGCCTGGGTTCTGTTCGCGCCGGTGTCCACGGGCGTGCGCGGCATGGCCATGCTGCTTTGCAGCGGTATTTTCGGGCTGTTCCTCTTTCACGGCCTCGGCCTCTGGACCACGCTCTTCGGGCCGCGCTGTTCGGACCCCAGCAAGACCGTGGGCAACGACCTCTCCTTGCTGGGCAACATTGTGGTGGTGGGCGGCATGATCGCGCTGCTGCTGACGCCGAGGTTTGTGGGCGAGTTTCATAAGGGGCTGATCCGCCCGGACCAGTGGCCCGTGACGGCGGTCCTGGCCGCGCTCGCCATCGCTTTTTATCTGATCTCCCTGCGGTGCGCCTCGGCGCTGCTTCCCCGGCGCCGCGAATGGCTGCTGGCCGTTCTGGAAAAGAGGGCTTAGCTCATGGACGCGATTCGGATCACGAACCTGGTGAAGCGCTACGGGCTGGTGACGGCGGTGGACGACCTCTCCCTGACCGTGGCCTCCGGCAAGATGTTCGGATTCCTGGGGCCGAACGGCTCCGGGAAGAGCACCACCATCGGCTGCCTCACCGGACTGCTGGACCCCACGTCGGGGCGGATTGAGATTCTGGAGAAGGGCTTCGACGCGAATGCGGCGAGCCTGAAACGGCGCATGGGCGTGATGCCGGAGAACCTGGGCCTTTTCGAGCCGCTGCGCGCGCACGAGTTCCTGGCCTTCGTGGGGCGCATGTACGGGCTGGATGAGCGCTCGGTCCGCACGCGCGTCACGGAGCTGCTGGACGCCCTGGAACTCACGGATGCGTCGAAGATCCTGGGCGAATTCAGCACCGGCATGCGAAAGCGCGTAGCCTTCGCGGCGGCCGTGATTCATTCCCCGGACGTGCTGTTCCTGGATGAGCCCTTCGAGAGCATTGACCCGGCGGGCGTGGCGCTCATGAAGCAGTGGCTGCACCGCTACGTGCAGCAGGGGCGCACGGTATTCCTCACCAGCCATGTGCTGGAGACGGTGGAGCGGCTATGCCAGGAAGTGGCCATCATCGCGGCGCCGGGCAAGCTAGTGTGGCAGGGCGACATCACCACGTTCGGGCGCGAAGGGGCCATTGTTTACGACGGCAAGGAATTCGAAGCCTTGGAGCCGCTGTTTCTGCATCTGACCGGCGAGCGGCACGTGGAGTTGAACTGGCTGTAGGGATTCGGGTCCGCTTTCCTGCTCGCGGACCCTCGGCATCCCTTGCCGAATTACCGCAGGGCGGCTTCCGCCGCGGCGCGCGCATTGGCGGGCGGCTGGTAGCCCTGTTCCCGTAGGCCGGCTTCCAGCGCTTCCAGAATCAGGAAGAGGTTCTCGCGCGTGGAGCCGTAGCCCATCAAACCGATGCGCAGCACCTTGCCCGCCATGGACCCCAGACCGCCGGCCACTTCCATGTTCCACTTGTCCAGCAGGTACTGCCGAACCTTGGCTTCGTCAATCCCCTCCGGCACGCGCGGCGTGTTGAGCGTCCACAACCGGTGGCCTTCGGGAACGTGCATCTTCAGGCCCATGGCTTCAATGCCCGCCACGAAAGCCAGATGATTGCGCCGGTGCCGCTCCCAGCGGTTCTCGCGGCCTTCCTCTGCCACTAGCGCCAAACCCTCGCGCAGCGCGTAGAACATGGTGGCCGAAGCGGTGTGATGGTACCGCCGGCCGGCGAAATACGTGTCCATCAACAGCAGGTCCAGATACCAGGTGTGCGGCGGCAAGGGGCGCTTGCGGAGCCGCTCCAGGGCGCGCGGCGAAACCGTGATGGGCGCGAGTCCCGGCGGGCAGCCGAGGCCTTTCTGCGTGCAGCTATAGGCGATATCGATGTTGTTCTCGTCCACCAGAACCGGCATGCCGCCCAGCGACGTGACGCAATCGGCGATCACCAGCGCATCCACTTCGCGCGCGGCCTCACTCACCGGCTTGGCCTGGTTGTACATGCCGGTGGACGTCTCGGCCTGCACAAACGCCACCACGCGGGGCCGCTCGCGGCGGATGAAGTCGCGCACTTCCTGCGGGTCGAAGGGCTCGCCCCAGGGCTTTTCGAGCTTCACAACCACGGCGTCCTGACGGCGCGCCATCTCCGCAATGCGCTCCGCGAAGTATCCGTTCACCAGCACGGCGAACTTGGCGCCGGCTTCGGCGAAATTCGCCACCGCGGCTTCCATGCCGGAGCTTCCCGTTCCGGACATGGCCAGATTGAACTCATTGGCCGTGGAATAGACATAGCCAAGCAACCGGCGCACCTCCTCGGAAACTTGAAAGAAGAAGGGATCCAGGTGGCCCACCACGGGCTGCGCGAGTGCTTCATAGACTCGCGGGGCCACCATACTGGGTCCTGGTCCGAAAAGGAGGCGCTTCGGGGCGCGAAGGGGTGACAGGATTTCGGGCATAAGCCAACAGTGTATCTGAAAAGGAGCCTTCAGCCTTCAGCCGTCAAGCTTCAGCGAATTCGAGGTGGGAGGCGAATTCGGTGGGGCTTCGCCTTCGGAAGAGATGCCTCGCTTCAGAGGCGCCTCGCCTCGCTCAGTGCGCCTATTTCTTTCCTTTGTGCTGCTTGTAGGCTTCGCGGAGCGCTTGGAGCTGGCGGGCGTGAGATTCGGTGTGGTTGGCGTTGCGTTCCACAAGCTGGGTCAAGGTCATGCGCCCGGCCTCGGTGTGGTTGCCTGCCCTCTCGAAGGCGTTCGACGGGAGGTTCTTCAGCAGCTCGTGATTTTCCGCGCGCAACCTTCGGAAGGCTTCCAGGGATTGCTTCGGCTTGCGGCCCGCGTAATTCAGGTTGCGAGCCCAGGCTTCCTGGTCGAAGGCAATCAGCGTGGGGTTGTCGTCCCCGGCGATCTGTCGCAGGCGGTGCGCGAACACCACTTCGGCGTCGGCCAGATGCGCCATGATCTGACGCGCGCTCCATTTGCCGGGCGCCGGCGAAAAATCTTCTTCCTCCCCGAACACTCCGGTCAGAACCACGGCCAGCAGTTCCGGCCCGCGCCGGACTCGTTCCAGTAACCCTTCAATCTCAGTCATCTGCGAACCGATTATAGCGAACGCGGGCGCCGGGCCGCCAAAGTGACAGCATCGCCGGTCTTACAATAGGAACAACATGACCAAGCTCAGAGTGGTCCTTCTGGCGGCGGTTTCGGTCCTGGCTATTGCCATTGCGCTGGGCCAGCAGCGGCAACCCGCGGCGCGGCTGATCCGCTACCCGTCGCGCGGGCTTCGCGGCGCCGTGGCAGCCGGCAGCGAATACGCCACGGAAGCCGGCATGAGGATGCTCTTCGCCGGCGGCAATGCGGTGGACGCGGGAGTGGCTTCTCTGTTGGCCGCGGCGGTGGCGGAGTATTCGCACCTGGGGCTGGGCGGCGAAGCGCCCATACTCGTTCGCGCCAAGGACGGCAAGGTCTACTCCATAGCCGGTGTGGGGACCATGCCAAAACTGGCCACGCCCGAGTTCTTCCGGAATCACAAGGTCACCGCGGATGAAATGGAGGAGCCGCCGGACCCCAAGGGTCTGAAGGAGTTTCTCCCGGTGGTGGGCATTCTGCCCGCCCTGGTGCCGGGTACGCCGGAGGCGGCGCTGGTGGCGCTGCGGTATTTCGGCACCAAGTCCTTTGGAGAGGTCGTGGAGCCGGCCATTGAGCTGGCCGACGGCTTCCCCATCGACGAAATGCGCACCAACGTCATTCTGGGAAGCGCCCCGTACCTGCTCCGCTGGCCGTTCTCGCGGGCCATCTTCCTGCCGGACGGTATGGCGCCGCGCACCGGGGACATTCTCCATCAGGCCAACCTGGCGCGCACGCTGCGCTCCATGGTGGCGGTGGAGAAGGAGGCTCTGGCCTCCGGGTCCACGCGCGAACAGGCCATGGACAAGGTCCGCGACTTCTTTTATCGCGGCGACATTGCGCGGCGCATCGACGCCTTCTCCAAGGCCAACGGCGGGCTGCTCCGCTATGAGGACATGGCGGCCTTCCACCTTGAGCCGGAAGCGCCGGTTTCCACCACGTTCCAAGGCTACACGGTCTACAAGCCCGGCTTCTGGAGCCAGGGGCCGGCCATGATCGAGACGCTGAACATCCTCGACGGATACGATATCCGGGCGATGGGCCAGAACTCCGCGCAGTACATACAGACCCTGGTGGAAGCCATGAAGCTGGCCTACGCCGACCGCGACACCTATTACGGGGACCCCAAGTTCGTGAAGGTCCCGGAGGACCGCTTGCTTTCCATGGATTACGCCGCCGAACGCCGCAAGTTAATTGGCCACGACGCTTCGCTGGAGTTCCGCCCCGGCGACGTGGAACCCAACCCGCCCAAGCACCCGTTCTACTCCGTGATTGACCGGAGGCCCATCCCCGACGCGCTCAAGGCCAAGGACACGACCTGCGTGGACGTGATCGACAAGGACGGCGTGGCCTTCTCCGCCACTCCCTCGGGTGGCTGGATGCCCACGTATATCGCGGGCGATACGGGCATTCCGCTCTCCCAGCGGGCGCAGAGCTTTCTGCTGATTCCGGGCCACCCGAATGAGCTGGCCGGAGGGAAACGGCCGCGCGTGACGCTGAGCCCGACCATAGTGACGGACCCGGATGGCACGCTGATCACGCTTTCCACCCCGGGGGGCGACGACCAGGACCAGTCGCTGATCCAGGTGTTGTTCAATTCGATCTTCTTCGGCATGAACGCGGAGGCCGCCGTGGAGGCGCCGCGCTTCACCACGGATCACCTGGTTTCCAGCTTCGATAATCACGCCATGCGCCCAGGCAGCCTGCTGCTGGATGAGCGCCTGCCCGCTGCCGTGGTGACGGAGATGCAGGCGCGCCGCCACCTGGTGGAAGTCCGCAGCCGTTATAACAGCGGGGCGGCGCCCGTGTTCATCCGGCGTCATCCCACCGGCCTGATTGAGGCCGGCGCCGATCCGTTCTATTACAGGAACTCGCAGGCGTGGTAGGACCGCTCTTCGACGAAGCCCCGCCCTTTGACCGAGCCGGTCTGGCGGCCAGGCTCAAGGAACTGGCGTCGCGGGGCATCTTCATTGGCGGCAGTTCGTGGAAGTACGAAGGCTGGCTGGGACAGATCTACTCGCGCGAGCGCTACCTGGCGCGCGGGCGCTTTTCGCAAACCGCGTTTCAAGCCGAGTGCCTGCGCGAATACGCCGAGACGTTCCCCACGGTGTGCGGCGACTTCGCCTTCTACCAGTTTCCGTCGGACGATTTCTGGCGAAAGCTCTTCGCCCGCGTGCCATCCGGCTTTCATTTCGCCTTCAAGGCCCCCGAGGAAATCACGTGTCGGGTATTTCCCACGCATCCGCGCTACGGGCCGCGGGGCGGCATGAAAAACGAGATGTTCCTCAACCAGAGGGCCATTTCCGAGCTGTTTCTGCGGCCCCTGATGGCTTACCGCGAAAAGGCGGCGCTCGTTATCTTCGAGTTCGGCTCCATGCGCATGGGCGGGTCCGCGGAATCCACGCGGGCGGAGTTCGTGGAGCGGCTCGATCCGTTCCTGGCCTCGCTGCCGCCGGAGTTTCGCTACGGGGTGGAAGTGCGCAACCCGGAGTTCCTGGCCCCGGACTACTTCGAGTGCCTGCGCACCCACAATACCGCCCATGTGTATAACGCCTGGTCCCGCATGCCGGAGCTGCGCCATCAATTGGCTATGCCGGCTTCCGCCACCGCGGATTTCCTGGTGTGCCGCGGCCTGCTCCGTCGGGGCCGCGTTTATGAAGAGGCTGTGAAGGCGTTCTCGCCGTACACGGAACTCAAGGACATCAACCAGGAGGCGCGCGATTCGATGCGCATCCTGATCGGCCGCGCGAAGGAAGATAAGCGAATGCTCTTCCTATTTGTGAATAACCGCCTGGAAGGCAATGCGCCGCTTACCATCCTGTCCCTGGTTGAGTGAATTGGTGGAGTAAATTCCGGGAATAACCCCAGAGCGGGCCGCCGCGGGAATCCACCACATTAGCTTGGTGGCTTGAGGCCGGGCCTTTGCGTCATACTCCGCACGGAACAACCTAACTTCTTGAAACAATTTTCTTCTTTGGGCATCCGTAACAGGTGATTCTCGCGTAAACTGGTACACATAACCCCAGAGGGATGCTTGGGAGCTGTTCCTTTCTCCTGATGACTAATGAACTAGCCCAATTGGCACATATGGGACAGGTTTAGACTATGTCCCAACTCTTCCATCACAGCGCGAACGCCATAGCGCGCTTCTCTATATTTGGCGGCATTTGCCTGGTGGCCGGGGTAGCCTGGCTGGGATGGCAGGCGGACACCTCGTCCTGGGAGACCAGGGCCAACGAGCACCGCTCGCAGCCGGTCCCGTTCAGCCACATGCACCACGTAGGCGGGATGGGTCTGGACTGTCGATACTGTCACACGACGGTAGAGACATCCAGCTTCGCTAATATCCCTCCCACCCGTACCTGCATGAACTGCCATTCGCAGCTCTTCCTTTCCAGTCCCACTCTGGAGCCGGTCCGGGCGAGTTATCGCACCGGGCAGTCCCTCCAGTGGACGCGGGTCTACGATCTTCCCGATTTCGTCTATTTCAATCACAGCATTCATATCAACAAGGGCGTGGGGTGCGAGACCTGTCACGGGCGAGTGGATAAGATGCCTCTGACTTATCAATATCCTTCGCTCGAGATGTCGTGGTGCATCGACTGCCACCGCGACCCGGCGCAACACGTGCGGCCCCGCGAATTCATAACCACAATGGGCTATCAGCCGGCGGGCGACCAGGAAGAGATTGGCCGCCGCCTGGTGAAGGAATACGGAATTCAGGACGCTCGCACGCTCACGAGCTGCAATACTTGCCACCGATGAACGATTCAAGCGAGAAACTCGACCTCGCCGCGGTACGCGCCAAGCTTCAGGGTGCGCACGGGCGCGAATACTGGCGCAGCCTGGAGGATTTGGCGGCCACTCCCGAATTCCAGGAGTTGATGGAACGGGAGTTCCCACGCCAATCCATCGGCTGGAGCGAAGATGAGGATCCCGTAAAGGGACGGCGGAACTTTCTCAAGCTGATGAGCGCGTCGTTGGCGCTGGCCGGCCTGTCGGCCTGCACCCGCCAGCCCACAGAGTTCATCACGCCCTACATCCGCCAGCCGGAAGACCTGATCCCCGGGCGGCCGCTGTTTTACGCCACCAGCACCACGCTGAACGGCGTGGCCACCGGCGTACTGGCGGAGAGCCATGAGGGGCGTCCCACCAAGATCGAAGGCAACCCCGAGCACGCCGCATCGCTCGGCGCCTGCAGCGCATTCTCCCAGGCCTCCGTGCTGGGGCTGTATGACCCGGACCGCATGACCACCGTCAATTACGCCGGTGAGACGCGCTCCTGGGGCATGTTCTTCGGGGCGCTGCGCGAGGCGCTCACCGCGCAGAAGTCCAAGAACGGCGCGGGCATCCGCATTCTCACCGAGACCATCACTTCGCCCACCATGGCGGATCAGTTCAAGCGAATCCGCCAGATGTATCCGGGCTTGAAGTGGCACCAGTGGGAACCGGCCGGACCGCATGGCGCCCGGGCGGGCGCGCAGATGGCCTTCGGGCAGCCGGTCAACACGTATTACGATTTCTCGGCGGCCAACGTCATCGTCTCTCTCGATTCGGATTTCCTGGCGTCCGGCCCGGCCAGCCTGCGCTACGCGCGGCAATTTGCAGCCAAACGCCGGGTGCGAGGCGATAAAACGGAGATGAACCGGCTCTACGTGGTGGAGCCGATGCCCACTCCCACCGGTTCCAAGGCGGATCACCGCCTGGCGCTGCGCGCGGCCGATATTGAGGTTTTCGCGGGCGCGCTGAGCACGGCCATCGGCGTGGGCAAGGGCCCGCGCAGCGGCGACAACAACGACGTCTACAAGTGGCTGGATCCCATTGGCAAGGACCTGGCGAGCAACAAGGGCGCCAGCCTGATTATTGCGGGCGAGTGCCAGCCGCCTTCCGTACATGCCTTCGCGCACGCCATGAACGCGGCGCTGGGCAACGTGGGAAAGACGGTGTTTTACACCGATCCCATTGAGGCGGAGCCGGTGGATCAGCTTGCTTCGCTCCTGGATCTGGTGAAGGACCTAGACGCCGGCCAAGTGGATCTGCTGCTGATACTGGGCGGCAACCCGGCCTATAACGCCCCCGTGGAACTGGGCCTGCGAGACCGCTTCGCCAAGGCTCGCGTGGCCGCGCACCTCAGCCTGTACGACAACGAAACATCGCGCGCCTGCCAGTGGCGGCTGCCCGAAGCTCATTTTCTGGAAGCCTGGGGCGATGCCCGCGGCTTCGATGGTTCCGTCGCGCTGCAGCAACCGCTCATTCAGCCGCTCTACGGCGGCAAGGCCGCATCCGAAGTCCTGCAGATGCTCACGGACCATCCGGAAATGGCGAGCCGTGACATTGTGCGCGCCTATTGGGCGGGCCAGCATTCCGGCGCCGATTTTGAAACCTGGTGGCGGCGCTCGCTGCATGATGGCTTCATTGCCAACTCCGCCCTGCCGGTGAAGACTCCGGCGCTTCACGGCGAAAGCATCGTGGCCCCGGCGCGCGCGCCCAAACTCAACGGTCTGGAAGTCATCTTCCGGCCGGACCCCGCGGTTTACGACGGGCGCTTCGCGAATAACGGTTGGCTGCAGGAATTCCCGCGGCCCATCACCAAGATCACCTGGGACAATGCGGCCATCTTGAGCCCCGCCACGGCGCATCAGCTCGGGCTGGACTCCGCGAACCGGCCGAGCGGCGTCAACATCGTCGGCAAGATGCTGGAACTCACCTACCAGGGCCGCACGTTGCGCGCTCCGGCGTGGATTCAACCCGGGCACGCCGATGGCGCCATCACCCTGCACCTGGGCTACGGGCGCACGCGCGCCGGGCGTTCCGGCACGGGCATCGGATTCAACGCGTTCGGCCTGCGGACCGGCCAGGCGATGTGGCACGACACCGGCCTGCAAGCCAAGGCGCTCTCCGACAGCTACGAATTCGCCACGCCGTCCATCGATCACACGCTCGATCCCCGCCGCCACATCTTCCGCGCCGCGGACATCGAGGATTACCGGAAAGATCCGAATTTCGCGCACGAGGGCACGGAAGATCCGCCGCCGGGACTCACCATCTATCCCGAGTGGAAATACCCCGGTTACGCCTGGGGCATGGCGATCGATCTGACCGCCTGCATGGGTTGCGGCGCTTGCGTGGTGGCTTGCCAGGCGGAGAATAACATCGCCGTCGTCGGCAAGGATCAAGTACGCCGAGGACGCTCCATGCAGTGGCTGCGCGTGGATAGCTATTACAGCGGCGACCCGGCGAATCCAGGGATTGTCAACCAGCCGGTTCCCTGCATGCAGTGCGAGAACGCGCCCTGCGAGCTGGTCTGCCCGGTGCAGGCCACCAACCACTCCAGCGAAGGCCTGAATGACATGGTCTATAACCGCTGCGTGGGCACCCGCTATTGCTCGAATAACTGCCCCTACAAGGTGCGGCGCTTCAACTTCTATCTGTTCTCGGATTACGAAACGCCGAGCCTCAAGCTGCTCAACAATCCGGACGTCACCGTGCGCAGCCGCGGCGTGATGGAAAAATGCACCTACTGCGTGCAGCGCATCAACGCCGCGAAGATCGATTCGGAGAAGGAAGGCCGCAAGGTCCGGGACGGCGAGATCCAGACCGCTTGCCAGGCTACCTGCCCCACCGAAGCGATTATCTTCGGCAACGTGAACGATCCCGAGAGCCGCGTCTCCAAGATGAAGGCCGAGAAACTGAACTACGGAATGCTGGCCGAGCTGAATACGCGCCCGCGCACCACTTATCTCGCCGAGCTCCGTAATCCCAACTCGGGGATTGAGGACTAGCCCATGCCCGAGACACCCGAACTCCTCGAGCGGAAACCACACGAAGACATCGCGCCGGGCTATACGTTCGGCAGCGTCACGGACCAGATCGCCTCGGTGGTTCTCACCAAGCGCACGCCGTTCTTCTGGTTCGCTTCCTTCGGCGTCGGCTTTTCCCTGCTCCTTCTGCTCCTGCTTTCCATGGCGCTGCTGTTCGGCAAGGGCGTCGGCATCTGGGGCATCCGGACGCCGGTCATGTGGGGCTTCGCCATCACGAACTTCGTGTGGTGGATCGGTATCGGCCACGCGGGCACCCTGATTTCGGCCATCCTGCTGCTCCTCAACCAGCGCTGGCGCAACTCGATCAACCGTTTCGCGGAAGCCATGACGCTGTTCGCCGTGGCTTGCGCCGGCATGTTCCCGTTGCTGCACATGGGCCGTCCGTGGCTCTTCTTCTGGCTGTTCCCCTACCCCAACACCATGGGCGTGCAGCCGCAGTTCCGGAGCCCGCTGGTGTGGGACGTGTTCGCGGTCTCCACATACGCCACGGTCTCCGCGCTCTTCTGGTTCGTGGGCCTCGTGCCCGACCTCGGAACGCTGCGCGACCGGACCCAAAACAAAGTAGGCCGCCTGATTTACGGCGTGCTCTCCCTGGGCTGGCGCGGTTCGGCCAAGCACTGGAGCATTTACGAAACGGCTTCGCTGCTGCTGGCGGGCCTGGCCACGCCGCTGGTGCTCTCCGTGCACACCGTGGTGAGCTTCGACTTCACCATCGCCATCGTACCCGGCTGGCACAGCACCTTCTTCCCGCCCTACTTCGTGGCGGGCGCGATCTACTCCGGATTCGCCATGGTGCTGGTGCTGGCCATTCCGCTGCGCAAGGTTTACGGGCTTGAGGGGCTTATCACGGACCGCCACCTGGAAAACTCCGCCAAGGTGATGCTGGCCACGGGCCTCATTGTGGCCTACTCCTACATCATGGAACTGTTCGGCGCGTGGTTCGGCGGCGACGTCTACGAGTGGGGCGCGTTCTGGCACCGTATGGCCGGCCCGTACGCGCAGCAGTACTGGATGCTGGTGACCTGCAACATCATCCTGCCGCAGGCGCTGTGGATCAGGAAGATCCGCACCAACCCCGTGACGCTGTTCATCTGGTCCATGATCGTGCTGGTGGGCATGTGGCTGGAGCGCTTCGTGATCATCGTCTCCAGTCTGGCCCAGGATTTTGTGACCTCTTCTTGGGGCATCTTCAGCCCCACCCGCTGGGACTGGTTCACATTCTTCGGCACGGTGGGCCTGTTCCTGTTCCTGTTCTTCATTTTTGTCCGCTTGCTGCCTATGATCTCCATCTTCGAAGTTCGCACTCTCTTGCCGCAGGCGAAGGCTAAGGAGGAGCAAGGGTGAGCGAAGGTATCTACGGCCTGATGGCCGAATTCGACAACCCGGCCGATCTGGTAAAGGCCGCCCACGCGGCGCGCCATAAGGGCTACCGCAAGCTCGACGCGTATTCGCCGTTCCCTATCGAGGAGCTCAACGACGCGCTGCACCTGCACAAGAACAAGCTGCCGCTCATTGTGCTCTGCGGCGGCATCCTGGGCGGTTTGACCGGCTTTCTCTTTCAGTGCTACATCACGATGGTGAATTTCCCGCTGAACATCGGCGGGCGGCCTCTGTATAGCTGGCCGTCTTACATCATCATCACATTCGAGCTGACCATTCTCTTCGGAGCCATATCGGCGGTGCTCGGGCTCTTCGGATTGTGCGGCCTGCCCATGCCTTACCATCCGGTGTTCAATGCGCCCCGATTCGCGCTGGCTTCCCGCAGCCGTTTCTTCCTGTGCATTGAAGCGGCCGATCCGCTATTCGATGCCGGTTCGACGGGCGATTTCCTGCGCGCGCTCAATCCTCACGAGGTGACCGAAGTTGCGCATTGATTGGAGATTCACCGCCGTGGCGCTCGCGCTCGCCGCGACGTCCGCCTGCCGGCAGGATATGCAGGATCAGCCCAAGTACATTCCCCTGCGGCCCAGCAGCTTCTTCGACGACGGCCGCTCCGAGCGCCCCTTGATTGAAGGAACCGTGGCGCGCGGACATTTGGACGACGACGTGGTTTACTACACAGGCAAAGGGCCCGACGGGAAGCACGTGGACGAGTTTCCCTTCCCCGTGACGAAGGACGTGATTGAGCGCGGACAGAATCGCTTCAATATCTACTGCACTCCTTGCCACAGCCGCCTGGGAGACGGTAACGGCATGGTGGCGAAGCGCGGCTTCCGCCATCCGCCCACCTATCACCAGGACCGGTTGCGGAAGATTCCCAACGGAGCCATCTTCGACGTGATTACCAACGGCTTCGGCGCCATGCCCGATTACAAGACCCAGCTCACCCCGCGCGACCGGTGGGCCATTGTCGCCTATGTACGCGCGCTCCAATTGAGTGAGAACGCCACGCTGGCCGATGTTCCGGCCGATGCGCGCGGCCAGCTCGAAGCGGGAGGCTCCAAGTGACGGCCGCGATCGACTTCACTCCCTCCACCGAACTGCGGGCGGACCTGCGGGCCTGGCGCACGCGCGCCCTCATTATAGGCATCATCGGAGCCATCCTGTGCGCCGTGGGATTCTTCCAATCGCCCACTCAGTTCTACCGCTCGTATCTCTGGCCGTATTTGTTCGTGGTCGGCATGGCCGCGGGTTCGCTGGCCTGGCTCATGCTGCAATACCTCACCGGCGGCTCGTGGGGCGTGGTGATCCGCCGGCCTTGCGAAGCCGCGGTGCGCACCTTCCCGCTGGTCATCCTGATGTTCCTGCCGATCCTCATCGGCATGCCGAACCTCTATGACTGGACGCATCCGAACCTGGTGGCCGCGGACGAAGTGTTGCGCCATAAGAGCATCTTTCTGAACACAAGGTTCTTCCTGATTCGCTCCGGCATCTACCTCTTCGGCTGGTTCTTCCTAGGCCGATACATGAACCGCTGGTCGGCGCGCGAGGATGCCGAGGGCGGCACGATTCCGAATTCCAAAATGGGACGGCTGGCCGGCCCGGGCCTCGTGTTCTGGGGATTCGCGGTCACTTTCGTTTCCATTGACTGGGTGATGTCGCTGAGCCCGCACTGGCAGTTCTCCACCATGTACGGACTGCTGTTCATCGCCGGCTTCGCGCTGGGGTCCCTGGCGCTGCAGATCACGGTGCTGGTGTTCCTTTCGCGCCGCGCGCCCATGGCGGGCGTGCTCACGCCGCGCCACATGCACGACCTGGGGAAGCTCATGCTCGCGCTGGTGATGGTCTGGACCTACTTCTCGTTCTCGCAATTCCTGATCATTTGGGCGGGCAACCTGCCCAAGGAGATTTCCTGGTACATGGAGCGCCTGAACTATGGCTGGGAATACGTGGCGCTGGCTCTCATCGTGGGCCATTTCGCGTTGCCCTTCGGGCTTCTGCTTTCCCGCGATCTGAAGCGCAACTTCAAGCTCCTGGCTTCCATCGCGGTCTTTGTTTTGCTCATGCGCTTTGTCGATCTGTATTGGTTCGTCATTCCGGACGCCACGAAGGCAGGTTTCCATCCGAGCTGGATGGACCTGGCCACGCCGCTCGGGCTGGTGGGCCTGTGGCTGGCTTACTTCTTCCACCAACTGGAGCAGCGCCCGCTCATGCCGCTACACGATCCGCAACTAGAGGAGGCCTTGGAACATGGCCGGTAATAGCCACAACCGGCAGGACGCGCCGATGCCCGGCGCGACCCACGAGGAACGCGACATCAACGTGATGGCCGTGAGCGGCCTCGCGCTGTTCCTGGTCGTCCTGTGCGTGGGTTCCACGATCCTCCTGATTGGATTGTTCAAGTATTTCACGGCCCGCGAGAACGCGCGCCAGGTTCCGGTGGAGCATGCCGTGGAGATGCCTGGAACGATCCCGCAACCGAAGTTACAAGTTCACGAACACGACGACTTGCTCAAGTTCCGCGCCGAAGAGGATCAAATACTAACCAGTTATGGTTGGGTGGACCGGGATAAGGGAATTGTCCGCATCCCGATCGACCGGGCCATTGACTTACTGGCGCAGCGGAACCTGCCGCACCGCGACGCAGCCGCGCCGGAGAGCGCCGCCGCCGGGGTCACCGTACCCACGGAGAGCGGCCTGGGCCAAAAGATGATCGTACCCGGCGGCCCATTGGCTGAGGAGAAAGGAAAATGAGATTTTCACCGCGAATCTGCAATAGCGCCGCAGGTCGTATGACTGCCGCTCCGGCGTTCGCGTTGCCGTCTGTCTTCGCCATGGGGGCGCTGGCGCTTGCCGCGCTTCCGGCCGGAGCCCAACCCGGCCAGCCCGCGCCGGTTCAACCGACCTATAGCATGCAGGACTCCAACCTGCGGCCCGCGCTTCCCAACACGCTTCAAGGCGTGGGAATCGATCAGAAGCTCAACGCCCAGCTTCCGCTGGATGTCACGTTCCGCGATGAAACCGGGCGCACCATTCCACTTTCCACTTATTTCCATTCCGGCAAGCCCGTGCTGCTGGCGCCGGTCTATTACCGCTGTCCCATGCTCTGCAGCCAGGTGCTCTCCA
>DATKOS010000084.1:0-4437 GCA_035524535.1 Bryobacteraceae bacterium
ACGCCGCCGATTCCCACCTCCACCCCGCGTATATAGAAAGGTTGATTCGGGTAGCCGGCGTGCCCAAAACCCCACAGGAAGGCCGCCAGCACCACCGCCGCCGCAATGGAGCGCGTCACCTTGCGCAGAAACGGGATGGCGAACATGCGGAAAAGAAACTCTTCCGAGACCGCCGGAAAGAATCCGCCGAACAGCACGTAGAGCCACGGGAAGCGCGTGTTCAACAAGTCGTCGTAAGGCACGTCCGCCGGCGCCCACGCGCCATGGCGCGAGGCCACAATGTAGAACACCGTCTGGTATGCAATGAACGCGCCGGTGAGGGAGAGCCCGAGGATGGCGCCCAGAAAGAAGCGCTTGGTGCGCAGGCCGCCCGCGGTAAACAGATTTCCAAGAGAGATGTTCCTCGGGAACGCCGCGCGGTACAGAGGCTCCGCCGCCGCTGCAATCACGAACAGTAGCCCGCCGTAGCCTAGCGCGGAAACCACGGCCTGCAGAAACTGCGTGGAAACGAAGCTGGCGTAGGAATCCGTGGTTGGGTACGCGAATTCCTCCACCGGGAATTGGTTGAGCGTCGCCAGAAGGCTGAGCGCCGCGCCGATCGCGCCCACCATGGCGGCCCGCCGCCAATGTACGTCCTGCCGCCGCACGCGCATCGCCAGCGTGATCAGCAAACCGAGCATTAGCGCCACCGCGGCGGCGGTATCGGCGTACTCCGCCATGTCGTTCTTCGAGCGCAGCCGTTCGTAGTCGCGCGTCCACTGCTCCGGAATCTTCAGGTATTCGCGATAGCCGGCCACCTGGTTGCCGTCCACGCTCACCTCAACGCGGTTGCTGGCGTCATGCAGGTTGAAGTCGCGCTCTTTCCACGTGAACGTCCGGTCCGTCCGGTGCGGCCGCTCCACCTGCGAAGCCTCCACGAAAACCAGCGAGGCCAAGTCGCGCCCCGCGCGCTCCCGCAAGAAGGTCTCCGCCAGCGTCCGCGCTTCATCCGCCGTGGCCGCCGGCAGGGGAGCCTCTTCCGGTAACTGCCGTTCGAAGCCCACGAACTGCCCGGTCGGCGTAATCTCCACGCGGTACTCTTCCTTCTGTCCGGGACGGAACCAGCGGTACGCCCACCGCCACAAGCGCACCTGCGAACCCATCATCTGGTTGGCGCGCTCCAGGCCGGCCTCGCGTTCCAGGAACGTCTTCGCGTCGTCGTCGTAGCTGAAACGCGAAGCCAGGCGGTAGCCCGAGGTGTCGGCGCCCTGCCCCGCGAGGAACTTCAGCGCCAGCGTCTGGGCTTGTTCGCGGGATACGCGAAAGTCGATGGACGCTTCAGGGAAAGCGCGGTGGAAGTTGCGCGCGGAGTACCACACCGTGCCCGCCAGCATCGCCAGGCAGATGGCGATGAAGCGGTAGTCGCTACCCCGCAGCCGTTCCTTGTTCATGGTGTTTCACCGCCCAGTGCAGGCCGATGCCGCCCATCAGGAATCCACGCTCGGTTACCTTACCATATCCGGAGCGCCGCAAAATGCCGGAAAACTCCGGCATCGCGACGAAACTCTTCAGCGAATCCGGAATGTACGTGTACACGCGCGGCCGCCCATGCAGCAGCAGCCCCCAGAAAGCCCCCTGCGCGTACAGGTACCCCAGATACGCCCGCCGCAGCGCGGCATTGGAGGGCAGGAAAAAGTCCAGCGTCAGAAGCATGCCGCCGGGCCGCGTCACCCGCGCGATCTCCGTCACCGCCGCTTCCAGGTCCGGGAAATTGCGCAGCCCGTAGCCGACGCACACGCAATCGAAAGCGCCGCTGGGAAACGGCAGCCGCAGCGCGTCCGCGCAAACCGCCCGGCGCACGCCTCGCTTGCGCGCCAGTTGCAGCATGCGCTCCGTCAAGTCCGCGGCCACGGGGCGCGCGGCCGGCAGGCGGTTCGCCCAAAGCTCGGAAAAGTCGCCGGTGCCGGAGGCAAGGTCCTGCACGCGCGGAGCTCCGCGCAGTTCCGCGCGCTCCAGCAGTGCGCGCTTCCAGCGCCGGTCCATGCCGTAGGAAAAGGCCCGAGTGATGAAATCGTAGCGCGGCGCAATGGTGTGGAACATGCCGCGCATCAGGCGCGAATCCGCCTGCTCGGCGGGGAGGTTGGCTCTGGGCATGTCTATTTTTTCGGGCGCGACGGACGCATTTCCAAACGGCTCACCATGGTGCGCGCGGGCATCTTCAGCACCATGGCAACAGCCTCGGCCACGTCCTCCGGGGCCATCATCCAACTTGTGTCCCCCGCGCGGTCGAACGGGCCGCCGAAGTCGCCCGTATCCACGCTGCCGGGCATGATCGAGCTCACGCGCACGTTATCGTTGCGATGGTCCAGCATCAGCGCTTCGGTAAAGCCGTTGAGCCCGAACTTGGAGGCGTTGTAGCCGGCGCCGGTGGCGAACGCGTTGCGCCCGGCCAGGCTGGAAATATTCACAATGAACCCCGCGCCCCGCTTGCGAAACAGCGCCAGCGCTTCATGCGAGCAATAAAAAGGTCCGTTCAGATTCAGGTCGATGTTGCGATGCCATTGCTCCGGCGTCAGGTCGGCGGTCTTGCCGAAAGAGCCTTGGCCGGCGTTGTTAATCAGGATATCCAGGGCTCCAAACTCGCTTTCGACGGCCGCGAAGAACTCCCGCACCTGGCGCATGTCGCTCACATCCGCGGCGCGCCCGAACACGCGGCCCAGCGGCTGCATCTCCGCCGCCGCGCGTGCGGTGGTGTCCGCCGAGCGCCCGCAAAACGCCACCGCCACGCCCTCGCGAAGCAGACGCTCCGAAATGGCGCGGCCAATTCCCCTCGTCCCGCCGGTCACCACGGCGAACTTCCCGGAAAGAGACTCCATTCCCAGATCTTACCGCGCCAAGCCGTTCGCGCCTGAAAGGAACTGCCGCGCACGGCCGCGCGATGCGCGCCGCCCGTACACTCCCAGCGCCGCCAGCCCCATCGCCAGCAGCGCGAACGTCCCCGGTTCCGGCGCGTCGTACCCGATCGCTTCCAGAGCCGTCAGCTCCACGCCGAGCTGAGGGTTCGCGTACGGCGTGGCGAAAGCGTCCTGCACCTTGGGCGACACGTCCACCGGCAGCGGGTTGCTCTGCCAGTCGCCCCAATCGCCTCCGTCATTCTGATTGTCGAATTGGGCGAGGTCCGTCGTCCCGTTGATGGAGAAGTACGCCTTGGCGTTCGAATTCGTGGTGTAGCTGCGCGCCCCGCTGGAGCTATAGCGGAATAGGTCCTCCACCGAGGGATACTGCTGGAACGTCTGCGCCAGCGATGACCCCAATCCCAGCACCTCGTCAATCTCGTGCTCCACAACCGGCATCAGGCTGTAAACCAGCGTGGAGCCGGGGCTGCCCGGCGTGGTGATGGAGGTGTTGAGCGTGATAATCCCGTCGTACCCCCCGGGAAGGCTGGACGTGCAGGTTGGGCAATTGATCCCCAGCGCGCGGATGTCCGCCGTGGACATGGCCAGGTACGCGTTGCCCGTCACCGGATTGTTCACCTGATTCGGCACAACGTTGGAAGCGAGCGCCGTCGTTGCCACGGAGTTGTCGTTAACGGCGTTCGCGCTGTACGCCGTGTAAAAATCCGCGTAGTTGATGCCGTACAGCGATTTTTCCGAACCGCCCAGGCCGCCCCCTTCCTGAAACTCGATGGAGACGTCAATCGGGTTCGCGAAAACGTTCTCGTAGATGCTGACTGCGGAGTTGATGGCCGCCTCGATGGCGGCTGCATTCGGATCGCCGGTGATGGAACTGGCGAACGTCGGGATGATGATCATTTCCGCGCGGGCCGGAACGGCCGGCACACACGCGCCCACCCCCAACGTCACGCAGACCAGAACACGCGCATCGAAAAGACGGGCCAGGCTTTCCCCCTCCCAATCCGCCGCGGCGCCCCGCGGGAGTTGAGAACGATTCTACGCCTGCCGGGTTCTGGACTCCAGAGGGGTATCCCGCCCGCCGTACCGAAACGGCAAGCCGAATGTTCGAATCCGTACTTCCAAGCCAAATATAGGCCGGCAACAAAAAAGCCCCTCGCGTTGGCAAGGGGCTTTTCTTTAGGGTATTATCCCGGGCAGCTTCCTACTCTCCCACGAACTTGACGCGCGCAGTACCATCGGGGCTGAGAGGCTTAACTTCCGTGTTCGGGATGGGAACGGGTGGGTCCCTCTCGCTAAGGCCGCCCAGAAACTTGGTGACAAAGAGCCAAAAGGCCCTTCGACTGAATATTGACGGGACAACTAAACACGGAAAGAAAGCGCTGCGTAGCGTCACTGGCGTGCGCAGTTAAATTTTATGGTCAAGCCGAATGGGCGATTAGTAACGGTAAGCTCAACGCATTACTGCGCTTACACATCCGTCCTATCAAACTGGTAGTCTTCCAGTGCCCTTCTTAGCTTTCGCTTGGGAGATCTCATCTTAGGG
>DATKOS010000085.1:0-7611 GCA_035524535.1 Bryobacteraceae bacterium
CGAAGATCACCCGCGTTCTGGGCGTGATTCCGCGCGCCGTATGCGCCGCCAGATCTCCCTCGCCCAGGTACGCCTCCGTCTCCACAATCGCGCCCGCCGCTTCGCCGTGTACCAGCACCTTGCCCAGCAGATCGCGCGCCACCGCCTCTGCCGGGCGGTCGTAGAACGAGCGCTTGAGAATCGGTCCAAATCGCATGGAAACACCATCTTCGCCTACCGGCCGTTACAATGGAAACATCCATGAGACTGTTTGCCGCGCTCGATCTGCCGGCCGCGACGGTCCGCACGCTGGAAGACCTGCTTGGCCGCCTTCGTCCCACAGCCCGCATCCACTGGAGCCCGCCGGCCAACCTGCACATCACCACCAAGTTCATCGGCGAATGGCCGGAGGAGCGGCTGGCTGAGCTCAAAGCCGCGCTCGCCGCAATGGGCCCGCGCGTCCCCCTCGCCGTGACTGTCCGCGGCCTCGGCTTCTTCCCAAACGGGAAGGCCCCGCGCGTCTTCTGGTGCGGCGTGGAAGCTCCCGGCCTGGCCGAACTCGCCGCGGCCACGGACCGCGCCACCGCCGCTCTGGGCATCCCCGCCGAAACCCGGCCCTTCTCGCCGCACCTGACGCTGGCGCGCATCAAGGAGCGCCTGGACCTTGCGCCTCTGCACGCGGCCATGGCCGCCCTGCCCACCAGTCATTTTGGTAGCTTCCAAGCCTCCAGTTTTTTCCTCTACCGCAGCACGTTGCGTCCCGCCGGTTCCGTGTACACTAAACTTGCGGAGTTTCCGCTCTCATGATGCCTCTTCTTTCCCTGGCCGCCGCCTACCTTCTAGGAGCCATTCCCTTCGGATACCTGCTGGTGAAGTGGAAGACCGGCGGCGACGTCCGCGCCTCCGGCAGCGGCAACATCGGCGCCACCAACGTCCTCCGCACCACCGGGCGTGCGGCCGGCGTCGCCACGCTGCTGCTGGACATCGCGAAAGGCTACCTGGCGGTCTGGCTGGCTTCCCAACTCACCCAGGGTGACGCTCTGTGGACCGCTCTGGCCGCCCTAGCCGTCATGGCCGGCCACGCCTACCCCATATTCCTCAAGTTCAAGGGCGGAAAAGCGGTCGCGAGCTTCCTGGGGGCTTTCTTATTTATTACACCAGTAGCAGTTGGAGCTAGCTTGCTAGTTTTCGTGGCTGCGGTGGCCTGGACGAAGTATATCTCCCTGGGTTCCATCATCTGCACGGCTTGCTTCCCACTGGCCGTCTGGCTACTGCAGAAGCCCCCACTGCCCGTTCTGCTGGCTTCGGTGCTGGCTGGAACCTTCATAATCTACAAACATAGTAGTAATATCCAACGGCTGCGGGAGGGATCGGAACACGTGTTCCGGTTCGCGTCGCCGAAGTGAAGAATTTGGCCATTATCGGAGCCGGCGCCTGGGGCACGGCGCTCTCCATCGTCCTGGCACAGCGCTTCGAGCGCGTCCGCCTCTGGGTCTATGAACCCGATCTCGCCCACCGCATGGCGGCCAGCCGCGAGAACGATCTGTACCTCCCCGGCGCCGGCATCCCGGCCAACGTCCAGCCGGTCAGCAGCCTGGAACAAGCTCTGGACGCCGCTGAACTCGTCCTTAGCGTGATGCCCTCCCACCTGGTGCGCGGTTCCTATGAGCGCATGCTGCCGCACGTGCGCCAGGATATGATCTTCGTCTCCGCCACCAAGGGCCTGGAAAACGGCACCCTCCTGCGTATGTCCGAGGTCATCTCGAGCGTTGTGGGGCAGCGTTTCCAGCCGCGCGTGGCGGCCATCTCCGGCCCCAGTTTCGCCCGCGAAGTCGCACGGCGGGAGCCCACCGCACTGGTTGTGGCTTCCCAAGATCCCGGCACCGCCGAGTGCGTCCAAGCGGCCTTCTCCGGGCCGAGTTTCCGCCTCTACACTAGCCAAGATATTACAGGCTTAGAGTTAGGCGGCTCCATCAAGAACGTGATCGCCGTGGGGGCCGGCGTTTTGCATGGCCTGGGCCTCGGCTACAACCCCCTGGCCGCATTGATTACCAGAGGCTTAGCCGAAATCACGCGCCTTTCTCTGGCCATGGGAGCAGTGCCCCAAACCATGGCCGGATTGGCCGGCCTCGGCGATCTGGTCCTCACCTGCACCGGCGATCTGAGCCGCAACCGCGCCGTGGGCATTGGCCTGGCCCACGGCCGCAAGCTCGATGAAATCATCCACTCCATGAACGCCGTCGCCGAAGGCATAAAAACTACAAATGCAGTAGTTGACCTCGCCCACCGACATTCCGTCGAAATGCCCATCTCCGAACAGATGTTCCAGATGCTTCACTTCGGCCGCCCTCCCCGCGAGGCGATCCAGCGCCTCATGGAACGCTCCCTCAAAGGAGAGTAGTTTGCCGCAACCTTTTGCTTCCGAAAGGGTTCGAACTACTATGGGAGGAGCTACGGCGGCCCTCGACCAAGACGCCGAATTGATGCTTCGGGTGCGCGACGGGGATAGTGTGAGCTTCGATGCCCTGTTGCGCCGCCATCGTTCCTCCGTGGTCCATTTTTTGATTCGGATGGTGGGCAATCAGGCCGTGGCGGAAGAGCTGGCCCAGGAGGTCTTTTTGCGCGTGTACCGCTCGCGCTCCTCTTATTCGCCCACCGCCAAGTTCACTACTTGGCTGTTTCGCATTGCCACCCACGCGGCGCTCAACGCCCTGCGGGACGGCAAGCATGAGCGCGCCCAAGAAAGTCTGGACGCCGTTTCCGAAGATTTGCCCGCCCGGCAAATACCCGACGCGCGTCCAAGTGTGGAACAATCGATGATTCGCCAGGTGCGTCTCGATGAGATTCGCCGCGCGGTGCTGGCCCTGCCCGAAAAGCAGCGCGCCGCCGTCCTCATGCACAAGTACGAAGAGATGGAGTATTCGCGGATCGCGGGTTCGCTGGGATGCTCGGAATCGGCCGTCAAATCGCTGCTCTTCCGGGCCTATGAAACGTTGCGGGAGCGCTTGGCCGCCATGGCGTAAGGAGAAGTTATGAGCCATTTGAAGTGTGGGGACATCACCGATTCGCTGCTTGAGTTTGTCGCTGGCAGGCTGGACGGCGCGGCTCGCGCGCGCGTGGACGCCCACCTCGAAGCCTGCTCCGCGTGCCGTGAGTTCGTCGATGCCCATCGCGCGGTCTGGCAATCCCTGGACGCCTGGGAAGCGCCGCCCGTCTCCCCGGATTTCGATCAGCGCCTCTACGCCCGCATCGCCGCGGAGCGTTCCTGGTGGGACCGCCTCCTGGAGCCGGTCCGCTTCGCCACGAGGCATCGCTGGCCCATCGCGGCCGCCGCCGGAGTGATCATTGTCGCGGGCATCGCCGTGAATCGCTATGCGTTACCGGACCGCTCTGGCCCAGCCAGTCAGCCCTCTATCTCGCAAGCGGCCAGGCAGGGCGCCAGCATTCAACTCGAGTCCCTCCGCCCGGATCAGGCGGATGCGGCGCTTCGCGATTTGGAAATGATGCACGAGATCAGCGAATCGCCGGCCGGCGCGCCAGCCGCGCCGCCGATGTAGGGGGATAGGGAAAGAGCTTTCATGGGCATGTTTCGCATCGCCGGACTGGCGGCCCTGGCTTGGGCCACGCCTCTCCTTGCGCAGACCGGCGCCGCTCCGGCTCCCGCTGCTCCGCCCCCGCCCGCCAAGGCGCCCAAGGCGGCAGGCCGCGGGCTGCGCATTCTAAATCCGGAAAGCATCGCCGCGGAACTCATGCGCGCCACGCCGGAACAGCGCGAACGCGCCCTGGCGGCCCTGCCCCCCGCCCGCCAGGAGCAGATCCGCAAGCAGCTCGCCTGGTTTGACGGCCTTCCCAAAGCCGAGCAGGATATCCAACTCCGCCGCCTGGAACGCTTCGCCAGCCTGCCGCCGGATCAGCAGGTTATCGTCCGCCTGCAGGTCCAAGCCATGGGTAAGCTGGCGCCCGCCCGCAGGCAGGCCATCCAGCGCGCCCTGGTGATGCTGCAAACCTTGCCAATGCCCCAGCGCGCCGCGCGCATGAACAATCCGGCCTTCCAAGGCCGGTTCTCGCCGGAAGAGCGCAAGATTATCGAGGAGCTGGCGAGCGCGTGGCTTTTGCCCGCGCCCCAGCCCGTCTCAATTCCGCCGAATTGAAGTTTGGATCGCGCGGCGCGCTGGCCGCGCGGGATGCCGCCCAGGTGTTTCCGAAGCTTACGTGCGCTGCGCCGCTTCCACGTGCGCGTCCAGCATCTTCTGGACTTCGGACTTTCCCACCGCGCCCACACGCTGCTCCACCACGCGTCCGCCCTTGAACAGCAGGAGGGTCGGAATGCCGCGGATGTTGTAGCGCATGGCGGTGTCGCCGTTGGCGTCCACATCCACCTTGCCGACCTTCGCCTTGCCCACGTACTCGTCGGCCACCTGGTCGATCGTCGGACCCATCATGCGGCACGGACCGCACCATTCGGCCCAAAAATCCACTAATACAGGCGACTCGGACTGCAGCACGTCCCGGTCGAAAGTTCCGTCGGTAAAGGTTAGCGTGTTCTGACCTGCCATTTCATCTCCTGAACATTAGAATCGCGGGGGGCGCCGAAGGATTCAGCGCCTCCCCAGAAGCCTTTGGTATAGCAGCGAATATTCCGCCGCCGATGCCTTCCACGAGAAATCCTTGGCCATGCCCCGCAGCATCGTCTCGCGCCACGCCTCGGGGTTCGCGAACTCCTGGAACGCCGTCCGCAAGGCCTCCTGCATGGCCGGGATGCCGTACTCCTGAAACTTGAATCCCGTTCCGGTATCGATAGTATCATCCAGCCCGCCGGTGGCGCGCACTACCGGAACCGTTCCGTATTTCAAGCTGTACATCTGGTTCAGCCCGCACGGCTCATAGAGGCTGGGCATTAAGAAGATATCCGCGCCGGCTTCGATGCGATGCGCCAGTCCGTTGTCGAACCCGATGCGCACCGCCACACGCTCCGGAAACTCCGCCGCCATCCGGCGGAACATCTCCTCATATTCCGGCTCGCCGCTGCCCACCACCACCAGGTAGGCGTCTTCCTCCGCCAGGAAAGAGCCGAAGCCCTCCAGCAGGTCCGCGCCCTTCTGCCGCGCCAGCCGCGAGACAATTCCCACCAGCGGCCGTCCCATGGCCGCCGCCGGCAGGCCGCATTCCTCCAGCAGCCTTTGCTTGCAAACCCGCTTGCCGTCAAGATCCCCGGCCGAATACCGCACTGGCAGGTTCACGTCCGTCTCCGGATTCCATTCGCGGTAATCGACACCGTTGAGGATGCCGAACAGTGCGTCCGCGCGCGCCCGCAGGGCCCCATCCATGCCGAAGCCGTACTCCGGCGTCTGGATCTCCTTCGCGTAAGTGGGACTCACGGTATTCACAGCGTCCGCCAGGGCGATGCCGCCCTTCAGGTAGCTCAGGCTCCCGAAAAACTCCAGCCCCTCGGGCCGGAACAAGGACGCGTCCAGCCCCGCCGCCGCCAGGGAGCCGCGCGGGAACAGACCTTGGTATCCCAGGTTGTGCACCGTGAACAGCGTCTTTACGCCCAGAAACGTGGGATCCCCGGCGAATGTGGTGCGCAGGTAGGCCGGCACAAGCCCAGCTTGCCAATCGTGGCAGTGCAGCACATCTGCCTGAAACAACCGCCGCGCCACCGCCAGAGCGGCCCGCGCGAACACCGCGAAGCGAATGTGGTTGTCCGGGTAATCCACGCCGGACTCGCCGTAAATGCCGGGCCGCGCGTAGAGCGCCGGGCAATCCACCAGGTAGAACGGAAACTCGGCCGGGGCCTGGTATATGGCCGCATCGTAGCGCGCCGGCCCCAGGTGCACCGGCAAGAAATCGAACACCCGCCGCAAGCCCTTCACATCGATGGAGCCATAGCGCGGAATCAACAGCGCCGGTTCATCCCCGCAGTGGCGCAGGGCGGCGGGGAGCGAACCCACCATATCCGCCAGGCCGCCCGTCTTGGCGAGCGGCGCGGCTTCCGAGGACACCATCAGGACGCGGGCCACAGTGCAATTCTAACAATGGGTTAGGCTTTGCGGACAGCCTCTCTCCCGGAGCGTGGGGCGAAACGGGCCTCGCACGTTATCATGGAAGTTCGCAGCCGCTCCGGCGGCTTCGCTGGCCTCCGATGCCGGCCCTCGCGCCCAATCCCATGCTCCCCTCCACACCGCGCCGCAAAATGCCCCCCTGGCTTCCGCAGGCGCTCGGCTACGCCGCTTCGGTGGCATGCGTGGCATGGGTGCTGCATGGCTATTCCATTAAGGACGAGCTCGTGCCCGCCATCCGCCAGCTTGACTGGCGCTGGGTGAGCGTCGCCCTGTTGTGCGACCTGGCCGTCTTCTTCGCCCAAGCATGGCGCTGGAACACGCTGCTGGCGCCGGTGGCTTTGGTGAAGCGCTGGCGCACTGCTCAAGCCATCTTCATTGGGCAATTCGCCAACCAGGCGCTGCCATTGCGTCCCGGCGAGCTCATCCGCTGCTACATGCTGGCGCATTGGAACGGCATCCGCCTCTCCCTCAGCATCGCCTCCGCCGCGCTGGAACGGCTGATCGACGGCTTCTGGCTGGTAGTTACCTTCCTGGTCACCGCGGCCTTCGTGCGCAACATGCCTGACGATCTCACCATCGGCGCGCGCGCCCTCATCGGGCTCATGGCCGTGGGCGCGGGCCTGCTCCTTTGGGTGGTGTTTCACAAGCAGCACGCCCACGCCATTCTGAAGGAGAGCCGCTGGGCCTCCACCGCCCGCCACGTAGTGGAAGGCCTGCACCTCATGGGCAACGGCCGCACCCTGGGCCTGGCCAGCCTGCAGAGCCTGGTTTACCTGGGCCTCCAGATCCTCACGGTCTGGCTGCTCATGAAGGCCGATGCGCTCGACCTGGGCTTCTGGTCCGCCGCCGGGATCGTCACCATCATCCGCCTGGCCATCGTCATCCCCAATGGCCCGGCCAATCTCGGGCTGATTCAGGTGGCCTGCGTGCTCGCCATGGGGCTCTTCGATGTGGAGCGCACCGACGCCAAGAATTTCTCCAACATCATGCTGGCCGCCGAGACCATCCCACTGCTGGCCGCCGGCGCCGTGGCCGTGGCGCTCACCGGCTTTAACATCCGCGAACTGGGCGAGCGGGCGAAGCGCGGCGCGCAACACCTGCATACCAGGCCCAAGGCAGGGTAGAAGGGATGGCCGGCGTTCCCAGCCCCGCCTGCGCATCGAGGGCGGCGGGGTTTGCGGCAGCAGCTTCGCGAACGACCAACTTTTGTCCACCTGACGGAGGCGGCTCAGGAGGGGAGGCTTCCATGCGGAAAAGGGCCGGGCCACCCAGTGACCCTCTCGACCATGAGCCGGTCGCCCTGGAGGCAGGGGCCCCAACGTTCCACGTAGGCTTCAGTGAGTTCACGAACACAAGGCGGCCGGTGTCCGGCAGCCGCGGACGCCCCGCGATTGGGACGTTCGGCGGATCTCGTTCGGCGCCACAATCCGCTGCGGTGGCGCCATACTATATCCCATGGGACGGCTGGCGGCGTTCCTTTTCGCGGCGCAGTTGCTGTTCGGGGGAACGGCGGCCGACATGCTGCGCGCCATCCGCGAGAACAGCTTCGACCCCGCCGAATGCTACCGCG
>DATKOS010000086.1:0-3429 GCA_035524535.1 Bryobacteraceae bacterium
AATCGATTTGCGCGTCCTGCTGGCACAATGGTTAGTGCGGGCCGGGAGGCTCGGCTCAACTGAACTGGAAAGATCATTTGCGCGTCGTGCTGGTGGAGACGCGCAACCCCCTGAACATCGGCGCTGCGGCGCGCGCCATGGCGAACTTCGGATTTCGGCGGCTGCGCGTGGTGCGGCCTTACGACGTTGCGTTCCGCGAGGCGCGTTCCGCCGTGGGCGGAGCCGGCGTGCTGAGGGTGGCCAAGCAATTCGATACCGTGGCGGAGGCGGTGGCGGACTGTGGGCTGGTGGTGGGCACCACGGCGGCGGGCCGCCGCGAGTTGCAGCACACTTTGCGGCGGTTGGAACCGGGAGCGCGGCTCATGAAGCGGGCGTTGGAAGGCGCGCCCGTGGCGCTGCTATTCGGGTCGGAGAAATCCGGCCTCGGCAATGAGCACTTGAGCCATTGCCAGTGGCTGGTGCGCATTCCCACCGGTGACGACGTTCCCTCGATGAACCTGGGCCAGGCCGTGGCCGTGTGCCTGTGGGAACTGGCTCGCGATCCGAAGGCCGTGCGGAGAGCCACGGAGGCCATTCGCCTGGCGACCGGGGCGCAAAATGAGCAGGTGACGGACCTGCTGCTGGACGCCCTGCGGGAAAGCGGCTACATCAATCCGGTGACCGCGACTTCAGCCGATGAGAAAACCCGGCGGCTGGTGCGGCGCTTGAACATCACGGGGCGGGATGCTCCGGTGCTGATGGGGATGTTGCGGCAGTTGCTTTGGAAGGTGCGGCAGTAGGCGGACGCCTCACGAGGACGCCGCTTGCACGGCCCGGGGGCCCCGGGGCTGGCTTATTGACGGCGGCCACGCGCGGCTGGCGGCGGGGCGCGGAGGCCGGCGAAGGTCAGGGTAACGTCCGCCGTATGGCTTTTCTCGTCGATCCGTGTGGCAGGGGTAGTCTTGCCCAAATTGTCGAAGAGCCCTTCGTTGCGGATGCGGTCAAGAAACTGCTGCGGGTAGTCCGGGTCGAAGGGAGCGCCCGCCTTGATGCCCCAGGCGCGCTTCATCTGCGCCTCGGCCTCAAGATCCAGACCGGCGATTTCGAGCCGCCCCATCGTATACTGCGCGCCCGCGTCCACGCGGATGGAGACATCGACGGTCCTATCGGCATCGTGAACAGCGCGGTCCGAGGCGGCTTGGGCATTCAAGTAGCCGGAGCGGCGGAAGAGCTTGCGGGCTTTCTCCAGGCCGTCGGCGACACGGCTGAAATCGGCGAGCGCGCCCGCGCGGACATCGAAGCATCGCAGCACCTCCGCGGCGGGCAGGGGCGTGGGCGCGGCAAGCAGCAGTTTGCCGAACTTGTAGGGCTCGCCTTCCTCCACCGTGACGCGCACCCGCACGCCCTGCACTCCGGCCGCCGGCTCCGCCCGCACTTCCGGAAAACCGACGCGCAGGAAACCCTTGGATTCGTAGACCGGGCGGATAGCGGAATCCAGAATGAGGCGGAAATTGCCCTCGGTGTAGGCGGCTCCAACGGCCGCGCCGGCCACGGCCGCGCGGAGTTCTTCGGCCGAAAAGGCGTGGCTGCCCTCGAAATTCACCTCGGCGACGGCGGGGAGATTCCTGGCGGGGCGAAAGACAATGGCCAATTGCGTGGGCCACGGCTCCACATCGCCCAGGATCTTCGTGTCCAGGTTGTGAGCCGCGAGGTACTCCTGTATCCACTGCGTCCAGCGCGCGATGGCGTCCTGGGTGGAGGGCAGCCGGGCGGCGGAAAAGAGCGGCTGGCGCGCATACAGCCAGGCTTCGAGATCGGAATCCGGTGCCCCGAGCTGATAAAAGCGGACGGGCAAAACGTCGTTTTCCGTCACCATGATGACGGCGCTCGAACCCTCCGCGCCGGGTGGGACATCATACTTATAACCCACCGTGGAGAAGGCCCCGGTGGCCAGCAGGCGGTCGTGGGCGGCGTCGAAATCCGCTTTGCCGGCTACGTCGCCGGTCTTAAGGCCGGCCGCCGCGAGGACTTCCTGGGCAGTGTAGATGCGGTTTCCCTCCACGGCCAGCGTGCGAATGGGCCACTTGTCGGGTGGCGGCGGTGGAAGGCGCTGGGCGGCGGACGGCTTTTTCTGGATGCGGGTTTGGGCGGACAGCGGCGCAATCGCTAAGGCCAGAAGAATCGCGAGCCACACCACCATGGTAAGAGAAAGCCGGGCCGGCCGAGCGCGGCTCAGCCGGGAGAATCCGGAGGCGGATTTCCGGCAGCGGGTGTAGAATGGTCGGCCTCGGGGATGGAGCGAGCGAGGGGATATGGCGCTTTCCGTAGGTTCTCAACTGGGGCCGTATGAAATCACGGCGGCGATTGGCGCGGGCGGAATGGGCGAAGTGTACCGCGCGCACGATTCCCGGCTGAATCGCGACGTAGCGATCAAGACGCTGCCGCCCGCCTTCTGGAATGACGCGAATCGCTTGGCGCGCTTCAAGCGCGAAGCGCAGGCGTTGGCGGCGCTGAGCCATCCGAACATCGCGGCGATTTTCGGGCTGGAGGAATCGGGCGGCGCCCGTGCGCTGGTGATGGAACTGGTGGAAGGGCCGGCTCTCTCGGAGCGCATAGCGGAAGGGCCCATCGCGGTGGAGGAAGCGCTGGCGCTGGCGCGCCAGATTGGCGATGCTCTGGAAGCCGCGCACGAGAAGGGCATTGTCCATCGCGACCTCAAGCCGGCCAACGTCAAGCTGACACCGGACGGCAAGGTGAAGGTTCTGGATTTCGGATTGGCGAAGGCGTTTGAGGGCTCCCCGGCATCGGGCGGCGACCTGACGAATTCGCCGACGCTCACGCTGGAATCGACGCGCGCCGGTGTGATTCTGGGCACGGCGGGCTACATGAGCCCGGAGCAGGCGCGGGGCAAGCCGGTGGACAAGCGCGCGGACATCTGGGCGTTCGGGGTAGTGCTCTTCGAAATGCTAACGGGCAAGACGACGTTCGAGGGCGAGACGGTCTCCGATACGCTGGCGGCGGTGCTGCGCGCGGAAATCGATTGGAAGCTCCTGCCGGCGGGAACGCCCCCCAAAGTGCGGCGGCTGCTGCAACGCTGCATGGAGCGGGACCCGAAGAAGCGGCTCCGCGACATCGGCGACGCCTGGATGGAGATCGACGCGCCGGAGGAGCCGGCCCAGGCAATAGCGGCCCCGGCGCCGGCGTCCGCGAGATCGAAGGCGTGGTGGCTGCCATTCGCGGCTGCGGTGGCGATCGGCGGAGCCGGTGTGGCGTGGGGGTTGCTGCACAAGCCCGCCGTCGAAACGCGGCCAGTAACCCGTTGGATGTATACGCAGAAGGAGTTCTTCGGAGTGCCGGCCCTCTCCCGCGACGGCACGAAACTGGCGTATACGGAACTGGATGGCGGTACGCCCCGGCTGGCGCTGCGCATGATGGACCAACTGGAGGGCA
>DATKOS010000087.1:0-11629 GCA_035524535.1 Bryobacteraceae bacterium
CATTTGACGGC
Organism: Bryobacteraceae bacterium; assembly: GCA_035524535.1. GTDB lineage: Bacteria > Acidobacteriota > Terriglobia > Bryobacterales > Bryobacteraceae > BOG-224. The sequence continues at coordinate 12 of DATKOS010000087.1, forward strand.
CCCGTTCACGCCCGGCGGCGGTATCTCGGCCGTCCCCAGCAGGGCGAGGCGGCGGAGAACGGCGCTCCGGGCGCTCCACCCCGCTGGCGCTCGCCAACCCTAAAGCTGGCGCTCGCTAGTCCTAAAATAGTCGCGGCGTGAACTCAATCAGGTAGTTCCGCCAGTTGAACCAGCTATGCGCACCGGCGCTCTCCTGAAACACCGGCTGGAAGCCGTGCTTCTTGAGCATTTCCACGGTGCTGCGCGTGTTTGTAATCAGCCCGTCGTCCACGCCGGTGCTCAGCCAAATGAGCTTGAGTCCCTTCTTAAGCGCGGCGTTGTCCAGGTTGGCCAAGTGCTGCGTCTCCCAATCGTTCTGCGGCGGCGCGGCGGGGGCCGGCGCGGCGGTGGCGGCTGCCGGCGCGGCGCCCGCGGCTGGCCCACGGCGTCCGCCGCCCAGGCTTGCGCCGGAACTGAACACCCCGATGTACGCGAACATGTCGAGATGCCGGAACGCGATGTCTAGCGTCTGCGAGCCGCCCATGGACAGGCCCGCGATGGCGCGGTGCTGGCGGTCAGGGATTACGCGGTAATGCTTCTCCACGTACGGCAGCATGTCCGTCATGAACTCGCTGGTAAATGGGTTCACTGCCGGCGCCCCACCCGCGCCGGAAGCGGGCGCGGCCGCGGGCATGCCGGTCTGGCCGGGCTGGTGGCCAGCGGGCATCACGACGATCATCGGCTTGATCTTCTTGTCCGCCAGCAGATTGTCCAAAATGAAGCCCGCGCGGCCCACCGAGGTCCAGGCGTCGTCCGTGTCCATGGCGCCATGCAGCAGGTAGAACACGGGGTATTTCTGGTTCCCCGCTTCATACCCCGGCGGTGTGTAGATATGCATGCGCCGCGTGGTCTTCAGGACCGCGGAATAGTAGAACACCGACGCGACGGCGCCGTGCGGAACGTCCCGGGTGTCCATCAGCGGCGAGCCCGGAACGCTGAACAGGCTCCATACCAGGGTGTTGGATTCCGAGGTATGCGTATTGGCTGGATCGATTACCCTCGCCCCGTCCACCTGGAAGGCGTAACGATACGCCCCGGGCGGCAGCGGTCCGAAGCTGGTCTCCCAGATTCCGTTCGGGCCCTTGGTAAACACCAGCCCTCCGGCGGGCACCTTGGTGCCGGCTGGAACGGCGGGAGTGGTGGAACCGGCGAGCGGGCCCGGGCCTCCGGCCGATAGCATCGGGGCGAAGTCATCGTCCAGGAACGTGACCGCGGCGGCATCCGGCGCAAGGAGGCGAAACGTGACGTGCCCGTCGGCGGACACTTCAGGCGAAACCACGGCGGGCCCTCCTCTGCCACCCCGGCCCGCGGCGGGCTGCCCAAACGCCATCGACGGCAGACAAGCGGCCACCAGCGCGGCCGCGGCGAAAACGCGTGAGCGATTCATAATCGAGACTCCTTTCCGATCCAAGACTCCGATTGCGGCGGCACGGCTGCCCCGCCGTCAGGCCCCCAACAATTTGAAGGCGACCGCGTGGTCGCAGGGCTTCTCCGGGGGCAGGGAAACCCTCAGTCCTCGTTCATCCTGGGTCCAATTCACCTTCCCCTTGAATCCCAGCAACTCGACGTGCTTCACCCGAAATGCGGCACTGCTGTTTGCGGTGGATAACGCTTTGATTACGGCTTCTCTTTCCGGCCAGCCCATCACAAAGGCGTAGAGCGTACTGCCCTTGGCCGTGAAACGTACTTCTTCGACCGTGAGATCCCGCCGGCCCGCCTCATTGAACCGCGTGCCGCGTCCGGAGGCCGGCGCTGTCGCCACCGGCCCATCGCCGAAGATCTTCCACGGACGCGTGGCGTAGATGCCTTCGCTATTTACCGCCATCCAGCGCGTGATCTCATCGAGGAGCTTCAATTCCGTGTCGTCCAGCATGCCGTTGCCGGGAAGCGGGAAGTTGAGCATCAGGTTGCCGTTGCGGCTGACGATATCGACCAGCATGTCGACTACCTGCTTGGGCGTCTTGTACTTGTCGTCCCTGCGGTAGTGCCAGTCTCCGACGGAAGTGTCGGTCTGCCACGGGTTGGCGGGAATTCCAGCGGCCACACCGCGCTCCCAGTCGAGAATGCACGTCCCGGTTTCGCAGTCGCTCGCCAGCTTGCTGGTGTATACGGCTTCCACCCGACCGCCGTGGATCTTGGCGCTGGTGTTGTAGAGGTTCGCGACCAGCGCCAGGCCGTACTCCTCGAAGAAGATATCGCCATCGGTGTAGAGCAGGTCTGGCTGATAGTTGTCCACCAGGTCCTTGATGCGTTTGAAGTAGTGCTGCTTCCAGGGGTCCGGCGCCTGGCGGTCATTGACTTGCTTGCCATACGGGTAGTCCGCCGGCAGGTCGTGATACAGATCGGCGAAAGCGGGATTGGCGCCGTCGTAAGGCACGCCGGCCAGGGGTCCGGTCTTATCGCTGGTATGCGACGGCGAAAACCAGTGGTAGCTGGGCGCCAGGTGCTCGCTCACTGCAAACCGCAGCCCAGCCTTCTGAGTGGCCTTCTTCCAAAGTCCGACGATGTCTTTCTGGGGACCGATGGCGACCGCGTTCCAGCGCGGCTGGTGGACGGACTTCCACAGGTCGAACCCGTCGTGATGCACGCCCATGGTGCAGAAGTACTTCGCGCCGGCCTTCTTGTACAGGCCAATCAGGTGCTCGGGATCGAACTTCTCCGCCTTCCAGGTGGGAATCACGTCCTTGAAGCCGAATTTGGTGGGGTGTCCGTACGTCTTGACGTGATAGTTGTACTGCGCCTGCCCCTGGATATACATGTTGCGGGCGTACCAGTCTCCGGCTTCCGGCTGCGATTGCGGCCCCCAGTGCGCCCAGATGCCGAACTTGGCGTCGCGGTACCAGGCCGGAATCCGCCATTCCCTGAGCGATTCGCGCGTGCCCTGAAACGGCCCGGGAGCGATTTCCAATAGCCCGTTGGCGGCGCGCGCCCGTCTGAGAATCGCGGGTGCGCCAATGGCTGCCAGCGCCTGGCGTCGGGTAAGCTTCATGCTTCCTCCCCTATCTACATGGATGAATGGCCCGAAACACTCTCAACTCCCTGCCTCTACCGTAACGCCCTGCGCAGCACAACCGGCTGCGCGGTAAAAGCGCCTCGTCCGCCGCCGCCTCTGCCCGCGGGGCGGCCCGTGATGGCGGCCACGGTGGCGAAGTTGGACGGATCGGAGCCGTCGGGCGGAGGTCCAATGGCGGGACGCGGCCCCGCCGGCGCTTGCTGCTGGGCCGGCGGGCCGCCCCGCCCCCCCGCCGCCGCGCGCTGGATCTCAATGCCTTCGCCCCGAATCGCGCCGGTGTAAGAGACGCCGCCCGCCGTAAACGAAATGGCGCCACCATCCACCCGGCCGTTCTCAATGGCAACCGGCGCCTCGCCGGCGCCTCCGCGCCCGCCGGCGCCTTCCACGCTTCCGGTAAGCGCGGCGCCGTTTTGGCGGAAGGTGTACACCGCGCCGCCGTTGCCGCCGCGGCCGGCTGCGGCCGCCACCGGTTCCGGCCTCCAGAGCCCCGTGATCCCTTCGCCGGCCGGAACCTCGCGTTGCCAGACCGCAGCCTGCGGGCGGAGGGTCACGGCCGTGGAGGCGATGGTGACTCTGGCGGGCGTCAAGCCCGGCGAAGCCGCCTCCACCGTGATCCTCCCCGCAGCCTTGGTGGATTGCACAACCGCCATGCAGTATCCGTTGAATGCCTTGCGGGACGCACCGCGGTCGGGCTCGTGATTGGTGGGATCGCCGTTACCCGTGCCCAGGATCGTGCCCTGCCCCGAGACGCGGAAGCTGACCTGGTTGTCCGCCAAAGGGTGATAGCGGCCCTGGGCGTCCCGCACCTCGACGGCGAACATGGCGACGTCCTCGCCATCCGCATTCACCGTGCGGCGATCGGAGGTGAGCACGAGTTGGGCGGGAGTACCGACGGTGTCGCGCCGCTCCGTCAGGGCGAGCTTGCCATCCTTGAAGCCCCGCGCCTCGATGTAGCCCGGCGCGTACTTCACGTTCCAGGCCAGGTGGCCGTCCTTCTTCAGGTCCTTGGCGCCTAGGCTTTGGCCATTGGCGAAGAGCTCCACGCGATCCAGGTTGGAATAGACCCAAACCGCGATTTCCTGCCCCTCCAGCCCCGGCCAATTCCAGTGTGGAAACACGTGCAGAACCGGTTTCGCGGTCCACCAGGACTGGAAATAGAAGAAGCTGTCCTTGGGGAAGCCGCAGGTGTCGATGATGCCGTACTGAGAGCTGATATTGGGCCAGCCGTAGGGCGAGGGTTCGCCGCGATAATCGAAGCCGGTCCAGATGAAGCCGCCGGCCATCCACGGCCGCGCATCGCAGAACGTCCACCACCCCTCGCAGGAGGCGCGGCCGGAAGTGGTCCAGGGATCGTAGGAGCCGACAAAGCCGTGGTCCGGATCCATGATGTAGATGCCGCGGGTGGCCACGGCGCTCACCTGCTCCGTGCCCATCACCGGGACCGTGGGACTGGCCTTGTGATAGGCGTCCGCGGTGGGATCGGCGTAGTTATAGCCCTGAACGTCCAGCGCGGCGAAGCCGAACTTGCCCATGGCTCCGGCGCTATTGTTGGCCATCGAACAAGGGCGCGTGTCGTCATGCCGGCGCACCGCCTCCTTCATGGCGGAGAGAATCAGGTAGCCCTTGTCGGTTGCGGCCTGGCCCTCTTCATTGCCCAGCGACCACAGGAAGACGCTGGGGTGGTTGCGATCCCGCCGTACCAGGTTCTCAAGCTGCGAGAGGCCCTCCGGGTTGGAGGACATCATCCGCGTTTCATCGAAGACCAACATGCCGAGTTCGTCGGCGGCGTTGAGCAGTTCCGGGGTGGGCGGGTTATGCGAGGTGCGCAGCGCGTTGCAGCCCATCTCCTGGAGCTTGCGGACGCGGTAGTACTGCACGGAATCCGGCAGCGCCGCGCCCAGGCCCGCGTGATCCTGATGGTTGCAGGTTCCCTTGAGCTTCACGGACTGGCCGTTCAGGAAGAAGCCCCTCTGCGCGTCGAACGCGCAGGTGCGGATGCCGAAGGTGGTTTCGTAGCGATCGACGGCGGCGCCGCCGGCCTCCACTTCGGTAACCAACTTATAAAGATTGCGCTTTTCCAGCGACCAGAGCGCGGGCGAGCGCACCACGACCTGCTGCTCCAATTCCTGTTCGCCCAGTTCCGGAATGGAGACGGGCAGCGCCGTGGCCTTGCCCACCACCTTGCCGGAGGGGTCGAGAACCGTGGAAGTGACGCGCGCGTGGCTCGCGGCGCGGCCATGGTTCTCCAGTTCGGTGCGGACCTTGAGCGTCGCCGCGCCGCCGGCCACCTGCGACCTCACGAACGTGCCCCACTTCTTCACGTGAACCGGATGCGTCTTTACCAGCCAGACGTGACGATAGATGCCCGCGCCCTCGTAGAACCAGCCGTCGCTCTCGGTGGCGTTCACGCGGACCACCAACACGTTGCGCCCGCCGGGGCTGGCGAAGTCCGTGACGTCGAAACTGAACGGATCGTATCCGCCGATGTGACGGCCGATGTAGAAGCCGTTCAGGATGACGCAAACTTCACGATAGGCGCCATCGAACTCGATCGAAATGCGCCGGCCGGCGTCGGAAGCAGGGAGATCGAAAATGCGGCGGTACCAGCCAATGCTGGTTGCGGGGTAGGCGCGCCCCAGCGGATAGAAGCCTTTGCTCGACAACGAGGAGTCATTGGTGAAGGGCAGATCGATGGCCCAATCGTGCGGCAGGTCCACCGCCTTCCAATCGCTATCGTTGAACAGGGCGGTGGCCACCGCGCCGAAATTGCCGGTCTTGGAGAAGTTGCCGCGAAAATCGAAGTCCTGAGCCGGGTCCGCGGCGTGGCCGAAGTGGAAGGTCCATCCGAAATCCAGCAGCAGCCGCTCGCGGCCGGCGGGGGAAGCAACTTGAGGAACGGCGCCGCCCTGGGATTGGCCTCGCGCTCCGGCCGGCGAACCGGACTGGGCGCCCGCGGCGGCAGGAGCAGCCAGCGCGGTCTTAAACAGGTCCCTGCGGCTGAACTCGATCATAGAGTCTCCTTTACCGTTTACTTCCGAGATTTTATATAGAATAGCAGTGAGCAGCAATTACGCAAAGGAGATTTAGAGTTGAGGCTCCCCGTATACGGAATCGCCCTTTTGTCGCTGGCCGCCGCTTCGTTTAGCCAGCCGCCGGCCGATGCGCCGTACTTGAATCCGAGCCTGCCGCCCGAGCAGCGCGCGGCGGATCTGGTCTCGCGGATGACGCTGGAGGAGAAGGTCCTCCAGATGCAGAACAGCGCCCCGGCGATACCGCGCCTGGGCGTGGGCGTCTACAACTACTGGAACGAGGCGCTGCACGGCGTGGCCTCAGGGCGCGCCACCGTGTTTCCCGAGCCGATCGGTATGGGTTCGAGCTTCGACCCGGATCTGGTGCACCGCGTGGCGGAGGCGATATCCACCGAGGCGCGCGCCAAGTACAACGAGGCGCAACGCCGCCCGCCCATCCCCGAAGTGCCGCCCGGCAACTCTCCCGGCCGCATCGCGTGGCTGACGTATTGGTCGCCTAACCTGAATATCTTCCGCGATCCCCGCTGGGGACGCGGCCAGGAAACCTACGGCGAGGACCCTTTCCTGACCAGCCGCATGGGCGTGGCTTTCGTGCGCGGCATGCAGGGGGACGATCCACATTACCTGAAGGTGGTCGCGACGCCCAAGCATTACGCCGTGCACAGCGGTCCCGAGCCGTTGCGGCATACCTTCGATGCCAAGCCCAGCGAATACGACCTGGAGCATACCTACCTGCCGGCCTTCAAGGCCGCGGTGACCGAGGGCAAGGCCGATTCGGTCATGTGCGTGTACAACTCCGTGGACGGCGTGCCCGGTTGCGCCAACACGGACCTGCTGCAGAAACACTTGCGCGAACAGTGGGGATTTCAGGGCTTTGTGGTGAGCGATTGCGGCGCAATCGGCGACATCTTTCGAAGCCACCATTACGCCCCGACGCAAGGCGCGGCGTCAGTGGCGGCCGTCAAGGCGGGCACGGACCTGACCTGCGGCGGCGAATACGCCACGCTCGCCAATGAAGTCCAGGCGGGCGCCATTTCGGAAGCCGAGATCACGCGCGCCACGGAGCGACTCTTCGTCGCCCGCATCCGTTTGGGCATGTTCGATCCGCAGGAGCGCGTGCCGTACGCCAAGATCCCCTATTCGGAAAACGATTCCGCGGCTCACCGCCAACTGGCGCGCCAAGCGGAACGCGAGTCCATTGTGCTGCTCAAGAACCAGGGCGGCTTCCTGCCGCTGAAGCCGTCCATTGCCAGGATCGCCGTGGTGGGGCCTTCCGCGAACGATCCGATCGGCCTGCTGGGCAACTACAACGGCATCTCCTCGAAGCAGGTGACTCCGCTCGAGGGCATCCGCCAGCAATTCGCCAAGGCCCGCGTGCGCTACGCGCTTGGCGCCACCTACACCGCGTCCACGGCGGCGCTGGTGGATTCGGGATTCCTCATGCCTCCGGACGGCAAGGGCGAAGGACTGGAAGCGGAATACTTCGACAACCCCGGTTTTCAGGGAGAGCCGAAGCTGCGCCGCGTGGAGCCGCGCATTTACTTTGACGCCAACATGGAAGAGCCGGCCGTGGTTGCGGCCGTTAACGGCGACAAGTACTCCATCCGCTGGACCGGCACGTTCGTTCCCCCGGCGACGGGCGACTACGTGCTTTCCGCGCGTACCGGACAGTGGAACCGCGACGGGAAGATCACGCTGTTTCTTGACGGCAAGGAAGTCAACCCGAGCGGACCCGCCGGCGCGCGTCCGGCCGGGCTGGGTCCAGGTCAGGGCCAGGGCATGGGGCCCGGACAGGGCGGACGGCGCGGCGCGGCGGCGCCCATGCAGTTCGAAGCAGGGCGGAGGTACGCCATCAAAGTGGAGTACACGCAGGACGGCCGCGGCGGCGGAGCCGAGTTGAACTGGATTCCTCCCGCGTCCGCGATGCTCGCCGAGGCGGTTGCGGCGGCAAAAGACGCCGACGTGGCGCTGGTCTTCGTGGGGTTGAATGGGTCGCAGGAAGGCGAAGGCCATGACCGCGCGACCATTGACCTTCCACAGCCGCAAGAAAACCTGGTCAAAGCCATCATCGCTACCGGAAAGCCGGCGGTTGTGGTGCTGACCAGCGGCAGCGCCGTGGCCATCAACTCCGCGGCGGCCGGGGCGACGGCGGTGCTTTCGGCCTGGTACGGCGGAGAGGAGGCGGGATCGGCCATTGCGGACACACTGGCCGGCCTGAACAATCCGGCGGGCCGCCTGCCGGTTACCTTCTATAAGAGTCTGGACCAGGTTCCGGAGTTCACCAACTACGCGATGAAGGACCGCACCTATCGCTACTTCACCGGCGAGCCTTTGTACGCTTTCGGTTATGGGCTCAGCTATTCCACGTTCGCCTATTCGGGCCTAAGCGCCAAACGCACGGCAAGCGGCGCGGAAGTAAGCGCAACGGTTAAGAACACGTCTTCCCGCGAGGGAGATGAGGTCGTGCAGCTCTATGTGGGCGGAGGGACGGACGCGGAGGCGCCGATCCGCAACCTGCGCGGATTCCAGCGGATCCATTTGAAGGCGGGGGAGAGCCGTCAGGTGAAGTTTACCGTGGCCGCCGGAGACCTGCCGAAGACGAAGGTGGATGTCAGCGTGGGAGGCGGACAACCGCTCGCCGGGATTGCGCACGTGCAAGGCTCGCTGTAAGGATCAGCTTCGCCGGGTGGAATCCCGCGCCACCAAGGTCGGGTGGAGGAGAATGCTTTTCGGCTTGGCGGAAGGTTTCTTCGCTTCAATGATGCCGAGGGCCAGTTCCGCGGCCCTCTCTCCGATTCCGACGCTATCCTGATCGATGCTGGTGAGCGGCACGCGCAGGAAGGCGGCATTCAGGACATTGCCGCAGCCGACGACGGCAATGTCCTCGGGAACGCGAAGGCCGCGCTCCAGCGTGGCCCGCAGCGCGCCAAACGCGATGGGGTCGTTGTAGCAGAAGACTCCGTCCGGGAGCGGCTTCAACTCCAGCAGTTGCTGCATGGCGTCATAGCCGCGGTTGTCCCCGGCGTCATCGCTGGAACGCGCCGTAACCACGTATGACGGCGGCGTGACGCGCCGGTTCCGGGCAAGAGCCCGGCGATAGCCTTCCATTCTGCCCAGCGCGGGGCTGATCTCCGGCCCACGAATGTGAGCGATCCGGCGGCAGCCGACATCGATCAGGTGTTGCGTCGCCAAGTCTCCCACTTCCTCGTCCTGGACGCCCACAAAGTGCGCTGGCAGCCCGTCGAAGTAGCGGTCGATGAGAATGTAGGGAACCCCCTCCTCGCCGATACGGCGAAAGCTCTCGATGGTCCTCTGCGCGGAAGCGACAATCAGGGCATCCACGCGGCGGGCCAGCAAGCGCTCAATCTCATCTCGCTCCAGGGCCGGATCTTCTTCCGATGAGGAGATCACCAGACCGTAGTCCCGTTCGCGCAAGACTCGGGCGAGTGACTTGGCGACCTGCCCGAAGAAGGGATGCACGAGATCCGGAACAATCAGACCGATGGCGTATGTTCGCCCCGTGACCAGCGTGCGAGCCGCCAGATTCGGCTGATAGTTCAGCTCCTTGATGCGCTGCAGAACGCGTCTGCGCGTCTTGGGACTGATATCGCTATGGTTGCGAATGGCCTTGGAGACGGTAACCGTAGAGACGCCGAGATCGCGCGCGATGTCCTTCATCCGGACAGCCATGTATCTCATTCTACTGCCTGTCCGCTGTAGCGGCTCTCAGGGATGCGCCTGTCCTGGTCTCTAGGACCGAAACGTATATCCGAGATTCGATAGATACTCCTTGGCCATGGTTGCGGTCTGCAGCGGCGTGTAGGGAGGACGGCCGCCGGAATCGAGCTCCACCATGGCGATCTTCAGCTCGGGTTGCGATTCCAGCACGTCCAGCACGGCATGCAGGTCCACCTTGCCAAAGCCCAGCGGGCAATAGTTGGTCCAGTAAGGTCCGCCGTTGTAGTCTTTGAAGTGGACGTGGCGGATGAGCGGCAGGAAGTCTTTAAGCACCTGCACGGGGTCCGATCCACCTTTTTGAAGCTGCCCGACATCGGGGCCGAACCGCACGTACTTAGCGTCCACGGATTCCAGCACGGCGTAGACTTCGTCATGCAGCTCGACTTCCGTACCCGTGTGCTGGTGCAGAGCGCCGATCATGCCGATATCGGCGAGCTGCTTGCAAATCTCGTTCAGGGAAGCCACGATGTTGTCCTTGGCGGCCTTGAAATCGTAATTGCGGCCGCGGCCCCCGGGGCCGATGACAACGGTGGTTCCGCCGTACTTCTTAATAATGTTGCCCCACCGCACCAGTTTGGCCACCTCGTCGGCGCGCTTGGTGGGGTCCTGCAGAGTAGTGCCGCAATACGCCGAGATCAGCGGCAGGTTATTCTTCTCCAGCAAGGCCCCCATTCCGCCTTCGCGGGATTCCCACTGCTCGAGCACGTTCCCGAACGGCTCAAAGCCCCAGAACCCCAGGCGGCCGATATCCGCAATGGCATCCTCGGGGGCGCGCCACGTGATTCCCGTGTGGCCGAATTTCAGCCTCCGCGCGGGCGCTTGCTGGCCCAATGCCGTGCCCAATGCGCCAAAACCCAAGCCCGCCGCCAGGGAGAATTCTCTCCGGCTCATGTCGCGTTTCATGTCGTTTTCCTCGCCTTTGTATGGCATTTTGCCCCCAGCCACGGCCCGGCCGCCGCTTGTCCGGGGCCCCGCCACATTCTATCCTCGATCCGCCTGACCGGTTCCAGGCAGGCAGTTCCCACCCTTTTTTCTGTATTCCCGCTGCACGCGGAAGGGGCATGGCTCGAATCGCCGGGTCCGCGAAACGGCGCGGAGAAGGCGGGCGGCCGCCGCCCGCGCAAAGCAACGCCCACTTAAACGATAACTCTTGAGGAATCTTATTCTGGATTGAAGGCGGTGTCAAGGCCGGGCCGGGCGTGCGAATTCCGTTTCCGAGCTTGACGTTCCTTGATATTCTGGATCAGGCCGAGAAAGTAAACGGTAAAGGGGCGTTCGCGCGAATGGAACCGGCGTGGCGCGTTATGACGTATTCGGACCTTCGCGCGGGGCTGGGCGGACAGGAAGCCGCGAAGACCGCCTCCAAATCGCCGGCGGCCGGCTGCGCTGGGAAGTATCGCCGCCGGAATCCGGCATGGGGATGCAGGGTTGATATTGAAATTAGGGGCAGGCAGGACAGAGGGGGAACGATGTCTGAAAGAAAGAGTGTATCCAGGGGAGCGCTGATCGCCCTGTGCGCCATGATGGCGCTTCCGCTGGCGTATGGCCAGGACGAATCGTGGTCGGACTATGGTGGTGGCACGGACAGCTCGCATTACATCAAGAGCAAACAGATCACCAAGGCCAACGTGAACCAATTGCAAGTGGCCTGGAGCTACCAACCCGGAGAGACGGGGTTTAACCCGATCGTGGTACGCAACGTGATGTACTCGGTTGGACGCAACAGCTCGCTGGTGGCGCTGGACGCCACGACGGGAAAAGAGATCTGGGTGCACGAAGGGTTGCGCGGGATCACCAGC
>DATKOS010000088.1:0-24868 GCA_035524535.1 Bryobacteraceae bacterium
CGCCGAGACTCCCGTCCTGCCCCTTGTTACAGGCCTTTTGGATGAACCGCTGCGCAGCCTGTTGCGCCCAGCCGAACCAGCGATCCAGAAATTGTTTTGGTTTGACCGTCTCAAGGATACGATTCATGCCGTGCGCGCCTCAGGGGGTGGCGGAGACGCGCTCGGCGGCTTGATCAGCGCGCTGGGCATTGAAGTTCGCGCCGGCGCCGAGGCGCTTAGCCATATTCCCGCCAAGGGGCCAGCGGTGGTCGTGGCGAATCACCCGTTCGGACTGTTGGAGGGCGCTGTGCTCACGGAGCTGCTTTCGAAGATCCGCCCCGACGTGCGCATCCTGGCCAATTCCCTTTTGGCCGCGATTCCGGAGCTTCGCGAGAAATGCATTTTCGTCGACCCGTTCGGCAGGAAAGGACTGGAGGCGGCCAACGCCCTGGCGCTCCGCGAGTGCCTGCGTTGGCTGCGGCAAGGCGGCATGCTGGCCGCTTTCCCATCGGGTGAGGTGGCGCACGTGGTTTGGAAGCGCGGCGTGTTCCATGAGCCGCCCTGGAACCCGGCTATCGCCAGGATCGCGCAGCTTGGAGACGCGGCGGCAGTCCCGGTGTTCTTCAAGGGCGCGAACAGCGTTCTGTTCCAGCTCGCCGGCGGCGTGCATGCGGGGCTGCGCACGGCCAGCCTTCCGCGGGAGCTCCTGAACAAGCGCGGACGCTCCGTGGAAGTGCGCGTGGGCAGGCCGGTAAGCGCGGCGCTGCTAAAGGCCTTGCCGGACGCCCAGGCGGCCATTGAATACCTGCGCTGCCGGACCTACGCGCTGGACGCGGGCGGCGATCACTTAGAGCGGCGCGCGCCCGCGGCGAATGCGGGCCTGAGCATTGTCCGCGGGAAGCACGCCATCGCGCCCGCATCCCCGCATACGGCGCTGGCGGCGGAAATCGCGCGCCTGCCGCAAGGCGCGCGGCTCTGCGAGGGCGGCGAGCTAACAGCCTACCTGGCGACCTACGCGGGGGCGCCCAACGTGGTTCGCGAGATTGGACGCTTGCGCGAGATTGCGTTCCGGCAGGTGGGTGAAGGCGTGGGGCGCTCCATCGATCTGGACGCGTTCGACCGCTACTACCTGCACCTGTTTTTGTGGAACGAGACCGCGCAGGAGATTGCCGGCGCTTACCGTTTGGGACCGACACCGGATATTCTGCCGCGGTACGGCGCCCGCGGCCTTTACACCAGCACGCTGTTTCGTTACCGGCCAGGGTTCTTCGAGCGGCTCGGGCCGGCCGTCGAACTGGGGCGCTCCTTCGTGCGGCTGGAGTACCAGAAGCAATATGCACCCCTGTTGCTGCTGTGGAAGGGTATCGGGAGATACGTGGCCACTCGCCCGGAATGCGCCACTCTATTCGGGGGAGTGAGCATCAGCAATGATTACCGGCCGTTTTCGCGGCGCTTGATGGTGCGGTACCTGGAGAGCCACCCGCGAACGGACTTGGCGGGAATGGCGGCTCCGCGCAAGGCCTTCCGCCCGGCGGCGCGTCCCTTCCGCGAACCGGAAACGCCGCCGCGCGCTCCTGCCGGCATCAACGAACTTTCGGCGCTGATTGAGGACTGGGAGGGAGACGGCAAGGGCGTCCCGATCCTCATCAAGCAGTACCTGAAAACGGGCGGCAAACTGGTGGCCTGCAATGTGGACCGGCGCTTCTCAAACGCGCTGGACGCGCTGATCGCCGTGGATATGCGACAGCTCCCGGGAGCGCTACTGGAACGCTACTTGGGCAAGCCCGGCGCGGACTCGTTTTGCGCGTGGCACGCGCTGCGGCGCGGAGCCGCGTGAAGGCCGCGCTGGTTGTCCTTTGCCTCGCCGCGTGCGCGGCCGGCGTGGCGCAGACTCCCGCCGAAGCGCTGATTGAAGCCGGACACTGGAAGCGGGCGCGCGCGCTGGTGGACGCTCGGTTCCGCGCCAATCCGCATGACGCGCTGGCGTGCTTTCTGGAGTCTCAAATCCACGCGGCTTTCGGGGATCGCGAGGCGCCCCTGCGGCTGGCGGAGCAGGCGGTGGCGCTCGATGGAAGCGTCGCCAAGTACCACCGCCAGGTGGCGGAAGCCGTGGGCATCGCGGCGGAACATAGCGGGGCCTTGCAGCAGTTGTTCCTCGCGCGCCGCTTCAAGAAGGAGATTGACGCCGCGCTGGCGATGGACCCTAGCGACGTTCAGGCGCTGCGCGACCTGATGGAGTTTTATCTGGTTGCGCCGGGCATCGCGGGCGGAGATAACGCCAAGGCGCGCGCCACGGCAGTGCGCATCGCCGGAGTGAACCGGGCGCAAGGCTACTCCGCGGAAGCGCGCCTGGCGCAAGCGCAAGGAGACCGTAGCCGCGCGGAGGCGCTGCTGCGGCAGGCCGCGGACGCCGAGCCGCGCACCTACAAGCTGCGCATGGCGCTGGCGGAATTCTACCTGGCGCCGGAGCACCCCAGCTTCGCCGCGGCGGAGCGCGAGGCGGGAGAGGCCCTGAAAATCGACCCGGGGCGCGCGGCGGCCTATGCGGCGCTGGCTAGTTGCTACGCGGCCGGGCAGCGCTGGAGCGATCTGGACGCCGTCCTGGCATCGGCGGCGCGCGAAGTTCCCGACGACTTGTCTCCGCGCTACCGTGCGGCCGAGACGCTCGTGGAGGAAGATCGCGCTCCCGATCGCGCTGCGGCGTACTTGCGCGCCTATCTGGCCGCCGAACCCGAGGGCGATGAGCCCACGCTGGCCGAAGCCCATTGGAAGCTGGGGCAGGCCTTCGCGAAGCTCGGCCGCGCATCGGAAGCGGCCGGGGAGTGGCGGGAAGCCCTGCGGCTCGATCCCCAATCTCCCGCCGCGCACGACTTAAAAAGGGCGGGCGTCTGACGCCAGCGCACCGGGGCTACGTCCGGCCAGCCGCGGCCCGCTGCTACACTGGTATTTTCATGAGTTCCACGTTTCGCCCCGTAAGCGAGAAGAGCGTTATGTGCACCGTGCAAGGGTGCCCGGCGGTAGCCACGTTTGTCCTGACAGGGGCGCCGGCCGCGGCCGCCGGCCAGCGCGTAGTCGCCGCATATTGCGACCTGCACGCGACTGAAGCGGCCGCCCGCATCAACCTGCCCGCGCCCACGGCCGAGGGCGACCAAACCAGCGCGGCCCCCAGGCGCGCTTTCCGGGCCGGCTAGCCGAGTTCGCCGGTCCCGTTGACGCCGTAACGCCGCGGTCACGGAACGGGAGTATCCTATCCGTTAGTGGGGTATTACGATGTGGTACCAGCCTGAATCGGAGACCCGGCCAAGTAGCCCTCCGGACAAACCGGTCCCTGCGGCCACCCCGGTATCGGATGCAACCGCTTGCGATAACAGCATGGAAGCTGGCGCGCCGCTTCCGGCGGCGGACTTCACAAAGCTCAAGCCGGCGCAGCCCCCAGCCGTTCCCGGCAGCGAATACTGGCTGCCGTAACGCGATTGGAAAGGGTGGGCCGCGGGCGCGCTTTCGCCGAGCCGGGACGCAGGCTTCCGGCGTCCGCCGCGCGCGCTCCGCGGATCACTGCTTAAGTTCCGCCAGGGCCTTGGCGGCCTCCGCGTAGCCCGGGCGCAATTCCACGGCCTTGCGATACGCAGCCGTGGCTTTGTCTTTCTGGCCGCTCTTTCTTAGAGCTTCTCCGAGTTTGAAGAAGTTCTCGGCGGTGGGAGACTTACGCGCCGCCGCCTCCAGATCCGCCACGCTTTTCGCGCTGTCGGCGGCAGCCGGTGGCCGGGGCGTTTGCATATTGCCCAGGTTCAACCCATTCACCATCACCGTGGTGTGGCCCGCCAGCTCGGAGATCATGGGCGCCAAATCAGCGGCTGTTCCCGGCGCGTTACCGATGTTCAGCCCGTTCACCATGAACGAGACTTTCTTGTCGATGATTCCCTGAATCAACTGGCGCATCATCCCCGGCTGCTGCGGCGCCGGTTCCGGCATGGATTCCACCCGGACGTCATCGCCGGTGACAATCACCACGCCGAGGGGGACGCTCTGCGCGCCAAGGCTGCCGGCGCCGACGCCCATCGCGCCCAGGCTTCCCAGGCCGAACTGCACCGCGGCGAACGGCACCACGGTCGTTTCGCCCTCATGAATCGGCTCACCCACCACGCTGCTCGATTTCAGCTCGGACACCAGCTTGTCAAATTCCAAGAGCGGTTTGGCCAGGGGCTGCGCCTGCAACGCAAACGTCCACCAGCTCAGACAGGCGGCCGGAAGCGCGTGCCGGAGTGCTTTTCTCATTTCGATTCTCCTTGCCTCGCCTGCGTATTGGCGACGCTGAGAAACCTGGTCCCGTTTTTCGTAATGGCCACGAAGCCCACCGGACGCGCCTCTCCGCTCATCAGGAAGCCGTCGAGGGGCGGCGCGCCCGCGGCCGGTGCGGGGCCGGCGCCGCCGGCGAAATTGACATCCACCAACAGGATCGGGATCAGCGTCACCGAGCCCGCGTGAATGGGCTGGCCGGCTACGGTCTTGACGTGAAGTTCCTGGCTGAGGCGCTGCGCCAGTCCATCCGCCAAATCCCCGGCCGGCGGCGCGGCGGAACTGGGGGCCTTTTCGGCCGGCGTCTGCGCCACGGCCGCGGAACCGCACAACAAGCCCGCAAAGAGAAGATAAGCAACCGTCCGTTTCAAAAGAGACTCCTGTGCGCTCACAGGGAGCGCGCGAGCGATGGCCCGCTTTGGGAAACGACCAGCCGTCCGGCTCCCGCGCGATATCATCGCCCGGTAAAATCGGAGGCGTCGATCCTATTATGACTCAGTGGATCGCCGATGACGGGGCGCCATCTAGGCGTAGTGGAAGAGCGCCATGAACCCGAAATCCATGTGCAACTGCTGGTGGCAGTGGAAGAGCGTCGATCCCGGATTATCGGCCACGAAATCGAACTCGACTTCCTGAAAGCCTCCCAGCATGACCACATCCTTCATCACGCCGGCGGTCGCCTTGCCGCCGATGCGCGTCAGCTCAAAGCTGTGCCGGTGCAAATGCAGCGGGTGGATGTCATCGCTGGCGTTGCGAAACTTCAGGCGGTAGCGGCGGCCCGCATGCAGCGTGTACGAGGGCCTCATGGTTTTCATGGAAAACGCCTCGCCGTTCAGAGTCCACTGATTGAATCCGTTCAGCGCCGCATTATGCTTCACGATGGTCATTTCCACCGTTTCATCCGGGCGCGCCGGAGAGCCGCGCGCCTTGCCGAAGCGCATGTAATCCCAGAGGAAGGGCGCCGGTTTGGTCCACTGCGCCTTGCCGGTGCGGCCCGCGTATTCCACCACGATGCCCATGCCGTGGCCGCGGTCGTCATCCGAAAGATCGCCCATCACCCACACGCCGGGATGGTTCATTTCTACAATCGCGGAGACGCGCTCGGCCGTGCCGAGCCAGAGAACCGGGACGTCCGCGGGCGTGGGAACGGCGTTTCCATCCAGGGCAACCACCCGAAACACATGCCCCGGCAGCGCCAGGCTGCGGATCTCCGTTGCGCTGGAGTTGAGCACGTGGAACAAAACCCGCTGCCCTTGCTTCACGCGGATGGGCGCGCCGTGCCCCAGCATCTTGCCGTTGATGGCGAAGAGGTCGTAGCCGACTTCGTAGCCCTTGGTCTTCACGCGCGCCGCATCGTCGGCCTGCTTGCCCATCGCTTGCAGATCCGCCAGCGGCGCTCCAGCCAGAACATCCATGGCCATGTCGCCGCCCTTGCTGAACGTGGGCGAGAACTCCTTCAGCACCAGGAAGATCTCCTGATCGTAAGCCCCCGCGTTGTTCTTGGGCTCTATGTAGACGGGCCCGGCCTGGCCTGTGTAGGTTCCGCGGTTCAGGTCGCCGCCGGCCACCACATGAGTGTGATAGAAGCGGAAGCCCGAGGGCCGCGGGACGAACGAGACCCGCCGCATGCCATGGGCCGGCAGGTAGGGAGTGCCTTCCTCAGCCGAACCATCCACGTCACTTGGGATCATCTGGCCGTGCCAGTGGAGCAACTCCGGCGTATCGGTGTCGTTGTACACGTCCACCACAGCGCGTTGCCCTTCCTGGAATTTCAGAAGCGGGCCTGGAAACTGGTTGTTATAGAGGACGGTGGAAACGATATGGTCCGGCGCAAGTTCCACCAGGCCCGTGCCGATCCGCACGGTGTAATCCGCCTTTTCGGCGGGGGCGCGGCCGCTTGTCTGCGCCGGAGCGCCGGCGGGTCCGGCAACAGGCAGCAATCCCGCGTACTTCAGAAACGAGCGCCGATCCACGGCCATCTATTCCTCCGGTGGCCTTAAGTATATCGTGATTCGCCATCGAAACCCGATAACCGTGCTTCTCAGCCCTCGGCGCGTGCCACAGCCGACGGAAATGCGGCGCCGCGCGTCCAGGCCGGGGGCCCGAACCGTCTATTGATCCTCGGTTGGCTTCTCTTCGATGTGATCGACAACAATCACCGGCTGGGGCTTCTTCGTGGACTCCAGCTTCAGACCGAGTTCCTTCTCAATGGCTTCGGAAATCGTATAACCGCTCTGGGGATCGGCCGCGACCGGCGTCTGCGCTCCGGCGTCCGGTCCGTCTCCCCCGCGCGCCGCCGCCATGGCCTGGAAATTGAAGGTCAGGGTAAAATCCCAGGCGCCGTCCAGACCCGTGGCGTCCGATACTGGCCCATTCAACCCCACGCCGTTGTACGACATCCAGTCGGCGAATTGCGCCATGGTGATGTTCTGGCAAGCGATCATCTGCGACCCTCCCGGCGATCCCGCCGGCGCGTTCGCCCGCTTGCAGGACGTCCGGCTGGCAGGGTCCGCCTTCTTCATTTTCGGTTTGCCGGTTTCCAGCGTGAATGCGGGTTGAGGCTGCTGCTCGATGTGGTACTCCAGCTTGAAGCGCTCCTTGAGCAGCGCCTGCATCGGCGGACCGATGGACATCATGTCGAGCTGCGCGGCGTCAGGCGGAGCCTTGGCAACGATGTCGAAGTGGTCGGAGTCGGCCCATTTCGGCAGTCCGACAATCTGCATGGTGCGCAGATTCAAGGGATCGCGAAAAGTCAACATGAGCAAGGTGCGCATCGGCATGCCGTGGACATTCAGCCGCCCCCCAACCTGAACCCCCATACTCCCGTTGGAGGACCCGGGATCGCTGGGCTTGACGCTGGCGACGTCGAATTGCGTTACGGGCGGAATCGGCGGCATCACCTGAGAGAGATCCGGCGCGTTGGGGGTGGGCGTTCTGTTGGCGCCATCCACTATGAGCACGGGGGTTGGGACCTGGCGCTCCTCGAGCTTCAGCCCGAGCTGTTTGTCGATCGCTTCGGCCAGGGACACCCGGTCGGCTGACCCTCCGGCCGCAAGCCCGACGAGCCCCAGCGAGTAGGTCACATCGAAATTCCATGCGCCTTTCAAGCCCGTCTCCTCCAACACGGGACTTGTGCCGATGTTGGCGCCAATCATGGAGCGCAGGCCCTGGGCAAACGCGGCCATGGTCGTGTTGCGGCAAACATAGGTGATCATCGCGCCGGGACCGAGGGCGATGCGCACCGGGTTCCCGCCGCCCGCGCCGGCGATGAAGAGCGTGCCGGAGCCGCCCTCAGACTGGGCGCCGGCAGCGGCCTGAGGCTTGCAGCCGCTCTCCTCGGAGCCAGCGGCTTCCTTAAGGGACGGCTTCTTGGGCGCGGTAAGCGCATAGCCCGGAATAGGTTTGGTCTCCTTATGCACGGCGAGTTTGAAGCGGTCTTCCAGCAGCGTTTGCAGCATGAGCTTCTCATCGTCGGGCGAGGTTTCGCCAGGGGGCTTCGCGACAATATCGAAATGGTCCAATTCGAGCCAGCTCGGGCCGCCGAGAATCTTGTCGGCGTCGAAACCGTAGGCGATGCGAACCAGGTCGAGCATTGTGGCGTTCTTTAGTGTGTAGCGGCCGTCGCGGCCAGGCATGTTCCGGAAACCCTGAGCGCCGGCCGGAGCCACCTCCACGCTGGCGGCCTGGAACTTCGGCCGCGTATCGGTGGCCTGGCCGAGCATTAGGAGGCTGGCTCCCGCGCCCAGAAGCGCCGGCAAAACGATTCGTCTCATCGAGTCTCCCTCCTACTAGGACCCTCGTTCCCGCGGGCCGGCCTGATTATGGCATCACCATCACCGGCGCCTGCCAGAAAGCGGCTTTGTGCGCCGTCGGGTCCAGCACAGTCACTTCGCAATCGTACTCGCCCGTCTTCAACTGCCCGAGCGGGAAACTCAGCTTGATGGGCAGCATGTGCGATTTGGGGTCCAGGCCATCGGCGATCTTCACTGGCGGCGTCTCCATCACCTTCGCCTGCCCTTTCACGAACGACACGTAGGCCACCAGGGGCTGCGCCGTTGTGGCGCCGGGCTCGTAGGCCTCCAGAAAGACGTACATGTCGCTCGAAGCATGAAACACCCGCGTCACGCTGGGGATGAGCTTGATTCCGTCCTGAACCAGAGGGCTGGCGGCCTGCGTGGCGGCGGCCTGGGCCGGTTTCCCTGACGTGGCCAGAGCATCCTTTAGCGCAACGCGCTGGCTGCTCAGGACCACCGATGTGATCGGCACCCGCTGCTGCTCTTTGTTGAGGTACGGTATGTTGAAGCTCGTCATGTAAGTGCCGATCCGGCCCGTCTCACTGTCGCGCGCCAGCACTTTGATCTGGTACGCCCCTGGCAGCAGCGTATAGCCCGTATCGTACTCAATCGGCCGCTTGGCCCATTCCGCGGCAGTCGCGTCAGTCAGCTTGATGTCCTGGAAGTCGCGCAGGTTCTCAATGGTTACGCCGTGATCGTCCTTGATCTCGCCGATAAAATCGATCATCGTGTGCTCGGCGCCGCGCTTCTTGGCAAGCGCCAGCTCACTGCCGGGGATCTTCACCATTACCGGCGTAAAGTACTCCGCGTTGTTCAAGCGGAAATAATTTACCTCCAGCGCCATGGTCAGTTCCGTCACCGGATCACCTAGCGCCAGGGCATCTTCCAGTTGCCGCTCCTTATCCGCGGTCGTAAACTTGCCGAATTCCTTGCCCGCGAAATAGCCTTGCCGGAAGTCGAGGCTCGCCTCGGCTTCTTTCGTCAGGCTCACCTTGATCCGGCGGAACTTACCGTCAAGCGTCTCATTGGTGGAGTAATACCCGATGATGTAGTAACTGCCGATGGATTTTTCGGCATTCACAATGCCCATCGACAGGTCATTGAAATCGAGAAACGCTTTGCCGCCCGTGTCCGAACCCAGCGTGTAAAGGGTGTCCTGCGAGCGCTGGAAATTCGACATCATCGCCAAGCCCGCAGCCCCGGTATACATGCCCGCGTTGCCCTGCGATCCACGGGTCGCGTCTCCGAGAGGCGAGGAAGCCGTGAGGCCGCGCGCGTCCACCGGCCAGAAGGAAACGCCGGCGCGCACAGCATCGTTGATGGTGGAGCGCAGTTGCGCCTGGTTGTCCAGGCCGTTCAATTGCATGCCGCTCGCAAAATAGACGAGGGCCTTCTTCTCATTCAGTTTCGCCAGCATCTTCGCCGCGGTTTGCAGCGCGGCCAATTGCCGGTCCGTATTGAAAATGTTGAACTCGGAATCGTCCTGCCCGAATGCCCCGCCGCTGTCCGAAGCGCTGGCATCCGCGTTGCCTTCGCTGAAGTTGTCTTCCTCGGTGGCCGCGATCCCGTTGATCACCGACTGCAGCTTCTCCTTATCCCCGGTGAAGTCCTGCATGACCCGAACGCTGGCGCCGTCGTATTCCAGGATGGCCACCATATCGGCCGGGCTGATCTGGGTACGCAAGAACTTCTGCGCCGCTTCAAGGGCGCGGAACTGATCCTCCTGCGGCATGGACTTCATATCGAAATAGAGCGCCAGCAGCCGCTTGTCGCGGTAGCGCGGATTGCCGGGCGTCTCCGGAGCAATCTGCACGGAAGTAAGCGGCGCAATTGGCGCCGCCGCCGGCGGCGACGGACTTTCACGCTGCTGCAACTGCGCCTCCGGGGCGGCGGCCGCTTCATCGATGTTTTCGTAGTCGAAGAAAGCGATGGTCTGCGGCTTACCATCCTCGGTCACCGCGAAATCGTCCTTGGCGAGGCCCGGGATGTTCTTGCCGCTCTTGTCCTTGACGCTCACCTCTTCGACCACCAGCGTGGTGTTCACCGAAAAGGTGGTCCGCGCCGTAGACGGCTGCACCTGCGATTGCGCTTGCGGGCGCGGCGGAGACGGGGGTGGGGGTTGTTGCGCCAGCGCGAGGACTGGGAGCGCCCACAAGGCCCAGCGCCGGCGGATCATCGAACCTGCATCGTTCCAAGGCATCAGAATGTCAGTCTCATGGTGGTGGTCACCGTGCGCATTCCGTTCACCTGGGAGGGCCATCCGAACTGCGGGCTGGTGATGATAGCGTTGATCCCGGTGACCGCCACGTGGTTGAGCGGGTTATTGGCGTCAATTCGCGCGTTCAGCGTGAACCGGTCGTTCAAGCGGAAGGCGCGCTGCATGGAGGCATTCATCGAGAACTGCGCGGGCCCTCTCATGGAGCCGACGCCGGCGTTCCCCCATTGCCCGGCCAGCGGCGCCGCCACCGCGGCCGGGTTCAGGAAGTAACCCGATGGCGCGGCGTACAACGGAGCGCCTGTGTAGTCGGCGCGAACAGACCCAGCCATCCCCGTGCCGGGTATGATCGACGCGTAGATGGGCGTGAGGGGCATTCCTGTTCCCAGGTTGATCGTACTGAGAAACGTCCAGTCCTTGGCCACCGCGCCACGCCAGCCGCTAAGCAGCGTGCCGCCGTGCATTCCCATGCCCGAGGTGTATTGCAGCGCCAGCGTGAGATGATGCCGCTGGTCCGAGCTCGATGGCCCGCGTTCGGCGCCGAGGTTGAGCCAGTTCTGGGCCAGCCCTCCCACCGTCCCGCCGCCCAGCGCGGCGGCGTCGTCCACAGCCTTGGCGTAAGTATACAGCGCCCGCGCCAGGAAGCCGTTGTGCATCCTGCGGTTGAGTTGCAGATCCGCCTCCTGCCTTTCCGAGTTTGCGCCGGAGGTGTAGTAGGCGTAGCCGGAGGGGCAGTTCGGACATGGGTTCACGGCGCCGGCCGGATAGGTATTCGGTGCGAACGCCTGCATTTGATGGGTACCCTTGTAGCCCATGTAAGCCGCGGTCATTTGCAGGGCGAACGGCAGGTCGCGTTGGATGGTGAAACTCCATGCCTGCACGTACCCGGGCTTGAAATTCGGATCCACCGCGATGGTGTTGGTGATTAAGTTCGGCTGCGTGTAGAAGCCGTTCGCCATCGTCAGCGGATTTGCGGCCGTGTTTTGTACGTTGAGCGCCGTGGAAAGAGGCGATTGCTGCGCCATCTTGTTCACGAAGCCCTGATAGACCTGCGTGTTGTACGAAATGCCGTAGGAGCCGCGCAGAACCACGGACGACCCTGCCCATGGCCTCCACGCAAACGCCAGCCTCGGTTCCAGCTCACGGCGATACGGGCGGACCAGCGAGCTGGGATACGAGGCCCCCGTGAGCGGCCCCTTCAATGCGTTCGAACCCGTCGCGGTGACGGGCGCGATGGCCGTGAACCCAGGCGCGACATCCAGGTTCACCAGACGGCCGTATTTTTCCGTAATAGGCGAGTTGTACTCCCAGCGCAAGCCCAGGTTCATGGTGAATCCCGGCGCCACCCGCCAATCGTCGCGGATGAAAAGGTCCTGCTGCTTGGAGCGAAGATACTTATCGGCGTTGCCGAACGCGATCGCGCTGGCGTCCGGAACTCCCATGAGGAAGTCGGCGAAATCGAACCCGGTTCCGGACGTGACGGCCCCGCCGGCAAGCAGGCCGGTGGCGGCGCCGGTGAAGGTAAACGTGCCGCGCGGGTTGCTTTGGGAGAGGGTATTGAACTGCTGCCACCCGAAGTCCCCGCCGTAGTCGATGTTGTGGCGCAAGCGGCTCCAGGAGCCCGCGTACCCAACTGACCTGGTCTGGTTATGGGTAACCGACGCCACGCCATCGCTCAGTGACGTAATGCCGCTCTGATTGAATTGCAGCGAAGGAGGGCCCCAGTAGAGCGGCGACTGGTTGTTGCCCTGGATTCCGGCCGCTCCGGAGACATTCAGGCGATCCGAGAAATACGGAGCCAGCCGATTCGAGTTCCGGCTGAAAGAGACCGTTAGCGTGCCGGAGGAGCGGTTCGCGAACATGCGCCGCAGCGAGACGTTGCTGTTGATTCCCAGCGAGCGGTTCAGGCTGAGGAAGTTGAACACGTTATTGTTGTCGCCGCGCGAGTCGCTGACCGCCAACAGCCCCGAGATGAAGTTTCTGCGGTGGAAGTTTTTGCTGAGCCGGACGTTCACGTTGTCCGTATGCGTGTTGCCCACGATGGGAACCTGGTAATTGTAGACCGAGCTCTGCGTGAAGTTGGGCTCCGGAAAGTAGCGCAGGAGGTACTGCGCTTGCTGGCTGATGGAGGGCAGCTTATCGCCGGGATACGGAGCCCCGGTTGTGGGGTCGTAAATGATCACCGGCTTTCCGGCGTACTGCGCCTGAGAAAAGTCGCCCCTGCGCTCCGCGTCGGTGGGAGTCAGGGCGCTCGGAACACTCGGGTTTCGGCTCACCGTTCGTGTGTATTGCAGCGTCATCTGCGGGCCATTGTGCTGGATCAGATGCGGGATTTGGAGCGGACCTCCCATGGAGAACGTTCCGGTGGTGTTGTTGAACGCCGGCTTCGGAGTAGGCTGCCCGGTGAGCGAATAGCTCGCCGCGTTCAACGCGGAGTTCGAATCGACCAGAGACAGAGCGTAGGTATAGAGATGGAACCCGTTCCGGCGATTGTTGCCGAACGCGGCCAATTGCCCGAAGGGAGACGCGTTTCCGTTATTCGTGCTTCCGTTGATCAGGAATCCGTCCGCGGCGCGCTGGGTCAGTTCGTTGTTGGCGGCCGGGGCCGGCTCGGCGGGGGAGTCCGGCGCATTCGCCACGGCATTCAAATCGGTGCGCTGGTACGGCGTTGCCGCGGCGGATGGCGCGCCGGCCCTCGCGGTCCTGGCATTCGAGGCTGGCGTCTTTGCCGGACCCGGTCCGGCGGACGAGGGCGCCTGAGACGCCGCGGGAGGCGAAGCGGCGTTAGGGGTGGCTGGAGCCGCCTCCGCGGCGGCGGGGGCGGCTGCCGCCGTTGCGCCCATATCTTCCAGAGGCAGCATGGTCAGATCGAAGGCCGCTCCAGGCAAACCCATGCCGACGGCCACGTCCTTCTTCACGGCCGCAAACCCGGGTTTCTCCACCTCCAAGGTCCATACGCCTTGCGCCAGGTCAGGGAACGAATACGCGCCCTGCGCGTCGCTCACGGCGGTGACGCTCTTATCCCCCTGTTTCGCCGTCAGCGTGGCCCCCGGCAGCGGCAGGCTGTTGAAGCTCACCAGGCCCTTGTATTCCGCGCCGATCACCGCCTGCAAGAGAAGGCACACAGTCGCCGCCGCAGCCGCGGATCTCTTCATTCTCATAGGGGCTCGTCCATCCTCCGTGGGATCATCGGCGCCAGCGAGGGCCCGCCAGCAGGCAGGCGCTCACTTCTGAACATCTGACGACGCGGATATCGGTTTTGTTATCTGGATTCCCGTTTTTCTTTTTGGACGCCTCGACGGCGCGCCCTCGTCTCTCCTCATGGAGAACCCGCCGCAACGCATTTGGTTCCCAAATGCAGCCTCCAAATAGCGCGGGCCGGAGGCTCCTGTGCACGCCAAGGCCCAAATTCCGGATCTCTAATTAGAAAAAGCTGAAATCCGCCGCGCTCGTGCCACTCAGCCTCACCTGTGACATTCGCGCCGCTCTCCCCGGTGCAGCTCTTTCGCGATGCCTTGATGGCGGCAATCGCGCACTTAGACTGGTGGCCGAGTGTCACAGTCGCTCTAATTACCGTAAGACGCCGCAGACCGGCGAAACGTGGAGGCTCCACGCAGACTGCCGAGTGACTGAGTCTCTTGTTACTCAGGCGTCGCGACGCCGCCCTGCCGTGCGATCCGCCAGCTTTTTTCGGACCGCTTCGCGACCGCCGCCCGCCGGCTTCTTCGTCGCGGCGTCCCAGCCCTATCCCCTAAGGGGATTCCCGGGCGCTCAGCCCTTCCGCGCTTGATACTGCGGGAACTGCGCAGAAAATGCGCGCAGACAGCCCGGCGGATATATACTATGTCGATTCGGGAGCGGAATCGAGGCTACCCGGAGGGGAGGGACAATGCGGGTCGCGCTCGCGGTCTTCGCGCTTCTCGGGACAAGTTGGGCGCAGGGGCCTCCTGGCCGTTCTTTCCCTTCTCGCGCGGACATGGACGCCGGCAAGAAGCTCTGGGATGCCAACTGCGCCGTGTGCCACGGGGAAGAGGGCAAAGGGGCTCGCGGCCCCGACCTCACCACCGGCAGGTTCAGCCACGGCGGCGCGGACGACGATCTCTCCCGCGCGATCCGCAACGGCATCCCCGGCACGGAGATGCCGGGCTTCCCGCTGAATGAGATGGAGCTGACGCAGGTGGTCGCCTACGTGCGAGCCCTCGGCCGCACAACGCTTCCCGCACCCGCCGGCGGCGATGCGGCGCGCGGCGAGGCTCTGTTCCTCGGCGCGGGCCAGTGCGCCGCTTGCCATCGAATCGGCAATTCCGGAGCGCGCGTCGGACCCGACCTGAGCAGCGTGGGCCTGCGCCTCGCCCCAGTGGACCTTCTGGCATCCCTTGTGCGGCCGGATGAGCGCGTGGCGCAACAATATTGGTACGTGCGCCTGGTAACAAGCGGCGGCAAGATCATCATCGGCAGGCGGCTCAATGAGGACTCCTACAGCGTGCAGCTCATCGATACCCAGGACCGTTTGGTGTCCGTCATGAAAGATGATCTGAAGGAATACCGGCTTATCAAGAACTCGCCCATGCCAAGTTACGAAGGCAAGCTGAGCCAGGAACAGTTGCGCGATCTGGTCGCCTACCTGGCCTCATTGAAGGGGACCCCATGAAAACCACGGCTACCGTTGCCCTCTGTCTCGCCTGCTGGCTGCCCGCCGGCGGCCAGGTGACCAGTGAGCGCCTTCTGCATCCCGAGCGCGAGCCGCAAAACTGGCTGACCTACGCGGGAAGCTACCGGAGTTGGCGCTACAGCACGCTCGACCAGATCAAAGCAGACAACGCCAAGAACCTGGAACTGACGTGGGTCTACCAGCTCGAATCGCTGGATAAGTTCGAGGCGACTCCCCTGGTGGTGGACGGCGTCATGTATTTCACCCAGCCGCCCAGCGACGTGATCGCCGTGGACGCGCGCACAGGCCGCGCCTTTTGGACGTACCGCTATCGCCTTTCCGGCAATGTCGGCGTTTGCTGCGGACGCGACAATCGCGGCCTGGCCATCCTGGGCGATACTCTCTTCCTGGCCGGTTTGGATGGCGCTCTTGTGGCGCTTGACGCCAAGACGGGTAAGGAGACGTGGAAGACGCAGGTCGCCGACCCGAGCCTGGGGTATAGCTTCACCATGGCCCCTCTGGTAGTGAAGGACAAGGTGATTGTCGGCCCGGCTGGCGGCGAATATGGCATCCGCGGCTTCCTGGCGGCGTTCGACGCGGCCACGGGCAAGGAGGTCTGGCGCTTCAACACCGTGCCTGGGCCCGGCGAGCCGGGACACGACACCTGGACCGCCGATACGTGGCAGAAGGGCGGCGGATCCATCTGGCTCACCGGCTCGTATGACCCCGAGCAGAATCTGATCATCCAGGGTGTGGGCAATCCCGGCCCAGACTGGAATCACACGGCGCGGCCGGGCGACAACCTCTACGCCAGTTCCGTGATCGCGCTCGATGCGGACACCGGCAAGCTGAAGTGGCATTACCAGTTCATCCCCAACGACGCGTGGGATTGGGACGCCATGCAAACGCCCGTATTGATCGACGCGGAGTGGCAGGGCCAGCCGCGCAAGCTCATCTATTGGGCGCATCGTGACGGCTTGTTCTACGTCCTGGATCGGACCAACGGAAAGGTCCTGTCCGGAACTCCTTTCGTGAAACAGAACTGGTGGGAGGGTTTCGACGCGAACGGGCGGCCCAGGATCTCGCCCAAAGCGCTGCCCACCACGGCCGGGACGCTGGTTTACCCGGGCGTGCAAGGCGGCACCAATTGGTACGCGCCTTCCTACAGCCCGCGCACTGGCCTCTTCTACTTCTCCGTCTGGGCGGACTACTACTCCATCTTCCAGGAAGGCGCGCTGGATTACTCGCCCGGCCGCCGCTACAACGGAGGCAACGTCCGCCAACCGCTGGCCTACAACCGCAACATCACGCTATCGCCGGACGAAACGCAGGGCTATGGCGCCGTGGACGCGCTGGATCCGAAGACCGGAAAGACCATCTGGCAAGTGAAATTCGCGGATCTGACTGAAGGCGGCGTCCTTACCACCGCCGGAGACGTGCTCTTCACCGGCAACCGCGAAGGCTACTTCGACGCCTTCGACGCGCGCAACGGGCGGCTTCTGTGGAAGGCGTCGCTGGGAGGCTACCTGGCCGCCGGACCGATCACGTACTCCGTGGACGGAAAGCAGTACGTAGCCATTGCCGCCGGCCACGGCATGTACGTGTTTGGATTGCGGGACTAGGCCCCCAAATCGCCAGAGGCAAATCGCAAAACACGTCGCGCTTGCCGCCGCAATCGTGTAGAATGCATCCAGATTGGGGATCTTCACGGGCTCAGGGGACCAGTCCCGCGCAAAGAGCCAGGGCGCGTCTACTGGCTCGAACAAGGACGGCCCGCCACTCACGAGGGTATTGCTATTCCGACTCGCCGTTTAAAAGCCGTCCTTAACGAGCTTCCCGTAGGGGTGGCTCTGATCGATTCGCAAGGCGGGATTCTGGAGTTCAACGCCGCGTTCCAGGCGATATGGGGCGCGCCGATGCCCGCGACGCGCGCCGTAGCCGATTATGCGGCTTACAAGGCCTGGTGGTCGGACACAACCAGGCCGGTTCACCCGGAAGAATGGGCTTCGGCGCGGGCCATTCAGCACGGCGAGACGGTGATCAACCAGGAGATCCAGATCGAGCGCCACGATGGCAGCCGCGCCTATGTTCTGAACAGCGCCGCTCCCATCCGCGACGCGCAGGGCCGTATCTCCGGGGCCGCCGTGGCCATTCAGGAGATTACGGAGCTTAGAGTGGCCGAGGAGGCGCTACGGGAAAGCGAAGGCCGCTTCCGTAGCCTGTTTCAGAACGCCACGGTAGGCATCTACCGCACCACTCCCGCCGGCCGGATCGAGTTCGCGAACCCGGCGCTCATCAGGATGCTGGGCTATGACTCCTTCGCCGATCTGGCGAAGAGGAACCTGGAACAGACGGGATTCGAACTGGGAGCCTCGCGCGCCTCCTTTCGCGAGCGCCTCGAACGCGAGGGCGCGATTCGGGGCCTGGAGGCCACCTGGACCCGCAAAGATGGCTCCGCGTTGCGGGTCCGGGAGAGCGCCCGTTGCATCCGGGACGCGCCCGGCGCGGTCCGCTGGTACGAAGGGATTGTCGAGGACATCAGCGAAAGCAAGCGCACGGAGAACGCGCTGCGCGACTCGGAGAAGAAGTTCGCCACCACGTTCCGCCTTGGGCCCGCCGCGATGATGATCGTGGATATCGAGAACGGCTTTCGCATCCTGGAGGCGAACAACCTGTTTGAGCAGGCCACGGGCTACTCTCGCGCCGAACTCGTGGGGCGCAGCGCTCTGGAATTGGGACTCCTGCCGCCGGACCAGCACGCGCGAGTTCACGACCTATTCGATTCCGATGGCCACGTGCAGGGGCTGGAGGTCCGGCTGGGCACGAAGAGCGGAGAGATCCGCGACGCTCTCTTCTCTTCCGAGGCGGTGGAGATTGAAGGGCAGCGCTGCGCCATCACCTGCATTCTGGACATCACGGAGCGGAACCGCGCCGAGGAGGAGCGCGTGCGCCTCCAGCAACAACTGGCTCACGCGCAGAAGCTGGAATCCGTGGGCAGGCTGGCGGGCGGCATCGCTCACGACTTCAACAACCTGATGAGCGCCATCCTGATGTACGCCGAATCGGCGCTGAAGGAGGTGGAGAGGGGAAAGTCCGCGGCCGGCTCCGTGACGGCCATCCGCGACGCGGCGGAGAAGGCCATCGCCGTGGGCCGCCAGTTGATGGTCTTCAGCAGGAAGAAGGTGCTGCAAACCGAGGTGCTGGACCTCAACGCAGTGATTGAGGAGAACCAGAAGCTGCTGGAGCGTCTGATTCGGGAAGATATCAAAGTCCGCTTCCAGCCGGGGTCCCGGAGCAGTCTCGTGAAGGCGGATCGCGGGCAGCTCGGCCAGGTGATCATGAACCTGGCCGTGAACTCACGCGATGCCATGCCGCACGGTGGGACGTTCACCATCGCCACGGCCGATGTCGAAGTCTCGGAGAGCGACGCCGAACGGAACCCGGACGCCAAGCCCGGTCCGTACGTTCTGCTGACGGTGTCGGACACCGGAGTGGGGATGGACGCGGAAACGCGGACGCGGGCCTTCGAACCGTTCTTCACCACCAAGGCCGTGGGCAAGGGCACGGGCCTGGGACTGCCGGTGGTGTACGGCATCGTAAAGGAGAGCGGTGGATTCGTCACGGTCTCCAGCGAGCCCGGGCGAGGGACCGAGTTCCGCATCTACCTTCCGGCGGCGGAAGGCGCGCCCGCGCCGGCGCCGGCCAGCGAGGATGGGCCGGTCCGTGGAGGCGCGGAGACCATACTGCTGGCCGAGGACGAGCCCGCGGTTCGCGAGAAGGTCCGCGAGCTCTTGGAAAACGCGGGATATCGAGTGCTTCCCGCCCCGGATGGTGGCCAGGCTCTCCGGCTGGCATTGGGATCGGCGCAGACGATCGATCTGCTCCTGACCGATGTGGTGATGCCGGAACTCTCAGGCCCGCATCTTTTCGAGCGCCTGCGGCCGAGCCGGCCGAACATGAAGGTCCTGTACATGTCGGGCTATCCCGATGCGGACGATGCGCGCATCGATGTCCGCTCCGAACCCAACTTCATGCCCAAGCCCTTCACCGAAGCCCAGCTCCTCCGAGGAGTGCGGAAAGCGCTCGACCGCGGAGCATAGGCGGCAGGGCTGGCGGCATTGGCGCCAGGCGAGTCATTCGGAATAGGCGCTTGCGTAAGGTTCGATACCGGAACGGCTCCCGCCGGTGGAGGTTGAGACTTCGCGTCAGGATGCCTCGTGAAGCGCGTTGCGGCAAGCGCACTCCTGGATGCAGCCCACTATAGTGGAAGGGTGCTGCTCACGATTGGCGCCGACCTCTCCCGGAAGGTTGACCTGTCTGACTGGGGCAGTGAGGCCGAGGCAACGCAGTGGTGGGAGCAGATGACGGAAGCTGGCGGCGAGGGCATAGTGGTCAAGCCGCTCAGCTTTGTGCATCGCGGACGTCGCGATTTGGCGCAACCGGCTGTGAAATGCCGCGGACGCGAATACCTGCGGATCATCTACGGCCCGGAGTACACGCGTCGGGAAAACTCGGCCAGACTGCGCCAGCGTGGGTTGGGAGGGAAGCGCTCTCTGGCAATTCGGGAATTCGCCCTCGGCGTGGAGGGGCTGGAGCGGCTTGTCCGCCAGGAACCCTTGCGCCGCGTCCACGAATGCGTCTTCGGAGTGCTCGCCCTGGAGAGCAAGCCGGTGGATCCGCGGCTGTGAAGCCGCGCGGCGCAGAACTCGCTTCGGGCGGGCACGTGCGGAGTTTGGTTTCCGTGGTGGGCCCGGCAGAACTCGAATCTGCGACCTCTACCGTGTCAAGGTAGCGCTCTAACCAACTGAGCTACGGGCCCGGAAGGAAGGCTTGAAGCCTCAGTATATCATGGGCGATTCCGCGGACCGCTTCAGGAAGCCACAGCAGGGATCTCATCCTTCAAGCCCGCTCCGGGAGCGCGGCTGGTCGGGCCGAATGCGTCCATCCCCTTGCCGGCAAGGCGATTGGCGAGGGTCCCCACTCCGAGGGAAGTGGGCGGAACGGCGCCGCGCAAGCGTCGCGGACTAGGCGGCGGGCTCCTCGGCTTTCCGGGTCCGGCGGGACCACTTGGCGAGATAGCTTTCAGCGGCGGCGGCCTCCAGCGCGCGGTTCTCTTCGGCAGCCCACTCGGCGGCGCGGCGCTCCTTGAGGCGCTCCAGAAGACGGCAGCGGCGGCGGGCTTCCAGCATGGCGGCTTCCCGCTCCTTGAGTGTTTGAAACTGGGCGGCGCGGCGGCGGGCGAGTTCCGCCTTGCGGGCGCGGAGATGCAGGCGGAAGGCGTCCAGCGCGGCCAGGTCCGCCCCGGTGGGCGATGCCCAGGAGCGAACCTGCGATTGCGCACGCACGGCGGCGGCGTCGCAATCCAATAGCAGGCGGTCCAACTCAGCCAGCGCCGCGGATTCCTGTTTGAAACTCGCCTCCGCCAGATCGAGCTGCGTCTTGCGCCACTCGAGGACCCTATCCAGACGAAAGCGTACACCGGCCACGGAACGCTATACCTCCGGCGGCCGCGTGGAGGCCTCCGCGCGGGGCGCGCTCAGGCGCGCCGCTAGTTCGTCGAGGCGCGCGAGGGTGTCCTGGCGACTGGAATTAACCGCGTGGTCCTGCCGTAGAAACTCCAGAATCTCCGGGCGCAGGCGGATGCTGGAATCGAGCGCCGGGTTCGAGCCGGATATGTACGCTCCGAGCTGGATGAGATCCTGCGAGTCCCGGTAGACGGAGAGCGCCTGGCGCAGGCGGCGGGCGGCGGCGGCCTGAGGCGGCGCGGCGATCTGCGAAGTCAGGCGGCTGACGGAATTGAGAATGTCGATGGCCGGGTAGTGTCCTTCGGAGGCGAGCTGGCGGGAGAGAATTATGTGACCGTCCAGAATGGAGCGCACCGCGTCGCAGATGGGCTCGTTGAAATCGTCACCCTCCACCAGCACGGTGAAGAAGCCGGTGATGGAGCCGCGCTTGAAATTGCCGGCTCGCTCCAGCACGCGCGGAAGCAAGTTGAACACCGAGGGAGTGTAGCCTTTCTGGCTGGGAGGCTCGCCCGCGGCGAGGCCGATTTCGCGCTGCGCCATAGCCAGGCGCGTTACGGAATCCATGACCAGCAGCACGCTCTTGCCTTGATCGCGGAAGTACTCAGCCACGGCGAGCGCCAGGAAGCAGGCGCGCACACGCAGGGGCGCCGGACGCTCGGAAGTCGCGGCCACCACCACGGAACGCTGCCGCCCTTGCAGCCCCAGTTCCTGCTCCAGAAATGCGCGCACCTCGCGGTTGCGCTCGCCGATCATGGCGATGACGGAAACGTCGGCCGAATTCTGCCGCGACATGGCGCCGAGCAGCGTGCTCTTGCCGACGCCGCTGCCTCCGAAGATCCCCATCCGCTGTCCCTGCCCGCAAGGCAGGAACGCGTCGATGGCGCGGATGCCGGTAACCAGCGGCGTGACGATGGGCTCGCGCTCCAGCGGGTTGCCCGGAACTCCGTAGAGGCTGTAAGCATCGTGCCCCCGGATGGGCGGTCCGCCATCGATGGGCTTGCCGAAACCGTCGATCACGCGGCCGAGCAATTCCGGCCCAACTTCAACGCGCGCCTCCTCGCCTCGGGCTTCCACCGGGTCTCCGGCTTGCAGGCCGTCGATCTCTTCGAGGGGCATGGAAAGCACACGGCCATCGCGGAAGCCAATCACCTGGGTACGGATGCGGCGGCCGCCGGCCGCGGCGATCTCGCAGAAATCGCCGATGGCCGCGCTCGGCCCGCGCGATTCCACCAGGAGACCGACCACGTCGGTGACCTGGCCCGTCCAGCGCAGGGGCGACATCCGTTCGAGTTCCTCGCGGTAGGGCGCGAGGAAGATCCTGTCGTTCACCCGACTCCTCCGGAGCGGCTCACTTGGACCTCCGCAGGCGGTCCGCAAGTCCACGCTCGATCTCGCGAAGCTGCGATTCCACGGAGGCATCCAGATTGCCGCGCTCGCTTTCGAAGATCACGGCGCCGGGCTCGCGCGCGGCGTCGGCGATCACCTCCACGGGAGGGCCGCCGGTCTCCTTCAGACACGCGGCCACCGCCGCCGCATGCGAGGGATGGACCTTCACGCGCCGGATCTCCTGCGATTGCATCTTCTCCAGCGCCCCGAGCACGAGGCCGTGCAGGGCCTCGGGATCCACGGCGATTTCGCGGCGCAACACGCGGCGCGCGATGGCCATGGCGAGGGCGATGAGGTCGGCCTCCGCCTCGCGCCGGAAACGCGCCCGCAGGCCGGCCATTTCCTCTATGGAACGCGCCAGACGCGCGATCTCCGGCTGGAGTTCGGCTTGGCCCTGGCGCCGTCCGGCGGCTTCGCCTTCCCGAACCCCGGCGGCGTGCGCGGCCTGTTCGCGCTGCTGGCACTCGCGCTCGGCTTGCGCCAACCGCGCGGCCATGGCCGGCGCCAGCTCCATTTGCTGGAAGCTCTCCTCGCGGACCTGGCGGAGCGGCAGTGGCTCTTCGGTTTGCGGCTCTCCCGGCGGCCGGACCTTACACGACATACTGCTCCCCGACGGTGCCCTTCAAGCTGATGACGCCTTCGGCTTCGAGCTGGCGCACCAGCGCGATGATGCTCTGTTGCGCCGCCTCCACTTCCTTGATCTTCACCGGGCCCAGGGCTTCCATATCCTCGCGCAGCATTTCCGCGCCCCGCTGCGACATACAGCCCATGATGTGGTTGCGCAGTTGTTCGCTGGTTCCCTTCAGGGCGACCGTGAGCACCTTGCGCTCCACCTTGCCGACAACCTCCTTGAGGCCCACCGGGTCGATGAGGAGGAGGTCTTCGAACACGAACATCAGGTGGCGGATGGTCTCCACGAGGTTGGTGTCCTGCTGCTCGATATGGTCCAGGATCACGCGGCTCGATCCGGAGTCGAGGCGGTTGAGCATCTCGGCCACGGCGCGCACGCCGCCGTAAGACTCGCGGCTGAACTCTCCCAGCGCCTTCAGCTTCGACCCGATCACCGAGGCGATCTTCATAATGATCTCCGGCGAGATCTGGTCCAGGCTGGCCATGCGCTGGGCGATATCAGCGCGCATCTCCGGCGGCAATGAAATCAGCAGCGCCGCGGCCTGCGAGGGATTCAAATGGGACAGCACAAGCGCGATGGTTTGCGGGTGCTCGTTGTGAATGAACTTGGCCAGTTGCTGCGGATCCGCTTTTTGAATGGCGTCGAAGGAGGCGGCCTCCGAACCGAGGGCCTTGGAAAGGCGGTCCAGGAGGCGCTTGGCGACGTCGGTCGGAAAAGCGCGCAGCAGCAGCTTGCGCGCGAACTCGATTCCACCGCGAGCGATGTAATCGCCGGCCATATTGAGCTGGTGAAATTCCTCCAGCACGGCCTCGGCCTGTTCGGCGGAGATCGCCGTGATCTTGGCCACTTCGCGGCTGACGGTCTGCACATCGTCTTCCCCGAGTTGCTGGAGCAGGTCCGCGCTGGCTTGCTCCCCGAGCACCACCAGCAGGACCGCGGCCTTCCGCAGACCCGGCAGAGACTCGGCCTTGGCCGCGTTGACGATCATGCCGCTTTCTCCATGCGTCCCAATGCGGTTCCGGCAACAAGCGGGCGCCGCGGGAACCGTCTCTCCGGTCGATCTCGCCGTGCTTGCGAAATGCGGTTCGGGAGCTTCGAGCCGCGCCGCTGAGTGGGCGTGAAGAAAGCGCGGCGCATCAGTAGTTCCCCTCCTCGCGAATCCAGCTTTGCAAGACGTGGGCGGCTACGTCGGGCTGTTCCTTTACCTTGTCCCTGAGGTGCTTGGCCAGAACCTCCGAGGTCTTGGTGATGGCGGGAGCAAGCCTGAGCGCGCTCAGGGCCTGGGCGTCGAGTTTCTGCTGCTGGGCCTCACGCTCCGCCAGCTTGGCTTCAAACTGCTGCTCGGCCGGATTTCCGCCTTGCGTCAACGGCGCCGCGCCAAGCGAGGCGGGCGCGGGCAACGCCGCCGGCGCGCTCACTTCCGCTTCCCCTGCCCGCCGCCTCCGGAATAGGGCGACGGCCAGGATCATCAGCAGGGCCAGCGCCGTCCCCGCCGCGATCCAGGAGGCTTTCAGATCCCACGCGAAGGGCAGGCGCAGTTTGTCGGCGGCGGGCGGCGCGGCGGGAGGGCCGGAGGACGGCGGCTCGGTGAGCAGCGTGGTCTCGAACGGCATGGTCTCAACCACCAACTGGTCCCCGCGATCCGTGTTGAGGCCCGTAACGCCCGCGACAAGATCGTGTATGGCCTTGAGTTGGTCGGCCGTGGGCGGCGTGAGGACCCGCCGGTAGGCGTTCCCCGACTTCACCCAACTGACGGACTGATCCACCAGCACCGCAAGCGAGATTTTGCGCACCGCGCCCGCGGGCGTGCTGCTCTTCTTCACGGTGCGGCTCGTCTGGTAGGCAATGCTCTCCGTCACGCGGGATACGCGGCTGCCGCTGCTTCCGGGCCGGGAGGTGGGGCGCGGCAGGCTGGAAGCCGTCCCGGGAACGCCGCTGGAGGATGCCGGCCCGGACGAGTCCTCCGTCCGCTGGGAGCTGACCATCACGGAATGCTCGGGATCAAAAATTTCCTCGCTCTGTTCGCCGCCGGTGAAGTCGCAATCGACCGAGGCTCCGGCGCGAAAGCGTCCCGCGCCCAGCAGGGGCTCCAAAGTGGCGTTGATCTTGGTCACCAGGTCGGATTCGATCTTGTGACGATAGTCCAGAGAGGCTTCGGATGGCTCGGGCCCGTCCAGGCTTCCCGCCGCTCTCGGGGCGCCGAGCAGGTTTCCGTTCATATCCACCACGGAGACGGCGTCCGGCGAGAGGCCCTCCACCGCGCTGGCGATCAAATGATCGATGCCCACCACGTTCTGCGGCGAGAGCCGCGCTCCCGGCCGCAGGCGCACCAGGACGCTGGCCTTGGCCGGTTGCTGCTGGTCCGTGAAAACGGACTCCTGGGGAAAGGTG
>DATKOS010000089.1:0-15452 GCA_035524535.1 Bryobacteraceae bacterium
ATCATGCGCGAGCCGCGCAACGGCCGCAACTTCGAATATCAGGGCGAAGACCCGGTCCTGGCCGGCAAGATGGTGGCGCAGCTCATCCAGGGTCTGCAGGCTCAGAAGGTGATTGGCGACACCAAACACTATGCGTTGAACGACCAGGAAACCGGCCGCAACAGCCTCAACGTGACCATGAGCAAGCGCGTCATGCGGGAAACCGACCTACTGGCGTTTGAGATCGCCGTGGAAGAGGGCCAGCCCGGCATGGTGATGTGCTCCTATAACAAGGTGAACGGCGATTGGGCGTGCGAAAATAGCTACCTGCTCACGGACGTCCTGAAGAAGGCGTGGGGCTTCAAGGGCTTCGTGCTGTCGGATTGGGGCGGGACGCACAGCACGGCGAAAGCCGTCAACGCCGGGTTGGATAACGAGGAGCCGGGCGGCGATGCCGCGCGCGCCCGCCTTGGCGATGCCCTGAAGCAGGCCGTGCAAAGCGGCGAGGTTTCCATGGCGCGCCTGGACGACATGACGCACCGCATCGTGCGCACGGAATTCGCCTCGGGGATCGTGGACGATCCGCCGCTCGGCCGCGTGGTGGATCCGTTCGCCGGCGCGGAGAGCGCGCAGACCATCGAAGAAAGCGGAGCGGTGTTGCTGAAGAACGCCGCGCCGGCGACGGCGGGCCACGGCGTAACCGTGGGGGCCGCGAAGCAGCTTCCGCTGAACGGGGCGCTGGTGAAATCCATCGCCGTCATCGGCTCACACGCCGATAAGAGCGTGCTTTCGGGAGGCGGTTCGGCGCAGGTGGATCCTCCCGGCGGCGGCGCCAGCCAGTTCGGCGGCGCTCCCGTCTGGTTCCCTTCCTCCCCCATGAAAGCCATTCAGGCGAAGGCCCCCAAGGCCAAGGTGCAATTTAACGATGGCGCCGATCCGGCGGCCGCGGCGGCGTTGGCGAAAGCGTCCGAGATCGCCATCGTATTCGTGAATGAACCTACCAGCGAAGGGCGCGACCTGCCCACGCTGACGCTCAGCAACAATCAGGATGCCCTGGTGAGCGCGGTGGCCGCCGCCAATCCGCGCACCATCGTCGTGCTGGAGACGGGCGGGCCCGCGGCCATGCCATGGAGCGGAAAGGTGAGCGCCATCCTGGAAGCGTGGTATCCGGGGATAAAGGGCGCGGACGCGATCGCCAACATCCTTTTCGGTGACGTGAACCCGAGCGGCAAACTTCCGGCGACGTTCGCCAAGTCCGATGCGGATCTGCCGGAAACCACCGTGCCGGGACTGCGTCCCCCTGCGGCGCCGGGCGACGCGCAGCCCGGCCGCGGCGCGGGTGGCCGGAGCGCGGGCGGCAGAGGCGGCATGGCAGGCTTCGAAGTAAACTACACCGAAGGCCTGGAAGTGGGCTACAAGTGGTTCGACGCCCAGAAAAAGGAGCCGCTCTTCCCCTTCGGCTACGGCCTCTCCTACACCACGTATGCCTATTCCAACCTCAAGGCGAGCATGGACAGCGTGACATTCACCGTGCGCAACACGGGCCGGCGCGCGGGCGCGGAGGTCGCGGAAGTTTACGCGGCGCTCCCGGCCGCCGCTCAGGAACCGCCCAAGCGCCTGGTGGCGTGGCAGAAGATTCCGCTGGCCGCCGGCGAGGCCAAGACGGTCACTGTGAAGCTGGACCGCAAGTTCCTTTCCATCTTCGACGAGCAGAAGGACGATTGGTCTCTGCTGCCCGGGCAATACACGTTCTTGGTAGGCGGCTCTTCGCGGAGCACTCCGCTGAGCGCGACCGCGCGGAATTGATCCGTTGGCGATGAGCGCCGGGTGGGTGGGGCGGCCTTTCCCCCGGCGCTCTCTCGCTCTTCTCCGGCGGAGGGGCCCTTGCCGCTTCCCCTCTTTTCGGCAATGATCCGCCCTGGCGGTACCATCAATGAGATATGACCGCGCGTGAACCGAAGCTGGACGCCGATCAATTCGCTTCCATCAGCAAAGCCCTGGCCGACCCCAAGCGCTTCGACCTGCTGCAACGGCTGGCGGAGGCCACGGATGCGCCCACCTGTTCATCGGTGTGCGGATGGCTCGGCCTGGCGCCCGCGACGGTGTCCCATCATCTGCGCGAGCTGGAGACGGCCGGCCTTGTGCACATCGAGCGCGACGGCAAGTTCGCGCGCATCAGCCTGCGCCGCGACGTTCTGGCCGCCTACGTAAAACAGCTCGCCAGTCTGTAAACGCACGTTCCGCGCTTTTCTTTCGCGGCCCGCCTGAATCCCTGAATCCTTCGCGCGCTCCGTTCATCAATTCGATAGTGATCGAATTGTTCGACGGTCATCGAAATGATAACGAGCGGCCGATGGCCGCCGTCGCGGAGGAGAAATCGTTATGAAGAAGCTCTCAGGCAAGGTAGCGGTGGTCACGGGCGCGTCTAAAGGCATCGGCGCGGCCATCGCCAGGCAATTGGCGGCCGACGGCGCGCAAGTGGTGGTGAACTACGCCACTAGCCCGGACGGCGCCGATAAGGTGGTGAAACAGATTACGGAAGCGGGCGGCCAGGCCATCGCCGTGGGAGCCAGCGTGGCCAAGGAAGCCGACGTGGAGCGTCTCTTTGCCGAGGCCGGCAAGGCCTACGGCAAAGTGGACATCCTGGTGAACAACGCGGGCATCTACGGTTTCAGCCCGCTGGAGCAAGTGACGGCGGAGGACTATCGCCGCCAGTACGATACCAACGTTCTGGGGCTGCTGCTCGCCACGAAGGCCGCCCTGCCGCACTTCCCCAAGGAAGGGGGCAGCGTGGTCAACGTGAGTTCGATTGTGAGTTCGCTGGCGCCGGCGGCGGCCTCCGTGTATGCCTCCACCAAGGGCGCCGTGGACACCATCACCAAGAGCCTGGCCAAGGAGCTCGGCCCGCGCAAGATCCGCGTGAACGCCGTGAACCCCGGATTGGTGATCACCGAAGGGACGCAGACGGCCGGCATCGTGGGGAGCGATTTCGAGAAGGGCGCTGTGGCGGCCACACCGCTGGGGCGCGCCGGGCAACCCGAAGACATCGCCCCGCCCGTTTCCTTTCTCGCCTCCGACGAAGCCCGCTGGATCACCGGAGAAACAATCTTCGTCTCCGGAGGGGCCGCCATCTGAAGTCCGCCGTGCGGCGGCGCGGCGCCGGGTTGCGCGCCGCCGCACCAGTTCGCCTAGCGAAGGTCAACGCTTGGCCAGGGTGACGGTCTTCTTCGCCGTCTTGGCCTTGGCCGGCTTCGCCTTGGCGCTCTTCACGGTCTTGGTGTGGTGAACCGCCGCCTTGGCGTGCTTCACCGTTTTCGCCGCCGCCGGTTTCGCTGTGGCGGCGGCCGGCGTAGCAGCCGCTTTCGGCTGCGCCAGCGCCACCGTCCCGAATGCCAAACCCGCTCCCAGCAACATCGTCATGAGCCGTTTCATATCTGCCTCCTTGACGGGCTCTCTTCCCCGTCTGACACAATAGACGGGTCCAGCGATGAAGGCGCGCTTAACGGGCAATTAAAAACGATTCACCAGGAGAGGATGCGCGGCGCCAGCCGCCGGCGGCTGTCTAGTTCGCGGTTGGGCTCTTCTCCATGTGGTCTACCACCACCACATCGAGCGGCGTCTTCTTCAGCTCGATCTTGAGGCCGACCTGGTCCTGAACGGCGCGCAGGAGCACGTTGAGCTGATCCTCGGGCGCGGCGCTTTGCATGTCGCGCAGATCCAGGTTGACGTCGTAGCGTCCCTTGAGGCCGGTTTGATCGACGAGCGGATAGGGGAAGACGGAGGCGAACGCCATGCGGTCGATCATCTGCGCAATGGAACCGCCGATCTGGGCGGCGCCTCGTCCAGAGACCATGTCGGGCGTGGCGTCGCCGCTCAGTTCCTTGAGCTTGGGGCCATCCTTCGCGACCGTGATGACGTAGGCGGGCATCTCCTTCTGCTCCAGGTGGACGGCCAGTTGGAAACGGTCGGCCAGCAGGCG
This sequence comes from Bryobacteraceae bacterium, assembly GCA_035524535.1. Taxonomy (GTDB): domain Bacteria; phylum Acidobacteriota; class Terriglobia; order Bryobacterales; family Bryobacteraceae; genus BOG-224. Next base: position 3,959 of record DATKOS010000089.1, read on the forward strand.
CCGCAGCATGAGACGGGCTTGGTCCTCGGAAACGGGCGCGCTGGGGCGGGCATCGATGTCGAACGATTCGGAATCCAGCCAGCCCGGCGCGGACACCTGCGATGGAAAGACATGCCAGGCCCACTGGATAGCGGCCTTGAGGGACGCGCCGCGCATGATGAGGCTGGCGGGGGAATAGCGGACGTTGAGAGCTCGCGGCCTGGGGCCGGCGTCGGAGGGCTTCACCGAAGCGACCTCGAATGCGGGAAGCGGCTGCGCGGGCTGCGCGTGGGCAGCGATGCCTGCCAAGGCCAGGGAAAGAAGCAGGGGTCTCATTAGTGACAGGATAACGTCTGGCGCGGGAGGATCCGCTGCGCAGGCGCGAGGCAAGGCGCCGATGGGAGCCGCTGCAAACGACGCGGCGAATGGACCGGCTAGCAGGCCCGGTAGCGCCGAGGCTTGGCGACTTATCCCACCGGGTTTGATGAACCTTCTCGCGGCCTTCCTAACCGCCCTGATATCATGGACTTGATATGGATGAAGTGAGAATCGGCATTATCGGCTTAGGCAATGTGGGCTGGGGGACGGTGACCATCCTCGCCGAGAACGCCGATCAGATCGCCCAAAAACTCGGATTCCGGCTGCGGCTGGCCGCGGCATGCAGCCTGGACGTGCAGGAGCGCACCATCCCGGCCTCCTTGGGCAGCGTCTTCAAGACCACGAACTGGCGCGAGGTGGCGAGCCATCCGGATGTGCAGATCGTGGTGGAACTCGTGGGCGGCACCACGGTCGCGGCGGAGATTTTCGAGGAAGCCATCCGCAACGGTAAGTCCATGGTGACGGCCAACAAGGAATTGATGGCCGCCAGCGGTCCGGAGATTTGGGACCGCGCCATCCGCGCCGGGGCGAACGTGGCCATGGAAGCGAGCGTATGCGGTGGCATCCCGATTCACGCCGTGCTGCGCGAGGGCATCTCCGGCGACCGCGTGGCGGCGTTCCTCGGCATTCTGAACGGCACCTGCAATTACATCCTGACGGAGATGGAACGGCGCGGCGTGGAGCTTTCCGTGGCGCTGGCCGAGGCGCAACAGAAGGGCTTCGCGGAAGCCAACCCCACCTACGACATCGACGGCTTCGATGCGCGCTCCAAGCTGGTGCTGCTGGCGGCGCTGGCGTTCGGCGAGAAGATTGTGCCTTCGGACGTTTACATGGAAGGCATACGCCGCGTGACGCCGGTGGACTTCCGCTACGCGCGGGTGTTGAAGCACGCCGTGCGGCTGATTGGGGCGGCGCGGCGCACGGCGGACGGCGTGATCCTCGCCGTACGCCCGGCGCTGATTCCGGCATCGAGCATTCTGGCGGGCGTGCGGGGTTCCTACAACGCGGTTTGGGTGAAGGGCAAGTTCGGCGAGGACACGTTTTATTACGGCCGCGGCGCGGGATCGCTGCCCACGGGCGTGGCGGTAGTAAGCGACATCATGCGGGTGGCGCGCGAGATCCGCAGCGGGAGCCCGGAGCGCGTGTCGCCGTTCGCGCATGAACGGCTGGGCGAGAACAAGCCGCTCCCCATCGCAAAGAAGGTGAGTTCCTATTATTTCCGCTTCCGCGTGGACGACCGTCCGGGCATCATCGCCAAGCTGGCGGGCATCCTGGCCGCCAAGAACATTTCGCTGGACGCGGTGTTGCAGGAGCCGGGGGAGAATCCGCACGATCTGCCGTTCGTGATGACCGTGGAGCCGACGTCGGAACAATCCGTTCAGGAGGCGCTGGGGGAGATGGCGTCGCTCGATTTCATGACGGAAGCGCCGTTCGCGATGCCGATAGAGGCTGGCCTATGAAGCTGTGGTTCCGTTGCGCCTTGTACGCGGCGGCGGCTCTGCCGCTGGCCGCGCAAATGCCGAAGGAGGAAGGCATCACGCGCCAGCAGGCCGACGAGATCATCGACGAGCTGAAGCAGATCCGCCAGTTGCTGGAGCGCCAGCAGGAGTCCAAGGCGAGCGATACCGCCGACGATGAAGGTCCGAAGCCGGCCAAGGTCGGCGTTCAGGGCGCGCCCATGCTGGGCAACAAGGACGCGCCGCTGACCATGGTGGAGTTCACCGATTTCCAGTGCCCGTACTGCAAGAAGTTCTATGCGGAGACCTTCGCGGAACTGAAGAAGAACTACATCGATAGCGGCAAGATGCGCTTCTTCAGCCGCGACCTGCCGCTGGATTTCCACCCGGACGCCATGCGCGCGGCCGAAGCGGGGCGCTGCGCCGGGGCGCAGGGCAAGTTCTGGCTGATGCGTGACGTGATGCAAGCCAACCCGGATAAGCTGGACCTGGACAGCCTGGTGGCCGACGCCGGCGGGCTGAATCTGGACACCAAGGCGTTCCGCGACTGCCTGGCCGGCGAAAAAACCAAGAACGACGTGCAGACGGACGTGATGGAAGCCATGAAGATTGGCGCGGACGGCACGCCCGCCTTCGTGGTGGGAAAGAGCACGGCGGAGGGAGTGGACGGCGAAATGATCGTCGGCGCCATGCCCTACGACACCTTCGACAAAGCGCTCAAGGAAGCGGAAGCAAAGTAGCGGGCAGCGCGATTCGCAACAGCTCTCTCACCGTTCGCGACTCGGCTAGCGGGCCGCTCGGCTGACGGTCAGCCAACGTATCTGGCATAGAGGCTGCGCGCCACGCCCGTGTCCCCCGTCCCCTTGACGATGGCGCGGCCATCGGGGAAGACGGTAATTTCGTAGGGGCCGGTAACGAAGCGAAGGGCGAATTCGTTGACGTTTACCTTGCCTAGAGGCTCCAGGCGTGCCCGCAACTCCGAAAGGTCGATAGGTCCCGGGCGCTCGCGCACCTGAACGGCGTTGCGGCCGCACATGCGGACGGGCTCCAGGGCGGAGTCCTCCAGGTAGGGGAACTCGCGGCGGCCGCAGCAGGGGCAATCGGGATCGGGCGGCGGCATACCGATCTGGCGCAGGGAGCCATCCCAGACGTCAAGTGTGGCTATGCGGGCCCTGACCAGTTCGGGCCGGCCGGCGAGGACCTTCATGGCGTCCGCGGTTTGCAGGGATGCGACGGCGGCCACCACCGGGCCCAGCACGCCCGCGGTTTCACATGTGGGCTGAATGCCGGAGGGCGCTTGGGGATACACGCAGCGGAGGCAGGCGGTGCGGCCGGGAATTACCGGCATGGTGACGCCGTAACTTCCCACTGCGGCGCCGTAGATCCAGGGTTTGCCGCGGCTCACGGCGAAATCGTTGATGAGATAGCGGGCGTCGAAATTGTCCGTGCCGTCTAGGATGACGTTCGCTTCGCCCAGCAGCTCGGCTGCGTTTTCAGCGGTGAGGTCCGCCACCACGGCGCGCACGCGGATGGCTGAGTTGATAGCGTTGATGCGGCGCGCGGCGGCAACCGCCTTGGGCAGCGCGGCGGCGGCATCGGCTTCTTCAAAAAGCCATTGGCGCTGGAGATTGCTGGGCTCCACGTAGTCGCGGTCGATGATGGTGAGCGTGCCGGCGCCCGCGCGGGCCAGCGCTCCCGCCTGGAAACTGCCCAGGGCGCCGCAGCCCGCGACCACCGCGTGGGAGCGGATGAGAGCCTGCTGACCGCGCTCCCCAAGGCCCGCGAACAAGATCTGCCGGGAATAGCGTTCACGCTCCGCCGGGCTCATCAATTCCGATGGTAACAAACCTGCTATGAACTACTTACGATATTATGAACTTGGTGCGCGCGCTGTCCGGCTATGTTCCCCTGGCGCTTCTCCTCCTCGCCTTCGCCTCGTCTCCGCTGCGGGCGCAGGTCCAAAAGTTCGAGGGGAAGAACGTGGCCAGCATTCAATTCGACCCCGAACGGCAGCCGCTTGAGCCGGCGGAACTCTCCGCTTTGTTGCCATTGAGGCTGCAGGCGCCGCTGCGGGCGGCGGATATCCACGACAGCATTCAGCGCCTTTTCGCCACGGGCCGGTACGCCGATATTCAGGTGGATGTGACGCCGGTGGGGGACGGCGTCGCGGTGACGTTTCTCACCACCAACGCCTGGTTCGTGGGGGATGTCTCCGTTTCCGGCGCCGTGGACAGCCCGCCCAACGCGGCGCAATTGGCGAACGCCTCGCGGCTGGATTTGGGCGCGCCGTTTTCCGAGAGCCGGCTCCAGGATGCGCTGAATTCGCAGCGCGCGCTGTTGGAGAGCAATGGCCTGTACGGCGCCAAGATCACGCCATCGCTGGACTACAAGACCGACGCGGCGTTCGAGCAGGTGAACATACGTTTTGACGTGGAGAGCGGACGGCGGGCCGTGTTCGGGCCGCCGGTGTTCCAGGGCGACCTGAAGATGGATCCCGCGAAGGTCACCGCCGCGACGAAGTTCCGCCGCTGGCTGATCCACACCTGGAAGCCGGTGACGCAAACGCGCCTGCGCAACGGCATGGGCGGAGTGCGGCGGCTCTACCAAAAAGCGGACCGCTACGAAGCCAGCGTGACGCTGGATTCGCTGCCGTACGATTCGAACACGAACCGCGCCACTCCGACTTTCCGCATCGATGCCGGCCCGCGCATCCGCCTGAATGCGGTGGGCGCGAAGCTCTCCCGGAAAGAGCTGCAAACGTACGTGCCGGTATTTCAGGAGCACTCGGTGGACCACGACCTGCTCACCGAGGGCGCGCGGCGGCTCACCGACTACCTGCAATCTCAGGGCTACTTCGATGCGCAGGTGCAGTACGCGCGGCAGCCGACAGCGGGCGACATGGCGGTGATCGATTACCAGATAGACGCCGGAGACCGCCACAAACTGACGCATATCGGAATCAGCGGCAATAAGTATTTCGACGCGGAGACCATTCGCGAACGGATGCTGCTGCGCACGGCGTCCTTTCTGCAGTTCCCTCACGGCCGCTACAGCGCCAGCCTGCTGAGCCGCGACGAAGCGTCGATTGTGAGCCTGTATCAATCGAACGGATTCCGCGACGTGAAGGTGACCCACCGCATTGTGGACACCTACCGGGGTAGGCGCGACACGATCGCCGTTTTTCTGGACATTGAAGAGGGTCCACAGTACCTGGTGGGAAGCCTGCAAGTGGACGGCATGGAACACGTGGACAGGTCCACGGTCCTGGGGCAATTAAGTTCGGTGACGGGCCAGCCGTTCAGCGAGGCGAACATCGCGGCGGACCGCGACGTGATTCTGGCGCGGTATTTCGCGCAGGGATTTCCAGGGGCGACTTTCGAGTGGAGCATGACGCCGGGCGCCCAGGCCAACCGCGTGGATGTACGCTACCGCATCAACGAAGGGCAGCCGCAGTTTGTGCGCCAGGTAGTGGTGACGGGGCTGAGGCTGACGCGGCCCGCGCTGGTGGACCGCAGCCTGGAGCTCCAGCCCGGCGATCCGCTATCTCCCACCGCCATCGGCGACACGCAGCGCCGCCTGTACGACCTGGGAGTATTCGCCAAGGTGGACGCGGCGATACAGGACCCCGACGGCGATACGACCAGCAAGTACGTGCTCTACGACCTGGAGGAGGCGCGGCCGTACTCGGTGGCGGCGGGCTTCGGCGCGCAATTGGGACGCATCGGCGGTTGCGACACGTGTCTGGACGCGCCGGCCGGAACCACCGGCTTCTCTCCCCGCGTTTCCTTCGATGTGACACGGAGCAACCTGTGGGGCGTGGCGCACAGCGTGAGCCTGAGGACGCGGGTTTCCACCATCGACCAGCGCGCCATCCTCACGTATTCATGGCCGCGCTTTCTGCGGCGCGACAGCCTCAACCTCTCCTTCACGAGCCTCTTCGAATATTCGAAGGACGTGGTGACGTTCAATTCGAAGCGCGAGGAGGCGTCCGCGCAGGTCTCGCAGCGGCTCTCGAAGACGTTCACGCTGCTCTACCGCTTCACCTACCGGCAAGTGGCGGTAAGCGACCTGAAGGTGACGCAATTCTTGATTGGCCAGTTGTCGCAGCCGGTGCGCGTGGGTATGCCTTCGCTCAACCTGGTACAGGACCGGCGCGACGATCCGATTGAGCCCCACCGCGGCGTATACAGCACGCTGGACGTGGGCCTTTCCGAGCGCATCTTCGGTTCGCAGCGCAGCTTCCTGCGGGTGCTGGCGCGCAACTCCAGCTACTATCCGCTGGGCAAGAAACTGGTTCTGGCGCGCAATACGGAGCTGGGAGTGATCCACGCGCTGAACTATGAGTGCCCGCCCGGGGATTCCGCTTGCGTGCTGAACTCCATTCCGCTTCCGGAGCGCTTTTTCGGCGGCGGCGGAACGTCCATGCGCGGCTTCGCCGAAAATCAGGCTGGCCAGCGCGACACGGGCAGCGGCTTTCCCCTGGGCGGCACGGCGCTGCTCTTCAACCAGACGGAACTGCGCTTCCCGTTGTTCGGCTCGGATATCGGCGGCGTGCTGTTTCACGATTTCGGCAACATCTTCTCCAGCCTGAACGGCTTCTCGTTCCGCACGGGCCAGAACGGGCTCCAGGATTTCAACTACATGGTGCACGCCGTGGGGCTGGGCTTGCGGTACAAGACGCCCGTGGGCCCGGTGCGCGCGGATCTGGCCTACGTGGTGAATCCGCCTTATTTCTACGGCTTCAACGGCACGCCGCAACAATTGCTCAACGCGGGCTTGAATCCCTGCCCGCCAAACGCGCCGAACCAGTGCTCGGTGCAGAACTCGGGCCATGTGCAGTTCTTCATCTCCATAGGACAGACGTTCTGATGCGGACGGCCATCCAGACCGGCTTTGCGGCGGCGCTCGCGCTCCCGCTCTTGCTGCAGGCCGAGGTTGTGGACCGCATTGCGGTATCGGTGGGGAATGCTGTGGTGACCACGTCGGACCTGGACCGCGAGATTCGTGTGACGGCGTTTCTCAACGGCGCGCCGCCGGATTTCAGCGCGGCGGCCAAGCGGGCCACCGCGGACCGCATGGTGGAGCAGCAGCTCATCCGCCGCGAACTGGAGACCAACCGTTACCCCATGCCTTCGGCCGCCGATGTGGCCAACGCCGTGGACAAGTTCGTGCGTGACCACTTCAAGGACGTGGCGGACTACGGCCGCGCCCTAGCGGCCGCCGGAATCACCGCGCAGGATGTCACCAGCGAAGTGGAATGGCAGCGCGCGCTGCTCGCCTTCGTGGAAGCCCGGTTTCGCCTGGGCGTGGAGGTTACCGAACGGCAGATTGAAGACTATTTTGAAAAGGTGGTGAAGCCGGCCGCGCTGGCGGCGCATCCGGGCGCGGATGTTTCGCTGGACGACTACCGCGCCGAAATTGAGGAGACGCTCGCTGGGCCGCTGGTGGACAAGCAGCTCGACGACTGGCTGGCGGAGGCGCGCGAGCGGACGGACATCGCGTACCACGACGAGGCGCTGCAATGACGGCGCGGCGCCTGGTAGCAACCACCGCCGCCTCAGCCGCCGCATTGGCCGCGGGGCTGGCGGTTGCGGGCGCGCTGGTTCTGCGCAGCGACTGGTTTCGGGAGCAGGTGCGGCGCAAGATCGTGGATGCGGCCTCCACGGCCACGGGCGGCCGGGTGGAACTGGGCAGCGTGACCTTCGACTGGCGCCGGCTGCACGTGGAAGCACGGAGGTTCACGATCCACGGCTCCGAGCCGTCAGGCAAGCCGCCGCTGTTTCAGGCGGCCGCAATCGCGCTCGATCTGAAGATCGTCTCGTTGTTCGAACGCAAGGTGGATCTGGCGGCTCTGGACGCCACCCAGCCGCGTGTCTATCTCATCGTGGCCGCGGACGGCTCCACGAACGTGCCGGAGCCGAAAGTGAAGCGGCCGGCGAAGGGCGCGCTGGACACGATTCTCGATTTGGCCGTAGGCCGGTTCCGCCTGCGGGACGGGCTGTTTGAGGTGGAGAACCGGCAGAGCGTTCCGTTCGATTTGCAAGGCCGCGGACTGGGAGTGAACCTGGCGTATGAGCGCGCCGCCAAGCGCTACCGCGGCGCGCTGCACGTGACGCCGCTGGACCTCAACGTTGCGGGTTACGCGCCAACGGCTCTGGATGTCGCGGCGGAGGTTTCCATGCAGAAAGACCGGGTGGATATCTCCGAGGCCACTCTGCGCAGCGGCGCATCCGAACTGCGCTTAAACGGCGCGCTGGAGAACATGGCCGCGCCGCGGGCCGCCCTGGATTACCAATTGCAGGCGTCGCAGGCGGACATCGCGCGCTTCCTCAAGACCAGGCTGCTGGAGAGCGGCAGCGCGCAAGTGGCGGGGCACGCATCGTGGAGCAGCGCGGGCGGATTCTCCGTGACGGGAGTCCTGCATGCGTCGGATCTGGAGTACCGCGATGAGTACGTGCGGCTGCGCCGCTTCCGCGCCGAAGGCGGCATTTACGCCGGCCCCGCGGGCATCGACGTGACGGACCTACGCCTTTCGGGCGTCTATTCTCCTTCGTCGGGCGACGTGCCGGCGGATATTCGAGTGGATCGCGCGGCGGTGCGCGGCGCGGACATCCGGTTCACCGGGCTCACTGTTTCGGCGCTGGGCGGCGTGTTCGACGGCGGCGCCCTGCTGCGGCGTCTGGATAGATTCCAGGTGAACGGCGCCATCGCCGGTTTTGAAGCGCGGCGGGTGGTGGCGGTGTACAGCGCGCACGCGCTCCCATGGGATGGCCGCGCTTCAGGCCCTCTGGCGATGGAGGGCTCGTTCTCCAAGTCCGGCGATCTACAGGTTTCAACGAGCCTCGAAATCGATCCGGAAACCGGCGGCGCACCGGTCCGCGGGCGCGTTGCCGCCAGTTACGACGCCGCGTCCGGCGTGCTGGATCTGGGACGGTCCGCGCTTTCCCTGCCCTCTTCGCGCCTGGACTTTTCCGGCGCGCTGGGCAGGGAGCTGCGCATCCACCTGGAAACGCGCGACCTCGGCGACCTTCTGCCGGCAGTGGGGGCTGACCCGGCCAGCGTGCCGGTGAAGCTGGCGGATGCGGCGGTATTCGATGGCTCCGTGAGCGGCCGCCTGGATGACCCGTATGTGTCCGGACACCTGGCGCTTTCGCGCTTCTCCTGCGCGGGGCGGGCGTTCGATTCGCTGACAGCGGACGTAGCGGCCAATTCCGCCAACCTGCGCCTGGAAAACGCCGCGCTCGCGTCCGGCGCCGTTCGTGCGCAATTCCAAGGCGCACTGGCGCTGGACCGTTGGAGCGCCGGCGCCGCGAGCGACATCTACGGTTCGGCCGCGCTGCGGAACGCGGATTTGCGCCAGATTGCCACGCTGGCGGGCTGGAGCGGCAGCGCGGCCGGCGGGAGCGTAGACGCCTCCGCGCAGGTGAGCGGCACGCTGCGCAGCCCCATTGTGCAATCGGATGTCACGGTTTCCCGCGGCGCGTTCCAAGGCGAGCCGTTCGACCGGCTCACGGCGCACGTGAACTACACCGCGCGCCTGCTGGAGATCTCCAACGGGGCTGTGGCGGCGCGAGCCAAGCAGATGACCTTCTCCGCCTCCTACGCCCCCGGGCCGGGCGGCTTTGCCAGCGGACACCTGAAGGTGCGGGCATCCACCAACCCGATGCCGCTGGAGCAAATTCGCACGCTGGCGGAATCGCGGCCCGGGATTGCCGGAACGGCGCGCGCGACGCTGGCGGCCGAGCTGGACGTTCGCGCGGCTCGCCCGGGCGAGCGCCCCTTTGCCATTACCAGCTTGCAGGCGGACATCGCCGCGCAGAACCTGCGCCTGACGGAGCAAACGTTTGGGGACGTGCATCTGACCGCCGCCACCAGCGGCGGAACGGTGCGCGCGCATCTCGATTCGGATTTCGCCGGTTCGGCGGTGAAGGGCGATGGCTCCTGGCGGCTGGGCGGCGACGACCCCGGCAGCGCCACTGTCGATTTTTCGGGTCTGGATTTCCTGCGCGTCCGGGAGTGGCTGGCGCCGGCGGAAGAGGCCGCGCCGCTTTACGCCGGCTCCGCCGAGGGCCAGTTGCGCATTGACGCCGCGCTGATGCAGCCCGCCGCGCTCAAGGCCGAACTGCGCATCGCGAAGTTCGAACTGGCGCCGGCCCCGGGTTCCGCTCCCGCGCGCGCCGCGCAACCGCTCACCGTGCACAACGACGGCCCCATGGTGGTCTCCTACGCGAACCGCACGGCCACCGTGGAGAGCGCGCACCTGCAAGGGCGCGGCACGGACGTGACCATCACCGGGAAGGCCGCGCTCAGCGCCACCAGCCCGGCCGACCTGCGCGTGAACGGGCGCGTGGACCTGGGCATCCTGCAAGCCTATGCGCCGGACCTGACGGCCGCCGGGTCGCTGGCGGTGAGCGCCACGGTGCGCGGGCCGCTCAACGCGCTGCAGATCGGCGGACGGGCGGAGGTGCAGGACGCATCCGTGAGCGTCGGCGATTTTCCGAATGGCCTTTCCCACGCAAGCGGCGTGATTCTGTTCGCCGGCAATCGCGTGAACATCCAGTCGCTGAGCGGAGAGACCGGCGGAGGCCGGCTGGACATTACCGGGTTCGCGGGTGAAACCGCCGGTGAGACCGTCTTCCAGCTCCATTTGACGGCGACGGGCGTGCGCCTGCGCTACCCGGCGGGCGTGAGCACCGTGGCCAACGCCGGCCTCAACCTGGCCGGCTCGGTGACCCGCAGCCTCCTCTCCGGAACCGTTACGGTGCTGCGCACGAGCTTCAATACGGACGCGGATTTCAGCTCCGTGCTGGCCTCCTCCACGGCTCCCGTGCAAGCGCCTACGGCCACCGGCGGCGTTCTGGACGGCCTGAACTTCGACGTCCAGATTCAGACGGCCCCGGACGTACAAGTGGAGAGCTCGCTCACGCAGGACGTGGGCATGGAGGCTACCCTGCGCCTGAAGGGCACGGTGAGCAACCCGGGATTGCAGGGGCGCATCAACGTGACGCAGGGGCAATTGATGTTCTTCGGCACCAGGTACTCCATCAACCAGGGAACCATAGCCTTCTATAACCAGGCGAGAATTGAGCCGTTGATCGACGTGGACCTGGAGACCAAGGCCAAGGGAATTGACGTAACGCTGAATGTGTCCGGGACACCTGGCAAGCTGAACCTGACGCCGCGTTCCGACCCGCCACTGCAGTTCAGCGAGATTGTGGCCTTCCTGGCCACCGGCGCGGCGCCAACCACGGACCCGACGCTGCTCACGGAATCGAGCACGGCGCCGCAATCGTGGCAGCAGATGGGCGCTTCGGCCCTGCTGGGCCAAGCCATCGCCAGCCCCGTGACGGGGCGATTGCAGCGTTTCTTCGGCGTGAGCCGCTTGCGCATCGACCCAACCTTGCCAGGGGTGGAAAACAACCCGCAGGCGCGCGTGACGCTGGAGCAGCAGGTGACGCCCGCCATTACGCTCACCTACATCACGGTGATCAATAACAGCAACCCGCAGGTGATCAGCGTGGAATGGGATTTTGGAAAGCAGTGGTCGGTGACGGCGCTTCGCGAAGAGAACGGAGTCTTCGGTATCGACTTCTTCGTGAAGCGGCGACTGAAGTAAGTTATCAGTCGTCAGTTATCAGTTATCAGTCAACGGGCGGCGGGATGCGCCGCCCGTTGGAAAC
>DATKOS010000090.1:0-6130 GCA_035524535.1 Bryobacteraceae bacterium
TCTCGCTGCCGGGCCTGTAGCTACCGCCCAGCCTGCAGCGGCGGCGGCAGCGCCGCCGGGTCGAAACCCGCCGCCAGATAGGGTTTCAGCTCGTCCCACGCAAAGTTCACCGTTAGCATTCCCGCAAGCCGCGGAGCCACGGAGTACTCCGGAAAGAGAATCTCCAACCCGTCCGCCGTTACCGTCCAGCCTTCCACGCGGGCAGCGTCGCGCAGCGCCGCTTCGTGCGCGGTGGAATCGGCGTAGAGGTCTTTGGCGTGTTCGCTGGCCTTCAGCTTTTCCCAGGCGCGCTCTCCCAGAAACGCCTCCCATCCGCTTCCAGGCTGGAACACGTCCTCCCCGCTTAACTCGCGCCGGGGGTCCAGCAGCCAATTGAAGCAAGTCACGCTCTCCCAAGGATGCGCCGCGCCGTAATTGTATCTCTCGTTCCCCACTTCCACCGAGATGAGCTTGCTGTTGGCCGCACGCAGGGTATAGAAAACGTTCACATCCGAATCCGCCGCCAGCGAAGGGTCGAATTCGTCCGGCGCCGGAGGGCTTCCCTCGCGCTGCGCCATCCGCGCCGCCAATTCCCGAACGGCGCGGTTCCAGCCGCTCTGCTCCAGGGTGCTCGGCGCGTCGATTTGCGGCCAATGAAAGCGCCCGACGCCGAAACCGGGGTCCGCCGAGCCCGGCGCTGGCGTCCCCTTATCCGAAGCGATCACCACCAGCAGCCGCGGGAAGAACGTAACACCACCGATGCGGCGGAGCCCATCCCGCAGCATTCGGACGCGAATGGAGTACTCATTCGCCAGGCAGGCTGCCATGCCGCGCGGCTGGGCGCCGTGATCGGGACACACTTGCCCGAGCCAGTCCGCCCATTCGCGCTGGTCTTCCCGCACGGTCTCCGCGCTCGCGCGGGTCAGGCTGCCTACCACTCGCTGGTATGCGGCGGCAAGCTCTTCGTCAACCTGCGACAGTTTGGCATCCGCGCAAATGGTATGTTCCCGGGCGGTGGACGCCAGGGCGCAATCGAAGCTGGCGGCAGGCAATCCGGCGGCGCACAGTGAAAGGCACAGTGCGGCACGAAGCCACCGGCGGCGTATTTGCGGCGCGGCGCGCATGGGCGTAATGCCCTGATTATCCGCCATTTCCCGGTCCGCGTAGTAAACTGGAGCTTCAGCATGAAGACGCGCTTGCGGCTCGCTGCGCTGCTCGGAATTTGCGCTTGTTCCGCTCCGGCGGTGGATTGGAAGACCTTCCGCCCCCAGGGTTACGTCAGCGATTTCGCCGGCGTGATTGACGCCTCCTCGCGCGCCCAGCTGGACAATTACTGTGGCGTGGTGGAGCGCTCCACCGGCGCCCAAATCGCTCTAGTGACGCTGCCTTCCCTGGAAGGTGAACCCATTGAGGACGTCGCCAACGAGATTTTCCATGCTTGGGGCGTCGGGCAGAAGAGCAGCAATGAAGGTATCATGCTGCTGCTGGCGATTGGCGACCGCCGCAGCCGCCTGGAAGTGGGTTACGGGTTGGAGCCGGCGCTGCCGGACGGCCTCTCGGGGAGCATTCTGCGCCAGATGGCCCCGGCCCTCAGGCAGCAGCAGTACGGCGAAGCCATGATGGCCGCCGCGGAAACCATCGGCGCGACCATCGCGCACGCCAAGAATGTCTCCCTGACCGCCACTCTGCCGCGCACCATGCGGCCGACCACGGTCGATACCATTCCGTGGCCATTGCTTATCGGCGGGGTATTCCTGTTCCTCTGGCTGCTGCGCGCGGGGGGCGCCTACCGCGGCTATGGATACGGCTACGGCGGGGGACCGGGAGGCTTTCTGGCCGGCATGATTCTCGGCTCCATGCTGAATAGCGGAGGCCGCTCCGGCATGGGCGGCCTGAACTCCGGAGGCGGATTCGGAGGCTTCGATTCCGGTGGCGGCTTTGGCGGATTCGGCGGCGGCGATTCGGGCGGCGGCGGCGCTTCCGGTGGTTGGTGAGGAGCATCCCATGGACAAACGGCTGACGCAATTGGTTGAGAAACTCCACGCCGCTCACGACGGCCGTCTGGTCTCCGTGATTCTCTACGGTTCGGCCGCCACTGGCGAGCACCACCCCAAGTTCTCCGACTTCAACGTGCTTTGCGTGCTGAGCGAGATTGGTCCGGCCGAGTTGGCCGCCAGCGCCAGCGCTTTCCGCTGGTGGCGGGACCAAGGCAGCCCCGCGCCGCTCCTGCTCACCGAGCAGGAACTGCTCACATCCACGGATTGCTTCGCCATTGAGTTCAACGACATTAAGCGCCAGCACGTGTTGCTCTACGGCAAGGACGTCATCTCCGGCCTGTTTGTGGAGAACTGCTTCTACCGCGCCCAGGTGGAACACGACCTCCGCGCGAAGCTGCTGCGCCTGCGCCAGAAGGCGTCGGGAGTGCTCTCCGATCCTGGCCTGCTGCTGCGCCTGCTGGGCGAATCGCTCTCCACGTTCTGCGTGCTGTTCCGCCACGCGCTGGCGCTGCACGGCGAGCCCGCGCCGGTGCGTAAGCGCGAAGCCATTGAGGCCGCGGCTCAGCGTTTCGGCTTCGACGCCGCGCCATTCGTCAAGCTGCTGGATGTCCGCGAAGAGCGAGTGAAGCCCCGAGAGGTTGCCGCCGCCGATCTGTTCGAATCCTACTTGAAAGGGATCTCCGTCGTGATAGACGCGGTGGACCGCCTGGAGAAATAGACATGCCAAAAGTGAAACCTGCCTGGATTGTGGGCGGCGCCGTGGTTCTGCTCTTGCTGATCGCCGTCAGCGAATATATCGGCATCCATAACGATCTGGTCCGCCAGCGTGAGGCCATCAACGGCCAGTGGGCCAACATCGAAACCGTGCTCCAGCGCCGCGCCGACCTCATCCCCAACCTGGTTTCCACCGTGAAGGGCTTCGCCGCGCACGAGACGGAAGTGTTCAAGGACATCGACGACGCGCGCGCCGCCTTCGCCCGTGGCGCCACGCCCCAGGACAAGATTCAGGCAAACGATCAAATTACCGCCGCGCTTTCGCACCTCATGATCATCGCCGAGAACTACCCGCAGCTTCGCTCCAATGAGAACTTCCTCCAGCTTCAGGACGAACTCGCGGGCACGGAGAACCGCATCGCCGTGGAACGGCGCCGTTACAACGAGGCGCTGCAGACGTACAACGCCTCGATCGAGCTGTTCCCGAATAATATTGTTGCCTCCATGTCCGGTTTTACCCGGAACGACGCCTACTTCAAGACCGAACCCGGCGCGCGCGAGGCCCCCAAGGTTCAGTTCTGACGGCAGGCCATTCGGTGCGAATCCGCACAATTGCGGCGTGCCGCACCGGCGCTCGCAAATCTCGCCACCTTGGCTTTGTGTATGATAGGCCCATGCGCTTTGCTATTTCGATGCTGTTCCTTGCGCCTCTCTTCGCTCAGGGGCCGAATCTTAAGGTATTGAAGCCGACCGATAACGTGAGAGCCGTCATGCAGACGTTCACCACCGGTCTCGGCGTGCGTTGCGATTTCTGCCACGTTCAGGGCGATTACGGCAACGATTCCAAGCCGGAGAAGATCACCGCGCGCAAGATGTACACCATGATGGCGCAAGTGAACGCGGACTTGGGCGGCGCGCCGAAGGTTTCCTGCTACACCTGCCACCGCGGATCCTCTCATCCGTTGATGGCCCCGCCCGCCGGCGGCCAGTAGCCCGCAAATTCCGGCAGGCCGGGATAGCCCCGGCCTGCTAACTTCTCCCTGATAGCTGAGCCTGGGATACCTGTGTTCCAGTTCCGTGCCTTCGGCGCCCCGCGAATACTTCGCCGCCTTGCGCTGACAGCCGCTCATCCTTCCTGCCTCATTTCCGCTCTGAAATCTTCTTAACGTTAACCTCCCTTCACTACCGCAACTCGCTTCCAACGCGTTGCGTTTCAAGAGGCAGGAGGTAGGGAATATGAAAAGCAAGCTCCTGCCGGCAGCCGCTCTTCTGGGCGGCATGCTGCTCATGAATAGCGTCGCGTGCGGCGCGGTGATCGTACGAGTAGCGCCCCCGGCGCCTCGGGTCGCGGTGGTTGGCGTCGCCCCCGGTCCCGGCTACATTTGGACCGCCGGCAACTGGGATTGGCGCGGTGGACGTTGGGTTTGGGTGGAAGGCCGCTGGATGCGCCCGCCCCGTGCCCGCGCCGTTTGGGTGCCGGGAGCATGGGTGGAGCGGGGCCGCGGCCGCTGGGGTTTTGTGCGCGGACACTGGCGGTAGCCGTGCTCAAACGGCTAGGGGCCGGCGTGGTCCCGGATGGACCTGGGGCGGGGTTGGTCCGCCCCAGGGTACGGGCGCGAAAATACGCCTGTTTCACTCTTGCGGCGCCGCCCTTCCCCTGGCCGGTGACGGGCCCAAGAAAGATATTTGATCCTTCATTTTCATCTACTTAGCATTGCCGTAACGCGGGCTTGGCGGGTACGGACTGCTACCGTGGAATCGGGATGAATGGGGGGGATGGATAGCCCTTCCGAGTCCCAAATTCCAGAAGGAGATGAATTCATGAATTGGACAGTCTGGCTCAAGGGCCTGGCGGCTGCCGCGGTGGGCGGCGCAGCCAGCGGCGCGGTTACCGCGCTTAGCGCCGGCCAGCTTAACCAGAACACGGCGGTGACGGCGGCAATCGGAGCGCTCACCACGGTTCTGGCGTACTTGACCAAGTCGCCGCTGGCCCCGCGGAACGATCCGGCGCCGGCGCCCCCCGGAGCCGGAACGACTAGCGGATCGTAAAGATCCGGCAACCACCGCCTGACCAGGCGGTCTTCCCACGGAAGCGCACCCTCATCCGCGCTTCCGCGCGGCGGGCGGATGGCACACGAAATGCGGCATGGGAGCCACGCCTGGGCCGCTATTGCACGATTCCGGCTCCGCTTTGCGGCTCCAGACGAATCTCCCCAAAGGCCGCTTCGTATTGGCTCACGTTCTGCTGCAGCACGTTGAGCAACGCCTTGGCTTGTTGGGGGCTGAGGTACACTCCCTCGAAATTGTGGATAACCACTTGATCCGGCGCGGTCTGGTTGACCTTGCCAAACATCAGAAAAAAGTCCCAAAGGCTGACTCGAACCTGCACGCTGTTGGCGTAATTCTCGCGGAATTCCGGCGTGTTCACGAGCTGGATCTTTGTGGCGGGCGGCTGAATCATAGATATCAGGGTAGCACTGGGGCCCTCGGACTCACCCGGTTTTTGCGATTTTGGCAAAACCCTTGCTAGTGATCCTGCGTCCGATAAGGTAGGGGGAGCAAATGAAAATCAATTTGGCGAGTCAGACCAAAGGTCACGTTCACTGTCCGATGTGCACCCACACGGTGCCAGCGGAGATCGATTTAAAGGGCAAGGTTGTGCGTGCGGCGCCCGGCCAGATTTGCCCGCGATGTGGATCGTCGCTCGATGTCGCCGTTGTCGTGCAGATACCGGAGGCGGCGTAGTCCGGTACGTACTAACCCTCGGTAGTTGTTGCCGGACTTTGGTTTCTGCGATAGTGTTGAGGAGAGCTCGATGCAGACCAAACGGAAGGCCCAACCGAAACCTGAGCTAGTGGTGCCAGCGGAAATCCTGGAGCAAGCCAAGCGCTCGGTTTCCGAGGACCGTCTGATCAAGAAGCCGGTGCATTGCACGGTGTGCGGTGCAGAGACTTCCATGGCCGGTCCAGAGCCTCTGTGCTGGGTCTGCCGCCGCCTGAAGGTGAGCGCGTGGCGGGAAATCGAACAGCAAGCGCCCGTGCAGGAATAGCGGCGCGCTACTTGCGCGACTAGCGAGACTCTCTGCGGGCTACAGCCCATTAACCCGGCGAGAGCTCGGCTTTTTCTTAGCGCTTGGCGTTTCCTTAACAATCAGGGGCCTTAACGCTTGGAGGCCTTAATGAAACGCTTGGGGCGTTCGTCAACACACCAGCCGTTTCAAGTCCAGAAGGTGCTGGGGCTGATAGGCGTCGCTGGACCAACCCGACCCCGCTTCAAACTGCACTCCCGCGAAATAGCCGATATCCCGGTAGTTGCAGTAGCGAACTCTCCCGGCGAACCTGTGGTTGGGACACTCCCAGAGCAGCTCGGCGCCCACGGGCACGGCTACTTCCAGTTGCAGGCATGCGCCGCTGGGCGAGATATCCTCCAACAGAGCCGTC
>DATKOS010000091.1:0-11524 GCA_035524535.1 Bryobacteraceae bacterium
CGGAAACTGCGCCGGCAGAAGACACAATAGCAGCCCCCTGTTTCCACGGATTTACGGTTTGCTGAATTGCGTGTTACGGCGCCGCCGGCGCTAGTGAGACGAATTCCGGGTCGATGTCCCCGCGCATGGCCGCTTCCGCCGCCGCCCAGGGACAGCCGCCCCACGCCGTCTGCCGACAACCGGGTATCGCCACATCCTGGCCCGCCGGCGGCGTGGCCACGGAGAGCGGCGCCGTGTTCCGCATCTGCTCCAGCGTCTGCGCCACGTACCGCAGCTTCACGTACTCGCCGCCCGAGTCCTTCCACAGCGAAAAGATCAAGGCCCCACCCGGAGGCGTATCGTCGCGCTGATAACCCGGCAGTTCCCACGTGAGCCCCATCATCCCGGAGAGGTTTGAGAGGTTGGTATCGTGCCCGCAGAGAACCAGCAGCGCTTCACCCGGATGGTCCAGCGCTCCCGCCGCCGCCTTCCCCGCAGCCGCCTGCTCCAGGGATGCCAGCACGTGCGCCAGCAGGTTCGATCCATGCGCCTTGGCCAGATACGGCGTCCGCCGCATCAGGTCCGCGTAGGCCGTGTGGATTTCCATGATCTCGCGCAGCTTCCCGGCCGTCAGCCGCCCCCAACCCAGCGATGTCCCGGTCATTCCCTCGGCATACTCCAGCAACAGATCCTCGCTCAATGAGGAGCCGGTCGCCAGCGGCCCTTCCATCTGCACGGACTTTCCCTTGGCGGACAACACGATCTTTTCCTCGCTCGCGCCCGTCTTCCGCGCCGTCCCCCAAAGCACCGCGTCCAGCGCGTCGAGAGCCGCGCGGTGCGCCGCCAGCAGCTTCTGTGGATCGGGCCCCATCCTCTCTTCCACAGCCTTCCTCATCCGCTCCGGGTCCGGCGACCCGGCTCCCGAAAACAGCGGGTCGGATGCGCCGTCCGCCCGCGCCTCCACCACCAGCCCGCACCCCGGCGCCAGCGTTTCCGCCAGCGCCCGCCCGGTTTCCACGGTCCGCTCGTCCTTGTCCGCGTGGATGTGAATGCGCGCCGCATTCGCACAGCCGCCGGCCGCCGGCAGATGCTCCGACTCCAGCCATTCCCGGTAATAGGCGCCCATCAACTTCATGAGCGTCCGCCCGTGCGGGGTAAGGTCGCCCGGCGGCGCGTCCCAAGCCGGCCACGGCGCGGCGGCATACGCTTCGAGCCGTGAATTATCGGACGTGGGCGGCCGCACGCCATGCCGCGTCACAATCACAACATACTGGAGCTGCGCAGCCGTCCCCGCGCGCGCCGCCAGTGTTCCGAGCATCGCGGCAATCGCCGCGGCTACAGCGAGTTTGTTCTTCACGGTTCCAAATACCTCGGCCCGATGGCGAAGCCGCCCTGCTCCGGCCCCGCTAAAACTCCGCGCGGAACATGAATTCGATGCGCCGCGGCGCGCCGGTGCCGGTAGCGCCTGTGTTGAGAATGCTCGTGATCTTTCCGAAATTCGAGGACGAGCTGTTCCCCGACGGATTGCTCCATTGCGGGTTGTTGAACAGGTTGAACGCGGATGCGCGGAAATTCAAGGCCACGCGCTCGGATACCCGGAAGCGCTTCTGCAGGCCGGTGTCGATTTCGTAATTGTTCGGCCCGCGGCCGTCGTAGCGGCCCAGGTTGCCCCAGGTCCCATTGGCGGGCGTGGCGAACGCAGCCGGGTTGAACCAAACGGTGGGAATGGACTGGTTCGCGGCGTAGAGCGACTGCCCGAGCACGTAATTGGGCCGCTGGCTGGACGTGTTGCCGTCCGGCATCGCCGCTGCCTTGCGCGACACGGTGATATTGATCGGCAACCCCGAGCGCGCCCCGGCAATGCCAGAAAGCGACCACCCGCCGAAAATCTTGGAAGCCAGGCCATCGGCCAGCAGCGCCTTACCCGGCCCGAACGGCAATTCCCATACGCCGTCGATCAGCAGCGTCTGGCGCACGTCAATGTCGCTGCTGCTCCGGTCGCAAGCGCGGCAGCCCATATCTTCAAAGCTCACGCTCGTGCCCGATCCGTCCGAGGCGTCCGTGATTCCGTGCGACCACATGTAATTGGCCTGGAACAGCAGCCCGTGCGCGAACAGGCGGTGAATCGAGGCTTGCATCGAATTGAAGTTGTTGTTGCCGTCGTTCGTCTTCATCCCGAACGAACTGAAGGCGGATAGCGGGCGCGTGCCGGTAGCCGGATTGATGAGATTCACCGTGTACTTATCGAACAGGTGATGGCCCTGGGACCCCTGGTAGCCCACCTGCGCAACGAAGCCCTTGCCCACGTCCTGCTGGATCATGAAGTCGTAGTTGTTGTAGGAGAGGTCCTTGCGGTGGCGGAAGATGGCCTTCGGGCTGTAGAGCGCCAGCGCCGGGTTCAGAAACGGCGTCAGGGGATACGAGAGGTTGGGCGTCGTGGTGCTGGTCCAGGAGTAGCGCGGCACGGCGCTTTCCGCCGGGTCGCTGAAATCGTCGTTCTGATTGCCGCCGTAATAGATCCCGAAGCCCGTCCGGATCGTCGTCTTGCCGCCGAGCGCCCGCGGCGCCCAGGCCAAGCCGAAGCGCGGACCGAAATCCAGCGGGTTGGGATCGTAGTAGGGAGTCCCCTTGGGGCAATATCCGGCGCAGCCGCCCATGCTAACCGGCGTGATGTCCACCACCGCCGAGCGGTTCAGAATCTCATGCGCCACGGAGTAGTATTCGTAGCGCAGGCCCAGATTCAGAGTGAGATCCGAGGTGACCTTGAAATCGTCCTGCAGATAGCCCATGGCGAACGTGCGCCGGTTGCCCACCACGCCCTCGCCCTGCAGCCAACTGCCGGAGAGCGCCGCATTGTTGATGAAATCCGTCGGCGAGTTAAACGCAATCGATTGCGTGGTCAGCGTGTTGCCCGAATTATTCAACCGGATGCGCCGAATCTCCACGCCCGCTTTGAGCGTGTGGCGGCCCCGCACCATGGTCAGGTTGTCCAGGTAGTTGAAGGTGGTGCCCACCTCGGTATCGAGTGACGTGCTGCTCAGCGAATCGAAACCGAAGCCGTTGGCGGAGTTCACCGTCAGCGACGCCGGCGCGGTGCCGTAACCCCAGTTATGGTAGTTGGCGCGGTTCAGCCCCACCTTGGCTTCATCCACGGTGGTGGGCGAGAAAATGTGCTGGAATTGCAGAACCACGTTGGTGGGAATCAGGTTCACCACGTTGTGATCGCCCAGCGCATCGCTGGGGTTGTCGATGTAGGCCTGGTCAATGTTATAGCGCACGTAGGCGCTGCTCTTGTCCGTGATCTGGTAATCCAGGCGGAACATCCCGGAGTCTTCCTGCACCGTATTGGTGGCCACGTCCGTCACGTAGTCGCTGATCGCATCGTGCGGCGTCATCCCGGGCCGGTACGCGTTCACCAGCGGCGCCAGCGCCGGAGAGGTCGCAATCACCTGCGCGCGATACGACGCGTTAGGCACCAGGTTCTGGTAAAACGTCTGGCCCAGACTCTGCCGGATGCCTTCATAATTCGCATAGAAGAACAGCTTGTCCTTCTTGACGGGGCCGCCGAAGCTGGCGCCGAACTGGTTCAGCGTAAACGGCGGCAGGCTCGGGCCATCGAACGGCGAGCGCGCGTCCAGCTGGTCCTTCCGAAGCGCGTAGAATCCGCTGCCGTGGTATTCATTGCCGCCGCTCTTCGAAACCACGCTCACCTGCGCGCCGCCGGCCGCTCCGGCTTCGGCAGTGTAGTTGGAGGTGCTCACGCGAAATTCGGCAATCGAGTCGAGCGAAATATTCAAGCGCGCGTCTGCCTTCTGCGTCTGCTCCTGCACGCCGCTGGTATCGATGCCGTCGAACACGAAGTTGCTGTCGTCCAGCGAATGCCCGTCGAACTGAATCGCGCGCTGCCCGGCATCGCCGTAGTTCACCGCGCCGGGCACGAGCAGCATCAAACTGGCCCAGTTCCGCCCGTCCACGGGAATCTCCTTGATCTGCGAAGGCTCCACCAGCCCGCCCACTTCCGCGCTCGTGCGGTTCAGCGTTTCCAACTCGGCCGTCACCTGTACGGTATCCGCGGTGGCGCCCACCGTGAGGGTCGCATCAATCGTGCGCGGCTGTCCCACCGCCAGTTCCACGCCCTTGATTTCCACGGGTTTGAAACTGTCTTTGCTCACCGTGACGTCGTACGTCCCAATCGGCAGGCCGGGGATTTGGTACGTGCCGCTCGCGCCGGTCACGGTCTCGCGGGAAACCCCTGTTTCAGTGGATACGGTCCGGACGGTGGCGCCTTGCACCACGGCCCCAGCCGGATCGGTAACGGTACCGCTCAGCGCGGCGTGGTCCACCTGGGCTGACGCCGGCAGACACGCGACACTAAGCAAAAGTAGAGTGTAGATGCGCTTGTTCATAGGTAGTTCCCTGTTACCAAATTGGATATTTTGATCTTCACGTCCGAATGTGGACGCTTGATGACAACCGCGGCACGATCCGGTTACGCCTTCGGGCCTGGATTGTGCAGGGAACGCCAACCGTTCCAGCGAGACTTCGACGACGGCGCGTCCTCAATCATCTTCGCCAGGAACCGGCCCGAGTAAGCCGGACAAGCGAAAGGCGCGTACGTGGAGCCATCGGAACTGTTAGTTTGCACCCGATCCGCGTCAGTTTGATGACAACGCCGCTGGCCACAACTAATCTGGCGCCGCATTGGTGCGCTTACGCCCACCAACGCAGAGGAAGCGCCGGTCCGTCAATCGCTGAGTGCCCGCCCCATGGCGCGGGCGCTCGGCCCTCCGCGTCGCGACTTCTCGCGACGCTTGTGGACGGACACGCGCCAAAGCACCCTTTGCCTGCACGCTCGAAGCAAATCAAGCGGAAGGCTGACGGCTACCAACTACTTCCGCTTGGCCATCTGCCGCACCTTGCTCGCCTTGGCCATCTCGCTGGGGGCCATGGCCTCGCGGGCGATGTCGGCTTGCTCCTGCTGGTGGCGTTTGCCGGAGCCGGTGGCCGGACTGGCGCTTTCGGGACGGCCGATGTAGCGCATCTCGCGGTAGGTCTCCTGCAAAAGCGGCTGGAAGAACTCGCGCATGTAGCGCCACGCGCCCATATTCCGCGGCTCTTCCTGCGCCCACACCACTTCCGCCGTCTCCGGATAGGTCGCCAGAATCTCCACCCCGCGGTCGGCCGCGAACGGATAAAGCTGCTCCACGCGCGCCAGCGCCACGTGCGTGGCCTTCTGCTCGCGGCGCGCGGCCTGAAGATCGTAGAAAATCTTGCCCGAACAGAAGATCAGCCGCGTCACCTGCGATTCGCCCGCCCCCGCCGTGTCGCCCAGCATCTCCTGGAATCCGCCCGACGTGAAATCGCGGATGCGTGATTGCGCTTCCGGATGGCGCAACAGGCTCTTCGGCGCGAATACCACCAGCGGCTTGCGCACCCCGCGCCGGTCCGCCCCGCCATACATCTGGCGGCGCAGCAGGTGGAAGTATTGCGCCGGCGTGGTGCAATTCGCCACCTGGATGTTGTTCTCCGCGCACAGCGTCATGTAGCGTTCAATGCGCGCGCTAGAATGTTCCGGCCCCTGCCCTTCATAGCCGTGCGGCAGCAACATCACCAGGCCGCTCGGCTGCCCCCACTTCTGCTCGGCGCAGGAGATGAACTGGTCGATCATGATCTGCGCGCCGTTGGCGAAATCTCCGAATTGCGCTTCCCAGAGGACCATCGTCAGAGGGTCGGCCACGCTGTAGCCGAACTCGAACCCGAGCACGGCGAACTCGCTGAGCGAGCTGTCATAGACGTCGAAACGCCCCTGCTCCGGGGAAATGTGCTGCAACGGAATGTAGCGGACGCCGGTTTCCGAATCGTGAAACGCCAGGTGGCGCTGGCTGAAGGTGCCGCGGCTCGAATCCTGGCCGCTCAGCCGGATCGGAGAGCCTTCCAGCGCAAGCGTCCCGAAGGCCAGCGCTTCACCGAAGGCCCAATCGATGCACGGAACCGAGTCTTCTTTATCGAGCGCGGCGCGCCGCTTTTCCACAAAGCCGCGCAGCTTGGGATGCAGATGGAAATCGGCCGGAAAATTCGTGAGGGCGCGCACCACGCGATCCAGCACCGCGTGGTTCACGGCCGTGCGCGGGCAGAAGCCCCCGATTTCGTCGTCTTCCACGGCGCTCAGTTCCTGCGGCACAAAGCGCTCGGAGCGGCGCTGCGCTTCGTCGAACGCTTGGGAGAAGCCCGCCGCCACGGCCTTGCGCATGGCTTCCGCCTCCCCGGCCGCCACCACGCGCTCGCGCACCAGGCGCTCCGCGTACAGCACGCCGACCGAGGAGTGCTCCCTGATCTTGCGGTAGAGAATGGGCTGCGTGTAGCTCGGGTCGTCGCCTTCGTTGTGGCCGTGGCGGCGATAGCAGGTCATGTCGATCACCACGTCCTTCTTGAACCGCTGGCGGTAATCGAAGGCGATCTGCACCGCTCGCACGCAGGCTTCCGGATCGTCGCCGTTCACGTGGAAAATAGGCGCTTGCACGCCCCGCGCCACGTCGGTGGAATACGGCGACGAGCGCGATTCCTCGGGCAGCGTGGTGAATCCGATCTGATTGTTGATTACCAGGTGAATGGTGCCGCCGGTGGCGTAGCCGTCGAGCTGCGAAAGGTTAAGCGTCTCCGCCACCACGCCCTGCCCGGCGAAGGCCGCGTCGCCGTGGATCAGCACGGGAATCACGCGCGCGCGCTCCTTGTCCCCGAGCCGGTCCTGCTTCGGCCGCACGATGCCTTCCACCACCGGGTCCACCGCTTCCAGATGGCTGGGATTGGGAGAAACCGACACCACAATCTGCTGCCCGCCGGACCGCTTCACCACGCCCGTGGCCCCCAGGTGGTACTTCACGTCGCCGGAGCCCTGCGTGCTGGCGGGATCGATTTCGCCTTCGAACTCCGAGAAGATCTGCTTCAGGTCCTTGCCCACCACGTTGGCCAGAATATTCAGCCGGCCGCGGTGCGCCATGCCGATAACGATCTCATGCACGTTGTTCTGGGCGGCGCGCTCCAGGATTTCGTCCAGAATGGCCACGGCGCTCTCGCCGCCCTCCAGCGCGAAGCGCTTCTGGCCCACAAAGCGTGAGTGCAGGAAGTGCTCGAATTCCTCGGCCTGGACCAGGTTCCGCAGAATGCGGACCTGCGTATCGCTCCCCAGTTCCCAACTATTGGCCCGCGGCTCCATGCGCTGCTGCAGCCAGCGCTTCTGCTCCGGGACCTGAATGTTCATGTACTCGCAACTGAGCTTGCCGCAGTAGGTCTGGCGCAGCGTTTCCAATATCTGGCGAAGCGTGGCCACCGCCTGCGGGTTGATTTCCGCGTCGGCCGTGCCGAGCGTGCCGGTCAGGAACTCGCGGTCCAGATCCCACATGGTGAGGCCGTAGGATTCCGGGTCGAGCTCGGGATGGTAGCTGGGCTCGGCGCCCAGCGGGTCCAGGTCGGCGATCAGATGGCCGCGCACGCGGTACGCGTTGATCATCTGCATGATGCCGGCTTCCTTGGCAACTTCCGCCGCGCGCGCGCCGGTGAACCCCGCAAGCTGCGGCTGGCGGTCCTTATCCCAGCGCACGGGCTGGTGCGGCATGTGCAGGCTGGCGAAGATGTCGTCGTAGAAACGGTCCGCGCCGTCCAGCAGCGCTTGAATGCGGCCTAGGAACGCCCCCGATTCCGCGCCTTGCAGGATGCGGTGATCGTAGGTGGAGGTGATGGTCATTACCTTGCTAATGCCCAGCGTCGCCAGAGTCTCCGGCGCGGCGCCCAGATACTCGGCCGGGTAATCGATAGCCCCCGCGGCGATGATGGCGCCCTGCCCCAGCATGAGGCGCGGCGTGGATGCCATGGTGCCCACCGTGCCCGGGTTGGTGAGTGAGATGGTGGTGCCCTGGAAATCCGCCGGGGTCAGCCTGCCCGTGCGGGCCCGCGAAACCAGCAAATCGAAGGCGTCCAAATACTCCTGGAAGGAAAACGAGCCGGCGTCCTTGATGTTCGGAACCAGCAGGCTGCGCGCGCCGTCTTTGCCGGCCACGTCCACCGCGATGCCCAGGTTGATGCGCGGGCGCACGGCGCGGAACGCCTGGCCGTCCTGCTCCACATAGGCCGAATTGAGCCCGGGAATCTCCTGCAAGGCCTTGATCATGGCCCAGCCAATCAGGTGCGTGTAGGAAACCTTGCCGCGCCCAATCAGGCCGCGATGCTGGTTGATCACGCGGCGGTTCTCGTCCATCAGCTTCACGGCGATGGTGCGCTGCGAAGTGGCCAGCGGAATGGAGAGGCTGGCCGCCATGTTCTCGGCGATGCGGCCGGCGGCGCCGCGCAGCGGCGTCAGGCGGTCACCATCCATGGGAGCGGGCGCCGGAACGGCCGCGGCGTAAGCGGGCGCGGCCAGGGCTTTGGCGCCCGGCGACGGCCTTTCCGCGGCTGGCTCCGGAGCGTTCCCCTCGAATATCCGTCTCCAGCTATCGTCCACGTCCGCGCGGTCGACAAGGTACCGCGCACGCTGCTCTTCTTCAAACCAGCTATTGATACCCGACATGCAGTGGAAGGTCTCTATTGGTAATGATAAGCGATCTGGACCGCAAGCGTCAGGATACCCCCTGTGCCGCTACCTCCGGATGGACTGCAAAAGCCTGCGGGCGGACCAGGTGACAATCGCGAAAAAGCCCAGAAAGCTGACCAGGATCACCGTCATACGGCGTTGAGGCGAAAGGGTTTCCGGCTGATGGCCGGGAGGGCCGGCGAAATCCAGCCATACTCGCAGGTGCACTGTGGCCGGCTTGTCGCTCTCCCGATTGTCCAACACCAGCGCGTACTCCCCCGGATTCCGCACATAGAAGCTCAGCCGCGCCACCGGCCCCGGACTGGACGTGGCCAATACGCCGTACGGGCGGTCGCGATTCAGGCGGTACAGGTCTTCGTGCGTCAGCAGCGCCGCGCGGATCCCCGGCGGAGATTCCGGCGAACCCAGCACCGCGTAAATGGTGGCGGGCCGCTGGCGCAGGCTCACTTCCACGTACCGCCATTCGCCGCCGGGAATGCGGTACGTCTCATCCACCAGGTCCACGCTCGATGCGGAAACCAGCAGGCACAGCCAAGCCAAGGGAAGGGCGCGGGGGAAAACCAAGCTTCACCGCCGGGACGCCGCGAAGGGCGGCGCGGGGGTGGCCCCGCCGCGCGAACCCGGCGCCGGAAAGGCTACAATGGGGACCATATGACCGACAGTATGGCACAGCCCGCCGACGGGGCTTGTGCGATACCTCTGGAGCGGCCCGCGTGGATGACCACCGCGAGCTGGGCTTCCGCGATTCTGGTTGGCCTCCTCTTCTTGATTTCCGGCGTTTGGAAGATTACCGATCCGCAAGCGGCGGCTGTCCGCATGGCGCAGGTCCGCGTGCCGGAGACGCTCAGTTTGGCCGCAGCGCTGGTGGTGGGCATCTGTGAAACCGTCAGTGGCGCGCTCATCCTGGTTCCGCGCTTCCGCCGATGGGGCGCCTTCGGCACGGGGGCCCTGCTGCTGGTTTTCATGGTCTTCGTGGCCTTCGAGTACAACACGCTGCGCGGCGCCGATTGCAGTTGCTTCCCCTGGATCAAGCGCGTGGTGGGCCCCGCCTTCTTTGCGGGAGACGGCGCCATGCTGGCGCTGGCCGCGCTGGCCGGCTGGTGGGCGCCGCCGGCGCGCAGCCTGCGAAGCGCCGGCCTAGTGGCGGGCGCCGTGGTGGTGTTCGCCCTGGTGAGCTTCGGCGTGGGGCAGTTCCGCGAGACCGGCGAGCCGGCCCCGGCGGCGGTAACCGTGAATGGCCAGCCGTTTTCCCTGGAGCACGGGAAGTTCTTCGTGTTCTTCTTCGATCCCGAGTGCATGCACTGCTTCGCCGCCTCCAAGCAAATGTCGCAGCTCCAGTGGGGCGATACGCGCGTGGTGGCCGTCCCCGTAGAGGTCCCCGAGTACGCCGGGCAGTTCCTTTCGGACACCGGGCTGAAGGCCGTCATCTCCACCGATTTCGCCAAGATTAAGGGATCCATGCACTATACCGCCTATCCCTACGGCGTCGCGGTGGAGAACGGACGCCAAACGGCGAAAATCAGCAATTTCGATGTCGACCACGGCGAACCGGTCGCGACGTTGAAGAAACTCGGTCTGGCGAAGTAAGCCGTCTATTTCCGCCAC
Organism: Bryobacteraceae bacterium; assembly: GCA_035524535.1. Lineage (GTDB taxonomy): Bacteria > Acidobacteriota > Terriglobia > Bryobacterales > Bryobacteraceae > BOG-224. The sequence goes on from DATKOS010000091.1 coordinate 10,169, forward strand.
ACAATGGACCACGGTACGATCTAAGCATGCGGGAAATGGCCGTCTCCGAGTTCAAAGCGACTTGCCAAGGCGTCATCGAGGATGTCCGGAAAACCCGCAGGCCGGTTCGCATCACGAACTTCGGCAAGGCCGTCGCGGAGCTCGTTCCCGCCAAGCCTGCAATGAAGTCCTGGCTCGGGTGCACGCGGGACTCCACTGAAGTCGCCAGCGATATCGTCGGGCCGGTTGGGGCCTTCGACAACTGGAAAGACGACGAGCTGTGAAGCTCCTCCGCGAAACTTACATCTGGACTTGGCCGCTCAAGACCATCCCTAACGGCTGAGCCGCCGCGCCCCTTAACGCTTTAGCGAAACCGTAACCGAATCGAACGGGTTGCTGTCCGGCGGACCGTCGAACGGGACGGTGTGGTATTCCGCCGTCAGTTCCGCGGCCGTCACCGCGATCTTCAGAAAGCCCGGATCGCTCTGGTTGAACTTCACAAGCTGCACGTCCTTGTGCGTGGTCTGAAAGGGCGCGGTAATCTGCTTCCCGTTATCGGTCTGCAGCTTGTGCATGGCCTTGGCGTTGTGCGCGTACCCGCCCGCTCCCGCGATGATGTACGGAATCTCGCGCCCGTTCAGGCTCCTCGAAAAGCGCTGGTAGTTGTGAACATGCCCGGAAAGCACCATATCCGGAACGCGGCCCGAGGCGGCGATCGCGTTATCGAGCGACTCCAGAATCAACGGGTATCCGCCGTGAGGCCCGTCTAGCGAATAGGGCGCGTGGTGCACCGCCACAATGAGGCATTTGCCGCTCGCGCCCTTCAGTTGCGCCGTGAGCCACGCTTCCTGCGGCCCGCCGGTCTCCTTATCCAGGCTGCCGTCGATGTTCGAGTACAGACCCACGATCACGGCCAGCGGCGTATCGAGCGTCCAATAAACGTACGGCTGCGTCATGGTCTTCTTGTAGGCGCTCGCCTCGCGGCGTTCCGTGTCGCAGAAGTTGAGCTGAAACCCGTGCAGCGAAGGCTCGTGGTCAATGGGGTCGTTCTTCCTCACGTGCGTATCGCCGTCGTGATTGCCGGGAATGGCGAAAATTTCAGCGGGGTAATACTGGTAGGGTTCGTAGAACTGCTGCGGGTAGTCCGTGCTGATCCCGTTGAAGTAGACCACATCCCCCAGGTGATAGAAGAAACCGGGGCTCCCGTCCTCGCCGGGGTTCTGAATCTGCGCTTCCATCTCCTTGGCGACGGCGTCCTGCGCCTCCGTGCCGGAGACGCCGCCGGTATCGCCCACGCAGTGGAAGACCATCTGCTTCGCCTTGGCCGCGGCCTTGGCGGCTCCGGGCGCTATGTCCTCCAGAGCCAGGCTCAGCGGC
>DATKOS010000092.1:0-2347 GCA_035524535.1 Bryobacteraceae bacterium
CAGGCGACCTGGAGAGCCCGGAGACCGGCGGCTGATATTCGGGCTTTGCGTCCCGTTCAAGAGAGGAATGGATCATGAGGCATAACAAGGCAGGTTTCAAGCTCGGGCGCGACATGAGTGCGCGCCGCGCCCTGCTCCGCAATCTGGTAACCAGCGTCGTCGAGCAGGAGCGCATCATCACCACCGTCCCCAAGGCCAAGGCCGCCAAGCCGCTGGTCGAGAAGATGATCACCCTCGGCAAGCTGGACACGCTCCACGCCCGCCGTCAGGCCGCGGGCTATCTGATGACCCCTGGCGCGGTGAAGAAGCTGTTCGACAAGCTCGGGCCGCGCTTCTCGCAGCGTAACGGCGGCTACACGCGCATCGTTCGCGTCGGCCGCCGCGCCGGTGACGGCGCGGAACAGGCACTGCTCGAACTCGTGGGCAGCGAACTGGTCAAGCGCGCAGCCGAGCGCGCCAAGCGCCGCGAGGAGCGCCTCAAGGCGATGCGCGAAGGCCGCGAAGTCGAAGAGGGCGGCGGCGAATCCGCCTGACCTTCGGCCATATCAAAGGAGAACCACAGGCCCCGGTGCTCCGCATGGAGTTCCGGGGCCTGTTCTTTCTGCGCATCATTCCGGCCGTATGGCGATCCGTCTTCGCCTCCGGTTCGCAGTTGGCCCGGGCCAGTTGCACAGTTCTGGTGAATCGATGTGCGGCTTCACGCCCACGTTTCCGGCCGGCCTCCTGGCCGGCCCAGGCGCGACCTGGGGGTGGCGCGCGGGTCTGGGCGCGGCCGCCACGAGAGACGACGGTTTCCATTTGCTCCGAAACTGGCCGCGGGACCGGGAATTAGGCTGAAATTGCCGGGTGAATCCGAATAATTCCTGAAATACAAGGGAAACCCGGCGGCAAATTCCGGAAAAATCGGAGGAATTCTCTACCTGCGATGCATCAGGAAGAGGATCCCGGCCACCACTGGCGGACCGCAGAAGGCAAGGTCCGTCGCCAGGCGGGCGGACAAAGGCAGACCCGCCGGCGGCCAGATCGCATAGGCGACGCCGGCCGCTGCCCCGGCCGCTATCAACAGCGCGCCCCCCGTTGCCTCCCAGCGCCACGGAGCCAGGGCCAGCAGAACGAACAGCACGCCCAGCGCCGTCCAGGCCGCCGTAACGTGCCACGGCGTGTGCCACGCCAGGGACTCCGCCACGAAAAAGAACAGCCAGAATCCGGCCCAAAGCAGCGCCAAAGCGCGGGCCAATATCATCATGCCAAGTCGCATAACGCCCCTGGTGCATTGTGCGTCCCTCCAGTTGCGGAGTCAACGCCGCCCCGCGTGTGGATTGCGGGGACCCGGCAATTCGCCCGCGCCTCTTCAGACAATCCGAAACGCGCCGGGATCAACGAGAAAAGGACCGCGGAGATGCGCGTCAGAGCGTGGTTTCACCGGGCAATGACAGCACGAATCCCGTGAATTCACCGCGCATTACCTCGCGTGGACAGCGGAACCACAGCCAAACCGAGGTCCGCGCGCGGTGAAATCACGTTCAAAACACGGTGCAAACACGGGGATTTGACCGCTCGACGCACGCTGACACCACCGCTGCGAGCGCCCGATGGAAGGATGATTCGCGTGCCTTCCTTTCCTATTTCTTCCGCTTGAACGTCACGCCGCGTGCCACGAGATCGATCGATCCGTCGGCCTGCTTGACGAACTTCACCGGCGGGGCGCTGCCCGCGAGGTCGAAAAACGAATCCGGCGCTTCGGGCAGCAGCTCCACGTTGTCCCCGCCAACGCCCGCGATCAGCTTGTCATCCTTCAAGCGCACGTTCACCACCGGCCCGCCCGGCAACTCGTAGTCCCCCACGTACGACTGCAAAACCGCCGGGTCGACCGTAACCACTGTCCTCTCTTTAGGCCGGAAATCCACCCATCCGTATTCCGCCGCGATCGCCCGCAGGATTTCGTTGGCCAGCGCGGCGCCGTTGTCGCTGTTGGTCATCACCACCGCGCCCTCGCCCGTGTCGCGATAGGCGAAGAACTGGCACTGGAAGCCCACGTTGGCTCCGCCGTGCTGGAACGACGCACGGCCTTCCGTCTCCTCCACCCCGAACCCCAGCCCGTAGTCGCCTGCAGTCTTCGTCAACATGGTCTTCACCGTCCCGGGCTGCAGCGCGTGGCCCGGCTTCTGGATTTCGAAGATGATCCGAGTGAGGTCGAGCGCCGTGGTCCACAGTCCGGCCGCGGTCTGTTCAGGATAGGTGTTCCAGCGTCCCGCGATCGGCTTGCCGTCTTCCTTGTGGGCCGACGCGGCGTCGCGCGCCAGCGGCTCCTTGAGCGGCTGTTGATAAGCGCTGTGGCGCATTCCCA
>DATKOS010000093.1:0-8560 GCA_035524535.1 Bryobacteraceae bacterium
TTGCGGATTCCCGCTTTACCGGGGCGCTGGCGAAGCTGATGGGAGATGCGAGCCAAATGGTACGGAAGCGAGCGTTCGCGGCGCTAGGAAATATCGCCGCCAAAGCGCGCGCGGCGAATGCTCCACCCGCGGTCGAGGCAGCGGCGAACCCGCCCGCGACCGGGGATGGTCAGGCGGCGGAAGTGCCGCCTCCGCTCGATTCGTCACCGCCCTTCGCGCTATAGGTGTACGGCAGTCGCCGGCGACCGGCCCCGGCATCACCCGGCGATGGACTTCGCTGCCGCGGGTGGCGGCGGCTCTACTACTTCCCGAAGCGGTAGTAGAGGGCCAGGGTGAGGTTCATGGCGTTGGAGTCATCGCTGTTTCCAGCGAACTCACGGAGGAACCGGAACTCCGGTCGAATGCCCCAGTGCGGGGTGAGTCCAACTTCGACGCCAAAGCCGACGCCCATCAGTCCGCCGTCCGAGGAGCCTGTCGCGGTCTCGGAACTGTACGAGGTCGTCAACGTTGCGGTGGCGCCGGAATGCCACATGCCGCCGAAGACAGGGAAATACGGACGGACGCGCGAAGACGGCGGGAGCAGATAGGCGCGCAATCCGCCGCCGAATTGGACGAGGAAGCCCGATGCCGTCGCCGTCGTCGTGTTGCCGTAGGAAGCGGAACTCGCCGAGGCCGAGAGGTGGGTATAGTCGAACTCGCCGAAGACCGCGGCGCAATTCCTGAAACGGTAGCTGGCGCCGCCCCCGGCCAGAAAGCCGCCGTCCGAGGGAGTCTCAAATTCGTGAAAGTACCCGACCTGCCCATAAACATCGGCCTTGCCCCCGTCGGAGGCGGCAAGCAGGGCGGCCGATCCCGCGACCAGGATCAATGCCACGCGCAAGAGTACTGGACCAGGTTTCATAAGATCGCCGGCCGCGAACGGTGCGCGGCGCTAAGGGGCGATAGTAGCAAATGGCGATAACAAAATAAGATTTACAGAGTATTAAACTCCAAATAAAGCGGAATGGCGAAGCGCGCGCCGTTCCGTTCTCCGCGCTACCAGTTGCGGACCAGGGCGGTTAGCGGCTCGATTCCGTTTTGCATGGCGCCGGAATGGCCGAAGACCAGCGCTTGTACCGACCCTTCGGGACTGAGGCGCGCGGCCAGTTGCTTCAGCGACGCCCGGTTCTGGGCGCTGTTTGCGTTGAAGACCCAAGGCGCGGTGCGCAACCGGCCGTCGGTCTGGCCGCCGGCGGCGTCTCCCAGGATGAGGACTCCGTTCACCAGGAACGCGGCGCTTCCCGGCGTGTGGCCGGGCACGGCGAAGACGCGCACCTTCGTGCCGCCGAGTTCCACGGTCTCGCCGTCGCGGAGCGCGCGATGCACTTTGAATCCAGCGGGCGCCACACGCATGACGAGCATGAACGGGCCGCCCGGAGACCTGAGGCCCTCGGCGATTTCGACTTCCTCGGCGAGGCTCATGATGCGGGCGTTCGGAAAGAGCCCGGCCGCCGCGACGTGGTCGTGGTGTCCGTGGGTTAGCAGAACGGCAGTGACCGCTTCGGGTCCGAGACCCAGGCGCGCGAGCTCGTCCAAGATGGTCTTGCCGGATTTATCCGCGCCGGCGTCGAAGAGGGCCACGCCGCCCCCGCCCAGCGGCAGTACGCAGACGCTCACGTAGCGGTCTTTCAGGATGCGGAGGCCGTTGATTTCGAGGCGATCGGGCAAGGGGCGAAGGCCTATGAGGGCAGGGGCGAGCAGGATGCCGAGGGCGATGAAAATGAGGGCCGCAAGCAGGGCCAGGATTTCGAGGATTAGCATCGCGGCCCCCGGGCGGAGCGCCAGCTCGGGTTTGGATGGCCGCCGCGGGCCGGCCACCGCGGCTTCGCGGAATCGACGGCGCCGGCGGGCGAGGCGTGGGGACGCGGGTCCTTTGCGCCCCACCCGGGGCTGTATGAATGGCGGTTGCTCACCATAGGGCTTGCGCCGTGGGCGAATCTCTCAGGCCCCGTACGGGAATGGGTCCTTTCGCGTCCCTCAGGTCCGCGGCCCGAACCGGGCCGCTCTCTTCCGTTAGCGGCTACGAATCGCTTCGCGGCCCGGCAATTTTCAAAGCGCGGCGATCTGCCCGTAAATCGGCTTCAGGGCCGGGTAGAGCGCCTGGTAAATCTTGTGGGCCTTGCCGTAGAAGCCTGCATCGGCCGCGACCGGCGAAACGGAATCGGTCTCGCGAATGGCGCGGTGGCAGACGTCCTTCGTCGTGCCGAATTCGCCCGAACCTTCCACCGCCAGCAGCGCGGCGCCGTACGCCGAGCCTTCCTGGGTTTCGAGCGTGGCCACGCGCTTATTGAGAATGTTAGCCAGCAGTTGCCGCCAGAACGCGCTTTGCGCGCCTCCGCCGGAGCCGCGCACCGCGCTCACCGCGCAGCCCAGTTCCTCGATGATGTCCAGGCAATCGCGCTGGGAATAGGAGACGCCCTCAATCACCGCGCGGATCAGGTCGGCGCGCGTGTGCTTGTTCGTAAGGCCCACCCATCCGCCGCGCGCTTGCGCGTCCAGATGCGGCGTGCGCTCGCCCATCAGATACGGCAGCCAGAAGAGACCCTGCGCGCCGGCCGGAGACTGCGCGGCCTCGGCGGTCAGCGTGTCGTAGGGCGTTCCGGGAGCAAGCTGGTTGCGGAACCACTGCAAGCTGAGCCCGGCGCCCTGCGTCACGCCCATCACGTGCCACTTGCCGCGCACAGCATGGCAGAAGGTATGCACGCGGCCTGCCGGATCGTAGGCCACCTTCTCCATATGCGCAAAGACCACGCCGGAGGTGCCCAGCGTGCAGGAGACGATGCCGGCTTCCACAATGCCGTTGCCCACGGCGCTGGAAGCCTGGTCGCCGCCGCCGCCCACCACGGGCGTGCCTTCGGCCAGCCCGGTCAGTTCCGCAATCTGCCTGGTGATGCGGCCGGTCACTTCGCTCGATTCGTAGCACTTGGGGAGTATGGCGCGGTCGAGGCCGAGGCCGTCCATCATCTCGTAGGACCATTTGCGGTTGACGACGTCGAAGACGGCGGTGCCGGAGGCGTCGGACACTTCCGTGGCGAACTCGCCGGTGAGGCGGTAGCGGACGTAGTCCTTGGGCAGCAGCATATGGCGCGTGCGCTCGAAGTTGGCGGGCTCATTGTCGCGGACCCAGAGCAGCTTGGGAAGGGTGAAGCCGGTGAGCACGGGGTTGGCGGTGTACTTGACGACGTTGTCGCGGCCGAGTTTGGCGTTGACGAAGTCCACCTGAGCCTGGGAGCGCTGGTCGCACCAGATGAGCGAGGGGCGGATGACGGCTCCGGAATCGTCGAGGCAGACCAGGCCGTGCATCTGGCCGGAGAGGCCGATGCCACGGACGTCGCGGCCGGAAACGGCGGCCTTGGCGAGTACGCCGCGGATGGCTTCCACCACCGCGTCCCACCAATTCTCAGGGCGCTGTTCCGCCCAGAGAGGGCGCTCCATCTTCATGTCCTCGTGCGCCGCCGTATAGCCGGCGAGGACGGCGCCGCGCGCATCTACGAGGAGGGCGCGCGAGCTTCCGGTTCCGACATCAATACCTAGCCACATAAGCCCCTATGGTAGTGCATTTCACGCCGCGCCCGCCGTGCACCAAAGAGCGCTCCGAAAAGCGCTCTGAAGAGTGCCCCGCAGTGTGCTTAGAAGAGTGTTTCGGCCCCAGGGCGGAATCACGCCGGAGGGCCGTCCACTCCGCCCCATAAGACTCTCTTTCGGGCTTCTACCCAGGCCGGAAATACCGCCGGATCTTCCAGCCAGACCAGGAGCCACTCCGCCATTTCGAGCTTCTCCGCCGCCTTCCCGGCCGTGGCCCGCTTGCCCGCCGTGGCGAATCGCGCGCGGGCCTTGGCGGCAATGGCCTGGCGGCGGCAGTAGCGCGCCAGCGGCCGGTCGCCGGCGCTCCTCGCCTCTTCGTAAATCCGCCCCATCTCCAGCAGCGACTCCTCCAACTCCGCGAAGCTGTGCTGGCGAATGCCCGCGTACGGCTGGTGGAACGGCAGCCCCGTGTTCCAAAGCAATTCGCGCAGGTAGCTCTCGGAAATCGGCGCGAAGCGCCGCAGCAGGTCGCGCCACACTTCGCCCGTGATGGCCTCCGGCCGGGCGGCGTCCAGGTATTCGCGCAGCCGTTGCTTGAAAGATGCCCGGCTAGCGGCGTCCACGGCGATACCTGGTGACGGCCTTCTTGTGGTCGTTCAGCTTGGCGGAAAATTCATGGCTGCCCGAGTCGTCCGGGCGCAGCACGAAATAGAGCGCGGTGGAACGCGCCGGCTCCAGCGCCGCGCGGATGGCGGCCAAACCCGGATTGGCGATCGGCCCCGGCGGAAGCCCGGCGAAGCGGTAGGTGTTGTAGGGGTCCTCGCGTTGCAGGTCGCTTTCGTGAATCGCACCGCGGTAGGCCTCGTGCCGCAGCGCCGCATAAATCACCGTCGGGTCGCAATCGAGCTTCATCCCGATTCGCAGCCGGTTGTCGAACACCCCGGCGATCAGCGGCCTCTCCGCCGGGAGCCGCGCTTCCTTCTCCACCAGGGACGCCATGGTGACGGCGTCGTGCACACCGGCTTGCGTGTGCAGGCCCCGCCACGCCGCGCGGAAGCGCGCCGTCATCATGCCGCAAAGCTGCCCCGGCGTCGTGCGGTGATTGATGCGGTAGGTGTCCGGAAACAGGTAGCCTTCCAGTGTGGGCGCGCGCGGGTCCAGGTCGCGAATGGCGCCCGGGTCGCGCGCTGCGTCCAGAAAGGCCTCCTCGGAGAACAAGCCAAGCTTGGCGGCTTCGGCGGCGATCTCAAACATGTTCTTGCCTTCCGGCACCTTCAGCTCAAAAAAGAAGATGTCGCCGCGTGCGATGCGCCGGTACACGCCCGCCGCCGTATCCGGATGCGAAAACGCGTACTCTCCTGCCTGCAGTTTGCGGCCGCGCTGCAGCGCGCGCACCAGCAGGAAGTCCAGCGGGCTGCGGATCACCCCCGCCTCCGCCAGGGATCGCGCAATCGCCGCGGTGGAAGCTCCCGGCGGCAAATCCACAAACACCCGGCCGCTGAAACCCGCATACGGCGATTCCGTCCGGTAATACGCCGCGGCGGCAATCAGAAACGCGAGACCAAGGGCAAACCGAAGCGTCTTCATGCGGGGAGGGAATCCAGATAGCTCTGCAGCAGAATCACGGCCGAGAGGCGATCTACCGCGGCGGCGCGCTTTTCAATGCCTATGCCGCTCGAGCGCAGCACGCGGCCTGCCTCCACGCTAGTCAGCCGCTCGTCCCAGTACTTCACCGGCAGCCCCGTGCGCTTCGCGATGGCGTCGCCGAACTCGCGCACCCAGGCCGACTGCCGGCCCTCCACGCCGCCCATGTTCACCGGATTGCCCATCAGAATCAGTCCCGCCTCGCGCCCGGCGGCGAGCTGCGCCACCGCTTCCAGGTCGTCACGCTTCCGCGTGCGCTCGATGTTGGGAAGCCCCTGCGCCGTAATGCCCAGGGGATCGCTGATAGCCAGGCCGATGCGCTTCTTGCCCAAATCCAGGGCCAGGATGCGAGTCTTTTGGGGGAACAAGCGTCTTCATTATAGCGGGCTATCGGCCCGCGGCTTTTCGCGCGGGTTCCCATCTGGTTCTCATCCTTCGAGCCGAGCCCAGCCGCGCCTCGCGCCTGCCCGGCCATCGCCAGCGCCACACCCGGAAAGTGGTTCAGGGCCTTGTGTTACATTCGTTTTCAGGATCATCCCGCGCCGTGACGCCCACAACCGACAACGCCACCGCCGCCAGCGGCCCCGGGCACGCGGCGCGGCAGCACGCGCTGTCTGTGGTGGCCTTCGGTGTGGTCATCGCCCTCCTCTACCTGGGTCGCGCCCTATTCATCACCATGGCGGTCGCCGTCATTCTGGCATTCATTCTGGAGCCGGTGGTGGATCTGCTCATGCGCCTGAAGTTGCCGCGCGCGCTGGCCAGCATCACGGCTTGCCTCTTCGCCCTCCTGTTCCTCTACGTCATCGCCATGGGCGCCTACTCGCAGGTTTCCGGCCTGTACTCGGACTTGCCGGTCTATGGCGAGCGCATCGGAGGCATTGTGGAAAGCGCCAGCGAGCGCATCGAAGGCGTGGAGCAGGGCGTCTACGCCACCTTCTCGCGCCGCAAGGAAGAAGCGCCGCCGCTCGCCGCGGCCGGCCGGAAGAAGGGGCGCAAGGCCGAGCCCCAGGCGCCTCCCGCGCCCGCGCCCAGCCCCCAGCCCCAAGGCACGCCCATTCGCGATTACGTCTACGCGCGCCTCGGAGAGTTTTCCGAGTTTCTGCTCATGGCTTCCTTCGTGCCGTTCCTCGTGTACTTCATGCTGAGCTGGCAGGAGCACCTCAACCGCAGCTTTCTGCAGTTCTTTGAGGGCGAGGACCGCCTGGCCGCCGCGCGCAGCCTGGAAGGCATCGCGAAAATCGTGCGCGAGTTCGTGGTCGGTAACTTCCTCCTGGGCGTCCTGCTGGCGGTCATCAGTTGGATCGCGTTCTGGCTCATCCACCTTCCCTATCCCGGCCTCGTGGGGCCGCTCAGCGGTTTCCTCAGCCTGCTGCCCTATGTGGGCCTGCCCTTGGCGCTGGCGCCTCCTCTGTTGGCGGCGCTCAAGCAGAATCTGGCCCAGGTGTACGTCATGGCTGCGGCCATCACCGGCGTGCTCCACCTCTTGGCGCTCAACCTGCTCTATCCGAAAATCGTCGGATCGCGCGTCCACTTGAATCCGTTGGTGGTAACCTTTTCGCTGATGCTGTGGGGCGCGCTCTGGGGCGCCGCGGGACTCATGCTGGCCATTCCTCTTACCGCCGGCGTCAAAGCCGTCTGCGATAACGTCAAGGACTTGCGTCCCTACGGCAAGTTTCTGGGAGACTGACAAGCGGATACCGCCGATGCTGCCGTTCCGGCTCGTATATCACGAGGACTACGACCTGAATCTGGGGGACCACGTGTTCCCCTCCAAGAAGTACAAGTGGCTGCATGACCGCTTGATCCGTACGCGCTTCGCCGCGCCCGAGGATTTCCTCGAGCCGCAACCCGCCACCGTGGAAGACCTGCTGCTGGCCCATGACGCCGAGTGGGTGGTGAAACTCAAGAACGGCTCCCTGGCGTACCAGGACATCCTCCGGCTGGAGATTCCCTACTCGCGCCGCATGGTCCAAGCCTTCTGCCTGGCCTGCGGCGGAAGCCTCCTGGCCGCGCGCCTGGCGCTGCAAGCCGGAGTGGGTTTCAACGCCGGCGGCGGCTTCCACCACGCCTTCGCGGACCACGGGGAAGGCTTCTGCGCGCTCAACGATATCGCCGTGGCCGTCCGGTGTATGCAGCGCGATGGCGCTATCCGCCGCGCCATGGTGGTCGATTGCGATGTCCACCACGGCAACGGCACGGCCGGCATCTTCGCCGGAGATGCTTCGGTGTTCACGCTCTCCATCCACCAATTCCACAACTACCCCAGCGAGAAGCCGCCTTCCAGCCTGGATATCCATCTGGAAGACGGCGTGGGCGATTCCGAGTACATCCACCGGCTGGAGTCCGGATACCGCGCCGCCCTGGCCCTGTTTCAGCCGGAGTTGCTGGTCTACGTGGCCGGCGCGGACCCGTACTACGAGGACCAACTGGGCGGCCTCACGCTCACCTTCGACGGCCTCATGGAGCGCGACCGCCTGGTGCTCTGGGAGGCCCTCCATCGCCGCATCCCGGTGGCCATCGTCCTCGCCGGCGGCTACGCGCAGAGCATGGAGGACACCGTCACCATCCACGCCAATACCGCCGCCGTGGCGCGCGACGTGCTCCGCAAAACCGGCTGGCAGCCCGCGGCGGAAGCCGGCCAAGCGGTCCCTCCGGAGCCAGGCAGGCCATAGTCTCGGGCCTTCAGGTATGCGCGGCTCGGCGTCATCCGCCTCAGCCCTTCCCGCGGCCCCCGGCGCGGAACGCGTTCCGGCGCGCGCGTTTGGCCCGCCGTCCGGGATGCTATCTTCGTTTCAGGGATGAAGCTGTCGGGGGCCTTGCGGTGCGTTGGGATCGCATTGGCGATTCTCGGGTGCGTGTTTGCCTTCCAGCGGCCCTTTCGCGAGTTCCCCGGCGTCGAATACAACGTCGGCGATATCCCCTTGCCCCAGGATGCCCGAACCGTCAAGGAGTGGGCCTTCGCCCGCCTTATGTTCCCCGGCGGCGGCCTGGATGACGGCTACTACCCGCGCTTTCAGGGCGACTACCACTACGGCCTCTCCCTCTGGACCCAGGATTTCCCGCGCGCCGACCGGCACTTCTCCGAAGCCGTGAGGAGGCTGACGCGCATCGACGCCCGAACCGCGGAGCAGGTGGTGGATCTCGATGAAGGCGACGCTTACGATTGGCCCTGGCTCTACGCCGTGCAGGTGGGCGAGTGGGGCTTCACGGACCGCGAGGGCAAGGAACTGCGCGAGTACCTGGACCGCGGCGGCTTCTTCATGGCGGACGATTTTCACGGCGAATACGAACGACAGGTCTTCGAACGCGGCATCCGCAAGGCCTTCCCGGACGCCCAGATCCGCGACATTCC
>DATKOS010000094.1:0-4849 GCA_035524535.1 Bryobacteraceae bacterium
CCTGGGTTCCATGGAGCGCCTGGGTATCCCCGGAGAGGACCTGGACGGCGTGGTCGACGCGCTCAAGTTCATCGAGCGCTACAAAACCTCGCCGAATGTTCCGGTGGGACGCCGCGTGGTCGTGGTGGGCGGCGGCAACACCGCTATCGACGCCGCCAACGCCGCCCGGCGCCTCGGCGCCGAAGAGGTGCACGTCCTCTACCGCCGCACCGAGAAAGAGATGCCCGCCTTCCCTTTCGAGTACGAACACTCCAAGACCGAGGGCGTCAACTTCCACTGGCGGCTGCAGCCCGCTGCGATCCTGCCCGCCGCGGACGACCCCAGCCGCGCCGGCGCCATCCGCCTCGTCCGCATCCAACTGGGCGCGCGCGACGCCTCGGGGCGCCGGCGTCCGGAGCCAGCCCCCGGTCCTCCGCTCGATTTCCCGTGCGATATGGTGATCCCCGCCATCGGCCAGTCGCGCCTGATGGCGGACCTGGAAGCGTCGCGCGGCATCCGCCTCGAAAACGGCTGCGTCGCCGTGGATCGAGCCACCGGCCAGACTGCCAACCCGAGGTATTATGCCGGCGGCGATTGCGTCAACGGCGGCCGCGAGGTGGTGGACGCCGTCGCCGACGGCAAGCGCGCCGCGCGCGCCATCCTCGCGCGCCTGGGAGCAAACTGATGGCCGATCTCACCACACGATTTGCCGGCATCCGCTGCCCCAATCCCTTCTGGCTGGCCTCGGGGCCGCCTTCGAACTGCGGCGAGCAGGTGATGCGCGCGTTTGACGCGGGATGGGGCGGGGCGGTGTGGAAGACCATCGGCGAACCGATTGTGAACGTCTCATCGCGCTATTCGTCGGTGGATTGGAACGGCCAGCGGATGATGGGGCTGAACAACATCGAGCTCATCACGGACCGGCCCATCGAAGTGAATCTGCGCGAAATCGCTGAGGTGAAGAAGCGGTACCCGAAGCACGCGGTGATCGCATCGCTGATGGTGGAATCGAAGCGCGAAGCGTGGCACGAGATTGTGAAGCGCTGCGAAGACGCGGGCGCGGACGGGCTGGAGCTGAATTTCGGATGTCCGCACGGGATGAGCGAGCGCGGCATGGGCGCGGCGGTGGGGCAGGTTCCCGAGTACACGTGCCTGATCACGGAATGGGTGAAGGAGGCGGCGCGGACGCCGGTGCTGGTGAAGCTGACGCCCAACGTCACGGACATCCGCATGGCGGCGCGGGCGGCGCGGCGCGGCGGGGCGGACGCGCTTTCGGCGATCAACACGATCAACTCCATCACGGGCATCGACCTGGACACGCTGACGCCGCGGCCGAATGTGGGCGGGCTCTCTTCGCATGGCGGCTATTGCGGGCCGGCGGTGAAGCCGATTGCGCTGCACCTGGCGCAGCAGATCGCGTCGGACGCCGAAGTGGGGCTGCCGGTTTCGGGTATCGGCGGGATCAGCGGTTGGCGGGAAGCGGCCGAGTTCCTCTTGCTCGGTTGCGGCACGGTGCAGGTGTGCACGGCGGCCATGCACTACGGTTTCCGCATTGTGGAAGACATGATCGACGGATTGAGCCAGTGGATGGACGAGAAGGGCTTCGCCACTATCGAGGACTTCCGCGGGCTTTCGCTGCCGAAGGTGGCGGAGTGGAAGAACCTGGACCTGAACTACAAGATTGTGGCGCGCATCGACGCGGCGAAGTGCATTGGCTGCGACCTCTGCTACGTGGCCTGCTGGGACGGGGCGCACCAGTGCATTCACGTGGACGGGCACGCGGCGCCGGCGGCCGCGGAGGCCGCCAGCCGCGCGCGCATCGCCGTGACTCCCAACGCGCGGCTGGACGCGGGCGAGAGCGGTGCGGCCCGCGCAGTGCGGGTTCCGCGGGTGGATGAAGCGGCATGCGTGGGCTGCAATCTGTGCTGGTTGGTGTGTCCGGTGGAGGGGTGCATCACGATGGCGCGCGTGGACTTGGGCAAGGGCCCGGAGACCTGGGAGATGCGGACATCGAGGACGCAATGAACACGCTGATTCGCAACGGCACGGTAGTCACGGCGCGGGAGACCAAGCGGGCGGATGTCCTGATTGAAGGCGAGCGCATCCAGGAAGTGCGCGCGGGGATTGCGGAGGCGGCCGCGGAGAAGGTGATTGACGCGTCGGGCCTGTACGTGATTCCGGGCGGGATCGATGTGCACACGCATCTCGACATGCCGTTCGGCGGCTCGAACTCGTCCGACGATTTCGAGACGGGCACGCGCGCGGCGGCGTTCGGCGGCACCACCAGCATTGTGGATTTCGCCATTCAGGCGCGCGGCACGCGGATGCGGGACGCTCTGGACACGTGGTGGAAGAAGGCGGAGGGGCGCGCGTGCATCGATTACGGGCTGCACATGATTGTCACGGACCTGCCGAACGCGGGTCTCGAGGACATGGACGACATGGTGCGCGAGGGCGTGGCCAGCTTCAAGCTCTTCATGGCGTATCCCAACGTGTTGATGGTGGACGACGCCACCATTTTCAAGGCTCTTTCGCGCACGGCCAAGAATGGCGCGCTGATTTGCATGCACGCGGAAAACGGCAGCGTGATCGATGTGATTATCGCGCGCGCGCTGGCGGAGGGAAAGACGGCTCCGGTCTACCACGCGCTGACGCGGCCGCCGCGTGCGGAATCCGAGGCCGTGCACCGCGCCATCGCCATGGCGGAGATTGCGGGCGCGCCGGTGTACATTGTGCATCTTTCCTCCGAGGACGCGCTGAATGAAGTGCGCGAGGCGCGCGACCGCGGCGTGCCGGCCTTCGCCGAGACGTGCCCGCAATATCTGCTGCTTTCCATCGAAGAGCTGGAGCGGCCGGGCTTCGAAGGGGCGAAGTACGTGTTCACGCCGCCGCTGCGCCCCAAGCATCACCAGCCCAAGCTGTGGGACGGGCTGAAGCACGACCAGTTGCAGGTGGTCTCCACGGACCACTGCCCGTTCTGTTTCGAGGACCAGAAGACGCTGGGGAAGGACGACTTCACGAAGATCCCCAACGGCGGGCCCGGCATTGAGAACCGGCTGCAGTTGATCTACCACCACGGCGTGAACGCGGGCAAGCTTTCCCTGAACCGGTTCGTGGAACTGACCTCCACCACCCCGGCGCGCCTCTTCGGCATGTATCCTAGAAAAGGAGAGATTGCGCCAGGATCGGATGCTGACCTGGCGATCTGGGATCCCAACGCCGCGCACCTCATCAGCGCAAAGACGCACCACATGCGCGTGGACTATTCCATGTTTGAGGGCTTTGCGTGCCGCGGCAATGCCAGGACCGTGCTTTCGCGCGGGGAAGTGATTGTGGACGGAGGAGAGTTTTGGGGAAAGCCGGGACGCGGCCAGTATTTGAGGCGCGCGGCAAGAGGAGGGGCGTGGAAGTAAGGGCGGCGCGGCGCGGGCTTTTCGCCTGCACGGGCGGCCCCGGGCGTCCCAGCGCGCTATGAAGCCGGATCCGACGCTCTACAACCACGACCTCGCGCCGATTCCCAAGGACCGCCGCGGCTGGGGCCTCTACAACTACATTTCGCTGTGGGTGGCGATGAGCGTGTGCATCCCGACCTACATGCTGGCGTCGGGTCTGATTGCGGGCGGGATGAGCTGGCGGCAGGCCATCGCCACCATTCTGCTGGGCAACGTGATTGTGCTGATCCCCATGCTGCTGAACGCGCATGCGGGCGCCAAGTACGGCATTCCGTTTCCGGTTTTCGTGCGCGCGTCCTTCGGGGTGCGCGGGGCGAACCTTCCGGCAGTGCTGCGCGCGCTGGTGGCGTGCGGGTGGTTCGGCATTCAGACGTGGATCGGCGGGCAGGCGATTTACTCCATGCTGAAGATCGCGTGGCCCGGCGCGGCAGGGATGCCCGGGGGCGTCTGGGTCTGCTTCTTCGCGTTCTGGCTGCTGAACATCGCGGTGATCTGGCGGGGCATTGAGACCATCAAGTTTCTGGAGGGCATCGGCGCGCCGTTCCTGCTGGCGCTGGGACTGCTACTGTTGTGGTGGATCGCGCGCAAGGCGGGCGGCCTGGGTCCGGTGCTCAGCGCGCCGAGCAAGTTCAGGAGTCCGGCCGAGTTCATGCGCTTCTTCATCCCGTCGCTCACCGGGATGGTGGGGTTCTGGGCCACGGTGGCGCTGAATATTCCGGATTTCACGCGCTACGCGAAATCGCAAAGGGCGCAAGCGTTGGGCCAGGCGATTGGGCTGCCCGCCGCGATGACGATCTACTCGTTCATCGGGGTGGCGGTGACTTCGGCGTCGGTCGTGCTGTTTGGGCAGGCGGTTTGGGATCCGGTCGCGCTGCTGGGCAAGTTCCACGAGCCGGCGGTAGCGCTGATCGCGCTGGTGGCGCTGCTGGTTGCCACGCTGAATACCAACGTGGCGGCGAACGTGGTTTCGCCATCCAACGATTTTTCGAATTTGAATCCGCGGCTGATCTCGTTCCGCACGGGCGGCTTGATCACGGGGGCGGTGGGCGTTCTCATGATGCCCTGGAAACTGCTCACGGATTTCAGCTCTTACATTTTCGGCTGGCTGGTGGGGTACTCGGGATTGCTGGGGCCCATCGCCGGAGTGATGATCGCGGATTATTTTGTGGTGCGCCGCTCGCAGTTGCTGGTGGAAGATCTTTACCGGCGGGGCGGGGCGTATGAATACAGCAGCGGCGTGAATCCGCGCGCCGTGGCTGCGCTGGCGTGCGGCATCGCGGCGGCTTTGCTGGGACTGGGTATCCGGCCGCTGCGGTGGCTTTACGATTACGCCTGGTTTGCGGGGTTTGGAGTATCGGCCGTTGTCTATATCACCCTGATGCAGAGGGTGAGCGGCGCGGAATCGCCCGCATGGGAAG
>DATKOS010000095.1:0-2632 GCA_035524535.1 Bryobacteraceae bacterium
GGCGCCTCGCCGCTGCTGGCGGTGGAGCACGCCCGGCGGTCCATTCCCGTGGAACTGCGGCCCTCCTTCGCGGAGATGGAGACCAGTATTCGGCGCGAGGCGCGTTCGCCGGCGCCGCGTAACGCGGCGGAAGCCGAGGCCCACCCTGCCCAACCTAACGCAGCCTGATTACACGCCGCCCGCGCGCCGCCGCCGCCGCTTCGACGCGGCCCGGCGGGGCGGCGCATGGAAGGTGGCATACGCCGATTTCGTTACGGCGCTGATGGCGCTGTTCATCGCGTTATGGGTGATGAACTCGTCGAGCGACGTGAAGCAGGCGGTGAGCGGCTACTTCCACAATCCCCGCGGCTACACGGGCGCAACCAAAACCGCGGGCGCCGCGCCGGCGAGCCGAGACACCATGGCGCGCCTGCAAGAGCAGATTGAGGAGGCGCTGCGCGGCGCGCCGGAGTTCGAGCGAATCCGCCGCAACGTGGTGCTCAGCATGACCGCCGAGGGGTTGCGCATCGAAATGGTGGAAAGCCAGAGCGGCATGTTCTTCGTGAACGGGAGCCCCACGCCCACCGAGGCCGGCAAGCTGCTGCTCCGCATGCTGGCGGCGGAGATCGGCCGCATGCCCAACGGAGTCGTGATTGAGGGGCACACCGATTCGCACCCCTTCCGCAACGCCACGCCGGTGGCTGCTTACGGCAACTGGGACCTTTCCACGGAGCGCGCCAACGCGGCGCGGCGGCTGCTGTGCGCTTACGGCCTGCGCGCCGAGCAGGTGATGGAGGTTCGCGGCTTCGCCGAGCGCCGGCCGATGGACGCAGCCGACCCCGGCGGCGTCCGCAACCGGAGAATCTCCCTGGTGGTGCAGTTTACGTTGGCTGTGGAGGCCAGCCCCTAGCTTCGCCCCAGGGCCTGGCGGACCTTCTCCTCCAGGCCCGCCGCTGTGAAGGGTTTTTGCAGGAAGAAGGACTCCCCTTCCATCAGCGCGCGGCTCTCCAGCCCGCCCTCGGTGTATCCGGACATGAAGAGCAACCGCACCTCCGGGCGCATGGCTTTCACCAGGCGGGCCAGCTCTCCGCCGTTCATGTGCGGCATCACCATGTCCGTCAGCAACAGGTCGATGCGGCCGCTGTAGCCTTTCAGCAGCTCCAGCGCCTCGGGTCCCGAGGACGCTGCCACAATGTGGTATCCGCGGCGCTCCAGGAATGTGCGCGCCAGGCTGCGCACCTGGTCTTCATCCTCCACCAGCAGGACGGTGGCGCCGGATGCCGCGGCCTCCGCCGCCACGCGGGGCCGCGGAGCGGGCGCGGCAGAGACCTCCATGCGCGCGGGTAGATAGATTATGAAGGCCGTGCCGTGCCCCGGTTCGCTGTAGAGCATGATGCCGCCGCCGTTCTGCTTCACGATGCCGTAGACGATGGAGAGCCCCAGGCCCGTGCCCTTGCCGAGTTCCTTGGTGGTGAAGAAAGGCTCGAAGGCGCGCTCCCGCGTGGCGGCGTCCATGCCGGCGCCGGTGTCCGTAACCGCCAGCAGGACGTAGGGCCCGGGCGATGCGCCAGGATGGCCGGCGATGTAGTCGCCGGCGATTTCCACGTTGGACGTTTCGATGCGTAGCACGCCGCCATCCGGCATGGCGTCGCGCGAATTGACGGCCAGGTTCATGATCACCTGGTCCAGGTGCGAGGGGTCCGCCAGGACGGGCCAGAGATCCGGAGCCAGATGGACTTCGAGGTCCACATCCTCGCCGATGATGCGGCGGAGCATCTTATCGATGTTGCGCACGGACTGGTTTACGTCCAGCGGGCGCGGCGCGGCCTGCTGGCGGCGGCTGAAGGCCAGGAGCTGGTTGGTGAGGGCGGAGGCGCGCTCGGAGGCGCGCAGCACTTCTTCGAGATAGCTCAGCGATTCCGGATCGTCCCGCACCTGCGTGCGAAGCAATTCCGCGTAGCCGAGAATGGCGGTGAGGAGGTTGTTGAAGTCGTGCGCCACGCCGCCGGCAAGGCGCCCGATGGCTTCCATCTTCTGGGCCTGGAGCAACTGGCCCTCCACCTCCTGGCGGCGCTGCATTTCGCGCTGCAGTTCCTCGCGCGAACTCTTCTCCAGCGCCGCGCTCTGTTCCAATTCCGCGGTGCGGTCCGCCACGCGCGCCTCCAACTCCGCATTCATGCGCCGAACCGCGGCCTCCGCGGCGCGCCGCTCGGCGATTTCCTTGGCAAGCGAGTCGTTGGCCCGGGTGAGGTCGGCCGGCGAGGGCAGCTTGAGCAGCGTGGGCATCATGGGAATCAGCATGAGGAAGGTGGCGAGCGATGCCCCGGCGGTGACTGCCTTTACGGCGCCTTCCAGCCAGTAGACCGGCTTCCACACCACCACGGCGCCCAGCGCGTGAGACGTGCCGCAGGCCAGGATGAAGAGCCCGAAGGCCACCATGATGGGGTTAAAGGTGAGATTGCGCCTCTTCCTGACGAAATAGAAAAGCAGGAAAGGAATGGCATAGTACGCGGCGGCGATGAGGACGTCCGAAGCGACGTTCAGCCACAGCACGCCGGGCCGCCAATCAAAGCACATGCCGTGCGGCATGAAGGACTCGGTAGAAAATAGCTGGAGTACGGCGGTCATTAGAAAAGAAGCTCACCCCCCTTGG
>DATKOS010000096.1:0-4250 GCA_035524535.1 Bryobacteraceae bacterium
CCGCGATCTCGATGCCGCTCTCAGCCGCGCTCGCCGGGAAGGCCTGGAAAAGGCTCGCGTCGTGTTGGACCCCGGCATTGGTTTCGGTAAGCGCAAGGAGCAGGATTGCGTCATTTTACGGCATCTGGGAGAACTCTCCGCGCTGGATATGCCCCTCCTCGTGGGCCCCTCGCGGAAGAGCTTCCTCGCCCGCAAGACCCCTGAAGAGACGCGCTACGCCACCGCCGCCGCGGTCGCGGCCGGCATCCTGGCCGGGGCCCATTTGGTGCGGGTTCATGACGTCCGGGAGATGCGGGCGGCGGCCGACGTGGCCGACGAGATTGGGCGGAGCTAAAGCCGCCCGGAAAAGGGCGATGATTGCCTGTCATGAAGATATAATGTAGCGGAGGCTGTCCCGGGTAAATGGACATTAAGAAGCGGCTTCAGGACGAAATCAACACGCTCGAGTACGAACTGCGCAACGAACTGCCCAAGGAAATTCTCAAGGCTCGCGCGCATGGAGACCTCAGCGAAAACGCGGAGTTTCACGCCGCCAAGGAGCGGCAAGGCTTCGTCAACGCGCGTTTGGGCCAGCTAAAGCAGCGCCTGGCGGAGATGTCGATGATCGATTTCTCCAAGATCCCTCACGACCGGGCCGGCCTGGGATCCAAGCTCGTCGTCCTCGACGTCAACCGCGATGAGGAGATCACCTACCGCCTGGTCACCACCGAGGAGGCCGACGCGGCGAACGGCAAGGTCTCTACCACGAGTCCCATCGGGCGGGCGCTGCTCGGCAAGCGGGAAGGCGACTCGGTTCGCGTGCAGAGCCCGGGAGGCGTGAAGGAGCTGGAAATCCTGAAGCTGACCACGATTCACGATGCGGACGCCATCGACTGACGTATGACTGCCACGGGCGCGATCGGACGGTTTTTCGGCAAGATCATCAACCGGATCGTAGACTGGCTGGCGCTTTCGCGCATCCACCCCAACGTGCTGACGTTCATGGGGCTGGTGATCAACTGCGGCGCGGCGTTTCTCTTCGCCGTGGGCAGCTTCCGCTGGGCCGGCGTGGTGGTGATTGGCGCCGGCCTCTTCGATATGGTGGACGGCCGCGTGGCGCGCGCCACCAAGCAGGTTACCCGTTTCGGCGGTTTTTTTGATTCCGTGGTGGACCGCTATTCGGACCTCGGGCTGTACATCGGCCTACTGGTTTACTATTCCTCCATCAACCGCGCCTTCTACATCGTGCTGACGGCCATCGTCATGATGGGCACCGTCATGGTGAGCTACACGCGCGCCCGCGCCGAAAACACCATTCCGAAGTGCAAGGTGGGCTTCCTGGAACGTCCGGAGCGCGTGGTCCTCATCATCCTGGGCGCCTTGACGTACCACATGGCGCAGGTCCTCTGGGTAATCGCTGTGCTCTCCAATCTCACCGTCATCCACCGGATGATCTATACCTGGCAGGAATGCAAGCGCCTGGAAGACGCGCAATTGCGCAGCGTTAGCGAGGCCGAGCGCAAGACCATCGCCTAGGCTCCGGCGCCCTGGCGGAGGCCGCCTCGCGACGTGCTTTACAATCGGGTAGTGCCCGCCGCCCGTCCCAAGCCCCGCTCCACCGCCCTTCTTTGGCTGGTTACGCTAGCGCTTACCTTGCTCCTGGCCGGTTTGCTGGGCGAGGGCTTTGCCCGCCTGGCGAAGGTCCCGGCGTTCTCCGTTAAGGCGGCGGATTACATAGGCTGGGCCAAGCCAGATCCGGTGCTGGGGTGGCGCAACAACCCCGGTATCCATCTGGCCGATGAAGGTTCGCACAATCCCATGACTATCCTCCCGGACGGCGCGCGCGATACCGGTCCGGAGGGCAATGGGCCCACCGTGCTGATCGTCGGGTGCTCCTTTGCCGAAGGCTATGGCGTCCGCGATAACGAGAACTTCGCCTGGAAGCTCCAGGAGCGCTTTCCGCAGTTGCGAATCCGCGATTATGGCGTCCCCGGATATGGCACCTACCAGAGCCTGATGCTGCTGTCTGAACTGATGAAGGGGCAGGGCATTCACCCGGCGTTGGTCATCTACGGATTCCTCCCCTTCCACGCCGACCGTAATGTGCTCACCTACTCGATGCTGGAAGCCTTCCGCTCGTTCGGAGGCCAGCGTTTCTCGCCGCCGCATGTGGAGGTGAAGAACGGCGCCCTGGAGGAGTTTCCTCCCTTCGCGGTTCCCGCATGGCCGCTGGAGCAGCGCTCTGCCCTGGTTTCGCTGCTGCACCGCGCGGAACTGCGGGTCCGCCTGGCGGACCGACCCGCTCAGCGCGCCGGTGTCACCACGCTGCTGCTGGATCGAATGCAGACGCTTGTGGAGGGCGCCGGTTCCAAGCTGTTGGTCGCGACGCTCTGGGACGGAGGGGACGATCCGCAAACCTACAAGGCCGTCACGGCCAATATGACCAAGGCAGGCATCGCGCAGATCGACGTCACCTACGCCGGAAGCGAAACCCGCCCGGAGCGGCTCCACGCCGGCGGTACCGGCAGCCATCCCGGCCCGGCTGTGCACGACTGGTGGGCGGACAAGCTGGCCGCCTGGATCGAGGCGTGCGGCATCGCCAAGTAAGCGGCAAGTCGCTTCGGCCACCCGGACCGGCGGCTCCGCTTCGCCCCACGCTATAATCGCTATCGGATGGACGTATTTGAAGAACTCGTGCGCCTGCGGCGCGCGGGCAGGAAGTGTGCGCTCGCCACCATCGTCGACGTGCGCGGTTCCATCCCCAGTTACTCTACCGCCAAGCTGCTGGTCCGCGATGATGGCTCCATGGCCGGCACCATCGGCGGCGGATGCGTGGAAGCGGATGTCTGGAACGCCGCGCGGGAAGTCATGGATACGGAAAAACCGAAACGCCTGAGCTTCAACCTGGGACAGGACGCCGCTTACGACAACGGCCTCATCTGCGGGGGCCAGCTCGATGTCTTCATCGAGCCGGTGCTGCCCATCCCGCGTGCCTATATTTTCGGCGCCGGACACATCTCGAAGAGTCTGTCGAAGGTGGCCACGCTGGCCGGTTTCGCCGCGGTGGTGGTGGATAATCGCGAGACATTCGCCAATCGCGAACGCTTTCCGGAGGCCGAAGAGGTTCATGCCGCCGAGTATGAAGAGATCTTCCCCAAACTCGCCATAAATGAAAGCAGCTATCTGATTGTGGTCACACGCGGGCATCGCGACGACATGCGTGTGCTTAAGCTCGCCGTTGCTACTCCTGCGCGCTACGTCGCCATGATCGGCAGCAAGCGCAAGGTCATCGGCGTCATTCGGGAGCTGGAAAAGGAAGGCGTGCCGCGCGAGGCATTCGCACGGCTCCATGCCCCCATGGGCCTGGACATCGGTGCGGTGTCGCCCGAGGAGATCGCCATTTCGGTAGCCGCGGAAATGATCGCCGTGCGCCGCAATGCCGAATCCAACTGGCGCGCGCTTGCGCTTTCCATCGACGCCGGCGATGCGCGGTGGTCCGCCGCGCTGGCCAAGTGAGCTGCGCGGGCCTCATTCTGGCCGCGGGTGAATCGCGTCGCATGGGGCGGCCCAAGGCCCTGCTCCCCTACGGCGGCGAAACGTTCCTCGATCGCCTCGTACGCCTCTTCGCGGAGCGCTGTTCGCCCGTGGTGGTGGTGCTTGGCGCGGAGGCCGCGGCCATTCGCGCCGCGTCCGCGCCGCGCGCTCTCTTTGTGGAAAACCCGGATTACCGGCTCGGGCAAACTACCTCCATGCAATGCGGACTGCGGGCTCTCAAGGAAGCCGCCGAGGGGATCCTCTTTACGCTGGTGGACCACCCCGCCGTATCGGAAGCAACCTTGGATGCGCTGCTGCGCGAGCGTCCGGGACCCGCGCCGCTCGTGCGCCTCCCGCGCTACCAGGGCCGCCGCGGGCATCCTATCTGGTTCGCGCGGGCCTTGGCCGCCGAGTTTCTAGCGCTGCCGCCCACCGGCGCCGCGCGCGACGTGGTCCACCGTCACGCGGACCGGACCGAGTTCCTCGATCTCGACGACCCCGCCATTGTGGCCGATATCGACGATCCGGCCGCCTACCGCGCGCTCACGGGAGGCTCGGCATGACGCTGCGGCGCCGAACCGTTTTCAAGCTGGCGGCCGCCGCCGTCGGCGTCCTGCTGCTGATCGGCCTGGCAGCCCCGTACATCGATGCCGATCGCTATGGCGAGCGCCTCCGCGCCTCGTTGGAACGCGCCCTTGGCGGCAACCGCCGCGTGGAAATCGGCAAGGTTCACTTCA
>DATKOS010000097.1:0-6798 GCA_035524535.1 Bryobacteraceae bacterium
GTGGTCGTCTGCCACTGCATCTGCTGGTCGGCGTGAGAGAAGAGGTTTTCCGGCGCCATCGACTGGTTGGTTTGGTATTGCTTCAACGTGAGCGGCTGCGTGAGCGTGCCCACATTGGCCACTACCGCCAGTTTGCCCGCCTGGAACAGCTTCTGGATCTCCCCCATGCTGGGATGAAATCCGTAGACCGCCTTGTCCGGCGTCTGCACTTGCAGCAGCGAACTGCCGGAAAGCGCCAGCCCTTTGCGAATGCTGGTATAGGCGCTCAGCGACTGCGAATCCATGGGAACGACCATGTTGTTCGAATCGTTGCCGCCGAAGAGAAACACGCACACCAGGGCGCGATAATCCGAGGTTGCCGGCGTCATGGCGTTGAGTAAGCCGAAGCGGCCCAATCCGCCGGCCCAGGCGGCGCCGAGGCCCGCGCCGAACCGCAATAACGATCGTCTGGTAATAAGGCTCACGGTTCTCCTCCTAGCGTTCCACCTGATATTGCGAAGAAGATGCCACCAGGTAAACTGCCGCTTGGGCCTTGGCCTTGGCGGTGGTTTGCGCGTTGACCGCGGACAGGATGGCGGCCGTGTCCTGGGCCGTGAGCCGGCCGCCCAGCAGGGCTTGGTCGGCGGCGGCCACCATTTGCGCGGGCGTCAGCGCTTCGAGGGCCGTCCAATCCAGAGTCACTCCGCCAATGCCGCCATAGACCAGCGTGTTCACAAAACTTGTACGCAGGATGGCGCTGGCGCCGCTCAGAAGCTGAAACTCGGGCGAGTTGACGGACGTGATCGCCGTTCCGCTGCCCGTGTTGAAGCTGTATTTCGGCGAGAAGTAGTTGAAGACCGTCGGCGGATAGTAGACGTTCTGGCCGAGCGTATTGGCTTGCCCGGGCAGGGAATTCGAGGAGGCTACCTCGGCTCCCAGGCCGCGCAGCAGCCCGTTCATGTAAAGCACGGGTTCGCGCAGATGCCCGAAGCCCGGCGCTGGTTCGGCGTCGTCTCCGGCGCGCGCTTCGGGATCGAGCAGGATCGCCGTGATCACCGTCTTCATGTCCCCGTTCGATTGCTTGAAGACCGTGGCTACGCGCTGTACGTACGCCCCGCTGGGGTTGCCTGTCACCAGGTGCTGGATGAGCTGCCGCGAAACGAACGGCGCCACGTTGGGGTGGCTCAGGATGGCGTGCAGCGCGTCGGAAAGATCCTGCTCGGCGGTTTGGCCGGCGGGCAGCGTGACGCCAAGGAACGTCTTCGCGCCGGTATCGTGGTTGGCTTCCACGGCCACCATCTGCCCTTCAAAATAAGGTGGATTGTGCGAGCCCTGCTTGGCGCCCGGCTGCAGCGGATACGTCCAGCCGGTAAGGACGCGCGCCATGCCCTCAATCGAATCCTGATCGTAAGTCGGGACCGGCTGGCCGCCGGAAAGCTGCGGCGTGCCATCCATATTGAGCTCGCTCAGTCCGATGGTGAAGAGCTGCATCACCTCGCGCGCGTAGTTCTCGTCGGCGGAATGGCCGGTGGCGGCGTTGGCTTTGTCGTTGTTCACCATGTCGAGATAGTGGCCCATGGAGGGGCTCAGGGTCACATCTCGCGCGATGGTGGGATAACTGGCGAAAGCGTCCAGGGCCAGGAGGCGAAGGTACGGGACTACCTCGTCAGCCGTGGTCAGTTTCACCGCGGAGGTCACCCAGATCTCCCCCAGCGCGAACGCCACGCGCTGGCGGAGCTGGTCCGCGCCGTTGACGGCATTGTAGAAGAACTGCTGCTGCACGGGGCTCATAGGCTCGCGGCCATTCGCGTCCGGAGGCACGTCGGAAATCACCGAAGGCGCGGTC
Source organism: Bryobacteraceae bacterium (assembly GCA_035524535.1). Taxonomy (GTDB): domain Bacteria; phylum Acidobacteriota; class Terriglobia; order Bryobacterales; family Bryobacteraceae; genus BOG-224. Next base: position 1,826 of record DATKOS010000097.1, read on the forward strand.
ACGAACTGTTCATCGAGCCAATTGGTGAAGCCGATGGCTTGCAGGTGGGCGACGCTGGCGGGCGTCGGTCCCCAGGTGGCCTGCTCCAGAAAACGAGTGGCGGCGGCAGTGGAGACCGCCTGCGCGTCCGCCGCGCCGGCGCACGCGAGCAACAGGAGTGTTGGTACGGTTACGCCCCTCATGGGCCCTCCTCGCAATTCCCTCCGGCGGCCGATTCCCATTCCCCCGGGCCGCCTCGCGGCCTATTTTCACCGCGACTGAGGATTAGAACTCCTCCCGCGGCAAAAAGTCGCGGGAATCTGGCCATCTGGCGAGAAGTCCGTACTAGGCGCGTCGGAGAAGGGCTGAATCGGCGCGAAAATGTTGCGATTATCAACACCCTCGTCCGCTCCCGCCTCTCCGGCCGGCGATTACCAATGCATCACAAGGTTGTAAGCATTGACCGACCCGATCCCGGTGGCGAAATTCCAGCCCGCGCCAGTCGGGTAAGCCGGGCTGTAACTCTTGCTCGACGTGGAGAGCGCTCCGTCCAACCGCTGGACCGTGGTGGGGTGGCGCCCGCCGCTGGTGGTGGTGGTGGAACCGTAGCATTGCACGCTGCCGCCGCAGTTCACGTCGTTATCGCCCTGGGTGACGTTGTAAAAGACACAGGAACTCGGGGCCGCGCTGCCCAGCGAGGAGTTGCAGGTCCCGGCGGAGGCCAGGGCGTAAAGCCTGGGGTTCGGATTGCCTTGGCGTCCAGCCTTGTGTTGATCGATGAGCGCCTGGATGCCAGCCAGAATCGGCGACGAAAACGAGGTGCCGCCCGCGCCGGCCCAGCCGCTGGGCGCACCCGTGCAAGCGGCGCCGCCTTCCCGGATGTCGGTCCAGCAATAGACGTAGTAGTGCCCCCAAATGCCATTCGCCGCGAACAGCGAGATGTCCGGGATGTCGCGCACGCCGTCGGAGGGCGTCATGCCCGTCTGCCACGCCGGCTTGGCGTATCCTTTACAAGCGCCGCTCACCACGCCGGAGGTGGAAGGCGATCCGGTAGCGCAGCCGCTGGGACCGCCGCTGCCAGCTACCACAAGCTGCAAGCCATCCGAACTGGCCGTCGAGCTGTTGCAGAATCCGGAAGCGCCGTAAGTCGTGCTGTAACCCAGATAGCTGGCCAGTAACTGCCCGGCGCAGGAGTCATTCCAGGGAATCTCCGGGATATAGGACTTAGCCGAGCCATAGGCCGGACTATTCGCCGTATTCCAGTAAGTGGCGTTGGAGCCGGCGAAGGTATCGCCGAAATCCGTGCCCCCGGCCGCCACATTGTAGGGAGTGGAGGCGAAGGCGCTGATGCCGACGCCATGCGTGGCCCCGGAAGCGCCTGCGTCGCAGCTCGCCGCTCCTTCGTCGCCCGCCGAAACGTAAACAGACACGCCCTCGGCCGCCGCCTGTTGAAAGGCGGAGTTGTAGGCCGCATTCGCCGCCGCGCCGTTCTCCGCTTCGCATTCGCCGTAGCTCATGCTGATGACCTGCGGCGGATTGGCGCCGTTGATCATGTTCTGAATGGCGATCAAGCCGCCGAATGTGGTGCGGGTGTTCGCACAGGAGGCTACCTGGATGGCCGCGGAGGGCGCGGCGGCGCTGGCCCATTCGGCGTCCAGGATCGCTTCGCCGTCATCGCCGCCCTTGGGAACGCCGGGATTGCCGCAGTTGCCGGGGTGAATGGTGGTGAGCGACCCGGAGGTGTACTTGGAAAGGCCGAACTCCGTGCGGAAGGTGGTCCAGTCATTGGAACTGTAGAGATTCGTATCTTCCACAACCGCAATCGTCTGCCCCTGGCCGCTGACGCCCGCCGAGAATAGCGGGTTCAAGTTATAGATGGTCGCGAGATCCGCGGGGACCACGGCCTGATACGTGGAGCCCGAGGACGTATAGGTATAAGCCGGATGGGGCCGGCTCATGGCGTGCGGCGTGAAGTCATGCAGGGAGACAATCCCGGAGACGGCCGCCGCCAGCGCTTCCGGAATGCCGGGGTCGCTCACGTTCGCCACGTGGGTCTTGCCGTTCACGCTCAGGTAATGAATCTCCGTATGAAACGCGGCGGCCACTTGCCCGGCTGTGCCTGAGAAGTCAACGGTCATGCCGCCCGGCGCGACTGAGTTGACCGTGAATCCGTGCGACTGGAGCCAGCGCGTCACGATATCCAGGTCGGCTTGAGACGCGCCGAAGCGTTCGCCAAATTCCGCGGCCGTCGGCCACTGGTGGAAATTCGGCGAGCCGGGCGTTTGGAGGCTTTCCACGAACTCGTCCACCGCCTGTTCCTGTTCCGGTGAGCGCTGCATCTGGAGTTGCATGTGGTCGAGCGCGAGGGAATCCTCCACGCGGCCGCGGTCGTTCGCCGGGATGGCTTCCGGCCGGGTGTTTCCGGGCAGGACGCGGAGACGGCCGTCGTTAATGGGCCCGGCGATCAGTCCGCGCGCTCCGCGCCCCATTTGAGGCGATTGCGCGGGAAGCAATGCCGGCAGAACCAATAGAGCTGCAGCGGCGAGAAATCGGCGTGAGTTGGTTGGCATGGAACCTCCCCTCCGGGCGTGCCGCCCGGCGATGGCCACGATTATATGCCCGGGCCAGAGGGAGGCGCCAGTCCGGAAAGCTTCTCATGTCCGGAAAGCTTCTCAAGCCTGGGACTTGGCGCGGCGGCGGACGCGTCCCAGAGCGCCCGCGGCGAAGGCCAAGCCGAGCGCGGCGGTTCCCAGGCAGGCGGCGTAACAGGCCAGCGCCTCGCGGCCGCCGTCGTAGATCAGATCCGCCGCGCACTCGCCCGAGCAATCCGCGTGGATGGCCAGCAGGCCCAGGCCGTCGCGGAACACGGCGCGCGGGGCGCCGTTGACCGTGGCGCGCCATCCGGGATCGTAGGTGACTTGCGTGGCGATCGCTTCGCCCGCCTGGAGCCGCGCGCGGATGGCGGCGCGATTTGCGCCGCGCCACTCGAAGGCCGCGGCGGAGGCGGGGTCTTCCAGCGCAGCCACGTACGTGCGCAGTTCAGCCACGTCCGCGCCATTGATGGGCTTGTGGCGGACCAGGCTTCCCTCCGGCACGGCGTGGGCCAGGGAGGCGGTGACCTCCGGGATGCCGTAGATGGTAGTGTCTTCCTCGCGCCACAGCACGGGCAGCAGCCCCTCGAACTTGGCGGGATGCGCGAAGGCCTTCCAGTACTCGGGGCTGTGCGGCCCGGAGACCCCCACCGCGGCCACGCCGAAGGCTTTCAACCAGAGCAGGGAATACTCGGCCCCGCGTGCGCCCAGGCCGTCGTCGCTATAGATGGTGAACAGCGCCATCTGCTGCACCCAGTTCGGAGCGGTGCTGTAGGATTGGCCGGCCAACTGCGGCGAATCGCCGAATGCGTTGAGCCACGCGGACATGGAGCCGGGCATCATGACGCGGCGGCCGGGAAGGTTATCGTCCAGCCAGCGCGCGCCGCGATATTCGATGCTCCGCGCCACGTTCGCGGGCCGGTCGATGCGCTTGAGGAAGCGGCGCTCCTTCACCAGTTGGAATCCGGCGAAGACCAGGAGGGGCACGGCCAGCAAGGCCCGCGCGCGCGCTGGAACGCGGCGGACCACCGGCGCTACGGCGCATGCCCCCGCCAGGGCGAACCCCAGTTCCATTTCCACCACGTAGCGGCTGGGCTGCGGCGCGAAGTGCAGGGAAGCGTAATGGTCCAGCACCGGGATCGCGATCGCCGGGCAGGCGTACAGCGCCGCCCATCGAAGCGGCCAGCCCGCGCCATCCCCCGCGCGCAAGCGGCGGGCGGCCAGCCAAACCAGCAGCCACGCGGCGATGAGAATTGCCAGCGCCAGGAAGCCGCGCGCGCTCCAATCGGATTCGCCATCGATCCGCGCGTCCGCGGCGATGGTTCCCAACAAGGACGGCGGTATCCAGGGGCAGGCCAGCAGATAAGCCGCGCCGCACGTCGCGGCGGCGCGCGCCAGCAGCGGCGTGCGCAGGCGATTGTCGAGGGCGATGGGCGCCGTCAGCGCGGCCAGCGCGCAGAGCACGCAGCCGAACATGCTAGCCAGCATCATCAGAGCCATGATCGCGGCCGCCGCCGCATAAGCTCCCGCGCGGCGCGAACGCAAGGCGCGCGCCAGCAGCCATACCGCCAGGGGAAACAGCGCGAAAGCCATCTGGTGCGGGAGGTCGTCCCATTCGAACAGGCGGTACGCGCGCCGCGGAGTGAGCAGCCACGCCAAGCCGTGCGCGCCGTTCGGGTCTATGAAGTCCGCCGGCAGCGCCAGCGCATAGAACAAGGCGACAAGGAAGCCGGGGCCGGGAGCGCCGGCGCCGCGCCAGATGGCCAGGTAGAGCGCAACGGGCCCGCCGCAGAACACCAGACCGGTGAGAATATGGAGCGCCATGGCCGGCGTCACATGCACCGCGGCGGCGATCGCGGCGATGCAGAACGGAACCAGCGGCGCATACGCGTAGGTGGCCGGCGCGCCGCCGCCCCAGTACGGCCACCAGCGCGGGCCGAACCAGTGGAGCCCAACAAGACGCGCCATGGCCAGCCATTCGCCGTGCATGGAGGCGAAGTGCCCGGTGGATTCGGTATAGAAGGACTCCCGGCAGATATAGGCGCCCGCCCACGCAAGAACGCACAGGCCAATCCAGCCGGGCGGATCGCAAAGCCGCCGCCACAAACGCCGCGGAAAGGTATTCAAAGCACCATTATGCGTGAGAGCGCGCGCGGCGAGGGGCGCTTGCGCCCGCATGATAGATTGAAAGGGCTATGGCATTTACCCTGCGGGCGCTGGCGGTATTCGCCTGCGCCGCGGCGCTCCACGGCCAGAGCGCCGCAAGACCCGTTGCTCCCAGCGCGGCCAATTTGGAACCGGATTGGGATATCGGCGTGGTCCTCGGCGAGATGGGCGCCCACGCCGGCCGCCTGCGGGCCGCGTTGGACAAAGCCAACGTCCAGGCGTGGAAGGAAAAGGGCG
>DATKOS010000098.1:0-19378 GCA_035524535.1 Bryobacteraceae bacterium
TCGACGGGTCCGGGCGTTCGACCGGCTCGACATGCCAGGCGCAACTCCGGGCAAGCGCCTCCCGAACAGCCGCCGCGAAGCGTCCGTCGGAAAGCGCGAGTTGAACCGTTTGCACCATGGCTTCTTCTGCCGCTGCGCGGCTACTTCTTCGGCGGAACGTACCCGTCCAAGCTCTTGTTGTGGCTCTGGAAGTACTTTCCGGCGTCCGTCATATCGGTGGCCTTCGGATCGCCTTTCTTCGGCACGGCCTGCGTGTGGCAGAACGAGCAGGTCTTCTTGGTCTGTTTGGCGTAATCCGTGGTGCCGTAGGACGCGCTGGTGCAAAGCAAAAACCCACCCGCGAGAAAAGCGGCGGGCAGAACGAGTTTCAGTCTGGACATAAACCTCTCCAGGCTGGTAAGTCTGCAATTGCATCGCCACGCCTTGGTGAAACACAAACTGTTGCGTTTGTAGTGGGTTCCGCCGAGTCACTGAGCGCAATCTCCCTGCCAGCCTAAGCCGATTGCGCCAATTCACCCAGACGCTTGATATACTGAAGGACAAGACTCATATTTAATGTCCAAATTGACGCCAGATTGGCAGGATATCAGCGTACTGGAGTCCGTGTTTGACGAGCTCTCCGACGCTCTGGTGCTCTATGACGCCGATTTCCGCATCACTGGCGTGAATCGCTCGGCGGAGAAACTCTTCGGCATGTCGTCCGACGAGTTGCTCGGGAAGCACTGCCAGGAGATTTTCCAATGCGGCTCCTGTGAGCCCGGTTGCGGCATGCTCGTGGGGCTCAACCAATCGCCCGCGGCCAATAGTACCGTCCGCCTCCACACCACCAACGGCCTGGAGCGCCTCGTGGTCATGCGCACCACCCAGATGACGCGCAGCGACGGCCACATCGCCGGCGTCGTCGCCACCATCAAGGACGTCACAGACGAAGCCGCGCCGCAGAAACGCGAAGTCATCGCCGAATCCCCCGCCATGCGCGACGTGCTCAATTTCGTCCGCCGCGTGGCCGCCAGCGAAGCTACCACCATCCTGCTCGAGGGCGACAACGGTACCGGCAAGGACCTGATCGCCAAGACCCTCCACTACCAGAGCCCGCGCCAGGCCGAGCCCTTCATCGCCATCAACTGCGCCGCCATCCCGGAGACGCTGCTTGAGAGCGAACTATTTGGCTACGAAAAGGGCGCTTTCACCGACGCCCGCGCCCAGAAACGCGGCATTTTCGAATTGGCAGACAGAGGCACGCTCTTTCTGGATGAAATCGGCGAAATTCCGCTCATGCTTCAAGCCAAGCTGCTGCGCGTGCTGGAGGAGCAGAGCTTCCGCCGCCTCGGCGGCTTGAAGGATATCAACCTGGATCTGCGCGTGATCGCCGCCACCAACAAGAACCTGCGCGAGGCCGTCAAGGAAGGCGCTTTCCGCCAGGACCTCTATTTCCGTCTCAACGTCATCCAGATTACGATTCCGGCGCTCCGCGAGCGCGTGGAAGACATCCTGCCGCTCACCCGCTTCTTCATCGAGCACTACAACCGCAAGTTCAAGCGCAGCATCGAAGGCGTCACGGACGCGGCCGCCAAGCTGCTGGAACAGCACGACTGGCCGGGCAACGTGCGCGAGCTGCGCAATGCCATTGAGCGAGCCATGATTCTGGAAGAGTCCGCGCTCATCACCACGCCCAGCCTGCCGATTGCCATCTCGCGCCCCGATGGCGGCTCCGCCGCCCTCCCCACTCCCGTGGATATCCCCACCGGAGGCCTCTCCCTGGAAGACAACGAGCGCAGCCTGCTGGCGCGCGCCTTGGAGAAGACCAACGGCAACCAGACCCAGGCCGCCCGCCTCCTCCGCATTACCCGGGATACGCTGCGCTACAAGATGAAGAAGTTCAATCTCCGCTAGCTATTCCGCCCGGTTTCGCCGCCCGGTGGCCGCAATCCAGTGGCGCAGCATGGCAGTGTAGTCCAGGGCCTCGTGGTCCGTCCGCAGTTGCTCCAGGCTGTAGCGCATCTTGCGGCCCCAGTTCGGGTACTGCCAGGTGGTACCCGGGAGGTTCTGCTGGTCGGTCTCCTTGGTCAGGTCCTCCTGGTTGATCGCCAGAAGTTGCGAGGCCGCGCCCGCCAGGAATCCGACCACGGCGCTATGCAGCTCGCCGGTCAACTCCCGATACGCGGACGCCAAGCGCGGCCGGTCCGGCGGTATGAGCCCTTCCGCGAATAACGCGTCCAGCATCTTCTGCTTCTCCGCCGCCCGCGATTCCAGCGCCGCCCGCCATCCAGCCTCGTCCAGCATGCCCACCGCCCGCCGTGCTTCCACGTCCGCCGCGATCCAGAACCCCGCAAGCGTGGGCAAGTCGTGCGTCGTGGAGGAGACCAGCGCCTGCGCCGTGTAATCCTCGGGCCGCTTGAACCCGCCGTCACCGTTCTTTTCGAAATAGAACAGGCGGTAGCCCAGCACGCCGTAGCGCGAAAGAGTTTCGCGAATCGCCGGCTCCACGGTCCCCAGGTCCTCTCCCACAATCACCACGCGATTCCGCACGCTTTCCAGCGCCAGCACGCGCACCAGATCCTCATTGCGCTCCCGCACGTAGGCCCCATGCGCCGCGTCGCAGGACTCCGGAATCCAGTACAGCCGGAAGAGCCTCATGGCGTGGTCCAGGCGCAGCGCGCCCCCGTGGCGGCAATTCTTTCGAATGGATTCGGAGAACAGCCGGTAGCCATCCTCGCGGTGCCTCTCCGCGTTGGGGGGAGGGAAGGCCCAATCCTGCCCATCCGGCGTGAAGTCGTCCGGGGGCGAACCCACGCGCGCGCCCGCCACAAAGAACTCCCGGTGCCCCCATAAGTCAGATCCGAAGCGGTCCGTAGCCAGCGCCAGGTCGTGATACAGCCCAATCGACCGCTGCCGCCCCCGCGCCTTCTGCTGCGCCCTCCGCAGTTGAATATCGAGCTGCCACTGGATGTACTGCCACAGCATCACCGAGCGCCAGTGCTTCTTGCGGAATGCCTGCGTCTCCGCCGACGCCGGGTCCTGGTAGGCGGCCGGCCACTGCGTCCAGATCCACACGCTCCCATCGCGCGCGTGAAGCCATTCGTCGAGCGCCGAATACGTGGCGAACTTCTCCAGCAGGTCGCCTTCCCGGTTCACGAAGGCGTCGAAATCCCTGGCCCGCGCCGAACCCCGCCGCCGCTCCCGAAGAAAGGCCGCGAACATGAGCTTCAGAAACCGCAGCTTCAGCGCCGCCACCCGCTCGTATTCCACGTAAGGCGAGCCGCGCAGCGCCTCGATTTCCGCCTTCACCCACGCCGATTCGCGCAGTTCCCGCGCCCGCCGCGCGCCCGCGAAATCCTCGATCGCTTCAATATCCAGGTAGATGAAATTCTGATAGAAAATGCAATTCGGCAGATACGGGCTGGTGTTGAACGGCCGCCGGTTGTGAATGGCGTGCAGCGGGTTCAGGCCAATAAAGCTGACCTCCATTTCATCCGCCGCCCAGTCCACCACATCCAGCAGGTCGCGGAAGTCTCCGCAACCCCAGTTGCGCTCTGAGCGCACCCCGTACAAGCTGATGGCCACTCCCGCCGCCCGCCCCCCGCGTCCCAGGTGGGGGTCCGTCCAGGCGCGTTCCGGCGTCACGATGTACCGCGCCTTCGCGGAAGCCGCGCCGGCCACGGCCGTGACCTGGTGGTAGCCCAGCGGCAGCCGCAGCGGCAGCCGCGCCAGCTTGCGCACGAAGGTGCGGCCGTCCATCTCCGCCGAGGCGTCTTGCGGCAGCTCCCAAAGCGCCACGTCGAACTCGGAAGCCGCGCCTTCTTCGGGTGTCACCGTAATGTGCGCCCTCGTTCCCAGGCTTTCCGCGGGAACGTTCAGCGCCAGCTCCACCGCATCCGATTCGCCGGTGACCACCACCGGCGGCAGCAGCCTGCCCCACTCCCGGCGCTGTGCGGCCGCCATCGACTTGCGGAGCTCATCCTCCGTGCCGGCCGGCAGTCCCATGGCGCCCAGGATGGCGCGTTTCGCTTCCGGCGTGGTGTGATGATACTGCCCCCAGATGTCCCAGAAGCCCGGATCGATGCCCCGCGAGGCCGCTGCGCGGTCTAGCAGTTCCTCGAAGGAGTCGGGCGCCATGGGGCAGTAATCTTGATTCTAGCGGTTTTGGTCCCGTTTTTCAGTGTTTCGCCCGCATGTTTTGGCATTTTCTCATCCGGGGAATGCCGCCAACCGCACGCTCCCGGTCGCGCGCCCCCGACGCCGCTCCGCCTCCGGTCCGAAATCGGACCGAATGGCTCCCGCCTTTCATGCGAAAATGAGGTCATGCAGAACCCCATGGCCAGCGGTCCCGCCGAGTTGTTCGCACGGATCGACAATCAGGCCGTCGAAGAAGCCGCCGCGGCCGCCTCCGAGGGGATCGTGCTCACCAAGCTCGATCAGGCGGTCAACTGGGCGCGCAAGAACTCCATCTGGCCCATGACCTTCGGCCTGGCCTGCTGCGCCATTGAGATGATGTCCATGAGCGCGTCGCGGTTCGATATCGCGCGCTTCGGCGCCGAGGTCTTCCGCGGCTCGCCCCGCCAGTCCGACCTGATGATCATCGCCGGCCGCGTGGCCGCCAAGATGGCGCCGGTCATCCGCCACCTCTACCAGCAGATGCCCGAGCCCAAATGGGTGATCTCCATGGGCGCCTGCGCCACTTCCACCGGCGTGTTCAATAATTACGCCCTCATCCCGGTGAATCAGGTGGTGCCCGTTGACGTCTACGTCCCCGGCTGCCCGCCCCGCCCCGAACAGCTTATCTATGCCCTGATGCTCTTGCAGCAGAAAATTCAGGACCAGAGCGGAACCATCAAGAACGTCTTGAACCTGGCGTAAAACCCGCCTTCGCCGGTCGCCGTACTGCCGTCGGACTGCTGTAGTCTCAAGAACATCCGCCGCCCATCTTCCCGCTTAAGGCACAGTCGCGCCAGACCGCGCTAGACCCTGCCGCGTCTCCGTCAGGGTAGCCGCCAGGGACTCTTCGGGGAGAGACCGGATGATCGGGTTGATCAGCCAACCAAGGCCGGTGGGCACGTCACGGGTCAGCGAAATCGCCTCGCACTCCACGTAGACGCCGCCGTCGCGCTGCTCGAACCGCCAGAAGGAGTTCAGCCGCCACAGAAAGCCGTGGTCCTTCCCGGGCGGCAGTTCATGCTCGCCGGGTTTGCCTGGGTCTTGGACCTCGGCGATGCGGGTGGAATAGGATTGACTATAGGCGCGCGCCTCCCCACCGCGGAAATAGCGCACGTCGTGGTCCGTGTTCAGGACCACGGTAATCACCTTTTTCTTGAGCAGGCGCAGAGAGACCGTGTATTCATCGCCCTCGCGCTTCAGGAGCTTTGAATCGAGGACCTCGGGTTTGTAGACGTTCTTGTGATTGTCGTAATCCTGCACGAAGCGCAGAACGCGCTCAAGCGTGACGCCGGGGATGAAAACCGCCCCGACCCAATCGTGCACCAGACCGCCGGAGATTGCCACGTCGCCGTCGCCAACGAAAGGTTCCGCAAGCACGGATCCCGCGAGCGCCCGCGGCTTACGATCCGGCGCGCGATCGACCCATAGGAAATCGCTCGATTGCGCCTGGGCCTGGAGTCTGGCCTCCGCTTTGCGCATATAGGCCTCAAAGGCCTGCTGAGTCGGGGGCGTCAACTCGGCCGAGATGAGCTCGGCGGCGCAAGCCGGCCCGATCACCGCTGCCAGCACGCCAATTCGCACCAACGTATCGAATTTCACAGTCACGCCTGATACCATGATACGGAAACTATGTCAAAGGCGGACTTCAAAGAAGCGAGTCGAGCCCAAGTCAGTTTCCTTGCTCCAATAGAGAAGAAGTGTCTGGTGTGGATGGCGCAGCGCGCGCCGCGCTGGATCAACTCAGACCACCTGACTGCGCTCGGTTTAGCGGCTCTCTTTGGCGCCGGCTTGAGTTATTGGTATGCCAGCCGGAGCCGCAAGGGGCTCTTGCTGGCAATCGCTTTCCTTGCCTTGAACTGGCTGGGCGACAGCCTGGACGGCACCCTGGCACGCGTGCGCAACCGGCAGCGGCCCCGCTACGGTTTCTACGTTGACCACGTAGTGGATGCGTTCGGAACTTTCTTCCTGCTCGGCGGGCTGGGTCTTTCGGGTTATATGTCCCCGCGCGTGGCGGCCGGCCTATTGATAGCCTACTTCATGCTGACCATTGAGGTGTATCTGGCCACATACACGATCGGCACGTTTCACCTGTCGTTTTGGAAATTCAGTCCCACCGAGTTGCGAATTCTTCTGGCCGCGGGCAATGTAGCGCTGCTCTACCGTCCCATGGCGCGCCTCTTCGGACGTTCCTTTCCGCTCTTCGATGTTGGCGGCGTCATCGGAATGGCGGGCATGGCGGTCATGCTCGTGTCGGCGGTGATCCGGCATACGGCATACCTCTACCAAGCCGAGCGCTTGCCGTGAAGATCGGGTGGCTGCGGCGCTGGCTGAAGTTTAACGCCGTTGGAGCAGCCGGCATATTGGTGCAGCTTGGGGCGCTCGCGATCCTTAAGGGCGCTCTTCACGTGCCATACATGGTGGCCACGGCGCTCGCCGTAGAGACCGCGGTTCTGCACAACTTCTTCTGGCATGAGCGGTGGACGTGGGGCGACCGCCGGGGAGGCAGAGCGCTGGGGCGGCTGGTGCGCTTCAACCTGGGCAACGGGGCGGTATCCCTGGTGGTGAACCTGGTCTTCATGCGCCTTCTGGTGGGGCGTTTCCACATGCAGTATCTGATTGCCAACCTGATCGCAATCGCGGCGGGTTCCGTGGCGAATTACCTGGTGAGCGACCTCTTCGTATTCCAGCGCGGCTAGCGAGTCGCGGCTTCCGGCGGCTTCGGCCGCGCCGGCGGAGACAACGCGGATTGTCCCCATATCGCCCCCGCTATACTTGGTCCATGGCCTCCACGCGGATGAAGCGCGCGCTAGTGGTCCTTATGGCAAACCTCGGCATTCACACCTGTATGGCGCAAGCGGCCGCGGCCGTTCAGGTCCGGACGCCCGCGGGCCTGCTGGAAGGCGCGCTCAGCGCGGACGGCAAAGTCGTCTCGTTCGAAGGCGTGCCTTACGCCGCGCCGCCCGTCGGGCCTCTGCGCTGGAAGGCGCCCCAGCCTCTCGCCCCATGGAACGGCGTGCGCAAGGCCACGGTGTTCGCCCCGCGCTGCATGCAAGGTCCGATTTACCCCGATATGGTCTTCCGCGACCCGGGCCCCAGCGAGGATTGCCTTTATCTAAACGTGTGGGCGCCGGCCGGCTCCGCCGCGGCGAAGCTCCCCGTCATGGTCTGGATCCATGGCGGCGGCTTCGCTGCCGGTTCCACTTCCGAGCCGCGCCAGGACGGCGCCGCTTTGGCCGCGAAGGGCGTGCTCGTCGTAAGCATGAACTACCGCTTGGGCGTATTCGGTTTCTTCAACCACCCGGACCTGGATAAGGAATCCGGCCACAAGACCGCCGGCAATTACGGGTTGCTCGATCAAGTGGCGGCGCTCCAGTGGGTGAAGACCAACATCGCGGCGTTCGGCGGCGATCCGAACAACGTCACCATTTTCGGAGAATCCGCCGGATCGTTTTCCGTGAGCGCGCTCATGGCGTCGCCGCTCTCCCGCGGGCTCTTCGCGCGCGCCATCGGCGAAAGCGGCGCCTTTTTCGGCGACCTCCTCCGGCTGCAGCCGCACGCCCGCGCCGAAAAAGCCGACGGCGATTTCGCCCGCTCCCGCCTGGGCGTCACGGACCTCGCCGCGCTCCGCGCCAAGCCGGCCGCGGAAATTATGGCGGCCGCCTTGCAAGAGGACCATCTGCGGTTCGCGCCGATCGTCGACGGCTACTTCCTGCCCGAGGACGTCAGCTCCATCTACTTCCGCGGCAGGCAGGCGCATGTCCCGCTCCTCGCTGGTTGGAATCGCGATGAAGGCGATTACAGGACGATCCTTCTCGACGAGCAGCCCACTCAGGCAAACTATGTGGCGCGCATTCGCCAGATATTCGGCGATAAGGCCGACTCCATCCTGAGCTTGTACCAAGGCGGCTCCGCCGATGAGGTCAAGCGTTCCGCGCAGGACCTTGCGGGCGACCAGCGCATCGGCTACTCCACCTGGAAATGGCTCGAAGCGCAACTCACCACCGGGAAGTCCACGGTGTATCGCTATGCCTTTGACCAGACGCTGCCCTTGGCGCCGGATGCGAAGGGCGCCGAGCCCAGCGCGCCGCACGCGGCCGAAATCGATTATGTCTTCGAAACGCTCGCCGCGCGCAAATTGCCCTGGCGCCCCGAGGACCGCGAGCTTTCCGGCATCATGTCCTCCTACTGGACGAACTTCGCCAAGACCGGCAACCCCAACGGTCCCGGCTTGCCTGAGTGGCCGGCCTATCAGCGGAAGGACGATTTTCAAGTGATACGCCTTACCGCCGACCCGGCCGCCGAGCCCGATTCACACCGCGAACGCTACTTGTTCCTGGACGCGAATCACTAGGCCCCATCTAGCGGACGGTCACATGCCCGGACCGCGGCCAAACGCCGGACCGTTCTTCTCATCGTTCCCCGCGAGCTTGCCCTGAGGCGCTTCTCCGGCCTATTGCGGCTGCGTCGGGTCATGGAGCAGGCGGAAATTCACTTCCACCGTCGCCCGCACGTTTACCGGGTTGCCGTCCTTCTCGCCGGGCTCGAACTTCCACTGGCTCACGGCCTCGATCGCTTTCTGGTCCAGGTCCGGCCGAATGGACCTCAGCACCTGCAGTTCGTGCGCCGCGCCGTCAGTGCCGACCACGATTGAGAGCACCACGGTGCCTTCCAAGTGAGCCCGTCGGGCCTCTTCCGAATACTGGGGCTCGACCTTCTGACTAAGCCTGGGCGCAGTCACTCCGCCTCCCACGCGCAACAACTCGCCCGGTGGGGTGGGCGTCGGGGGGAGTACGGCAGACGGCGCCTTCGCCGCTTCGGCGGAAGGCGAGCTCTGAATCTCCTTCATGGACACGGACCGGAAATCCGCCGGCACGGTGAATAAGTCCTCCGCCAGCGGCGCCGCCGAAAGCTCCGTCAGTTCCCAGGTCCCCTCTATCAGGTTGCCTGTGAGGGCGAGCCCCGCCGGCAAATCCCGGCCCTGCTGGCGCAACTGGTCCAGCATTTTGTCGATGCCAGGCAGGCTGACCGCCATGACCGCCTTCAGCGTCAACTGATCGTTGAGCTTGGACAGAGGATCGATCGCGCCACGCATCTGATCGGCGAAGCCTGGTATTGAGGAGAACAGGCGAGTCATCATGTCCACCGGATCCATCGTCCCCCTGGCGCGGGCTATCCATGCGGCGTACTCTGCAAGCTCGGGCCGCCGAGCGATCTCCTCCGCCGCCGGCTGCCAGAGGCGCATTTCCAGGTGCATCTCAATTGGCTGGCTCTGCTGCGGCATCGGCACGCTGATGTTCATAGAGAACAGCCTCTCCGACGCCGGGATCCCGAAGACAGTGGCTGTCTGGCCGGTCGCGTGGTTCTCGACGCTGATCTTGGCATCGCGCAGCGCGCTAGCGGCAGGGCCACTGAGAGCAGCCGCGGCCCCGGAGAGCGAACTCAGGTAATCGTCCATCGGCTCGGTGGCAAAGCGGCGTTCCGCCGGGTCCAGAACGCTGATTTGACGCCGCGCATAGTCGAAGAGCACAATCCCGGTCTTGTTTTCCAGTCGCGCCTTATCTCCGCGAACCAGGATCGCCGGCCCGGACGCGACGTCCATCGCCTTCTGCAATTCCGCGGCGGCTGCTTGCGGGATTCCTCCACCAACCTGGATCGATATTTTGTAGCGCACCGTCAGGTCCGCCCTGGCTGGGCCGGCTGAGAGCGCCAAGAGAATCGCGGGCAGGAAAATGCGAAGTCTCATTGGCTGGTTAGTCTAGCAGACTTCACCTCCAAGTGAGTCTTCGCGGGACTTCGCGGGACATTCGGGGGCGACGCCGGCCGTAGGGCCGGCGATTCAACGCCCCGTTCGGGCGGGGGTCAGGCGTCGCGGCGCCAGACCGTTTTTCCATTCACAACCGTGGCTACCGGGCCGCCCTGGAACTTCACGCCGTCGAACGGCGAATTGCGGCTGCGAGAGAAGGACTGATTCACGTCGTAGGTCCATTCCAGGTCCGTGCTGAAGATGGTGACGTCACCGGGCGCTCCGGACGCGAGTGTCCCGCGCCCCAACTTCATGACGCTCTCCGGGCCGCTCGTAAACAGCTCCACCATGCGCGCGAGGGAAATCTTCCCGGGATGCACCAGTTCGCGGAGCGCCAGCGCGATTGCGGTCTCCAGGCCGATAATGCCGAATGGACAGCGCTCGAATTCCTGCATCTTCTCGCTGCCGGCGTGCGGCGCGTGGTCCGTGGCGATGGCATCCACGGCGCCGGATACGATGCCGTCCGCCACCGCCGTTCGGTCGTTCGGCTCGCGCAGCGGCGGCTTCATCTTGTAGTTGCTGTCGTAGGGCGCCATCTCGCGGTCGGAAAGCGCGAAGTGATGCGGCGTGGCCTCGCACGTGACTCTCACGCCGTTGCGCCGCGCGTAATCCACCATGGCCACGGCGTTCCTGGTTGAAATGTGCGCAATGTGGCATCGCGCGCCCGTCAATTGCGCCAGCAGCAGATCGCGCGCCACCATGATGTCCTCGGCCGCCCCGGGAATGCCGCGCAATCCCCACCGCACGGACTGCGCGCCCTCGTGCATGTCGCCGCCGGCGCTCAGCACCAGGTCCTCGCAGTGGTCGATCACCGGGATCCCGTAGGACCGCGCGAACTCCATCGCCCGCCGCATCACCCGCGAACTCATCACCGGCTGTCCGTCGTCTGAGATCGCCACCGCGCCGGCGTCCTTCATCCCGCCGATGGCCGCCAGTTCCTCCCCCGCGCTGCCCTTGGTGATGGCTCCAATGGGATACACGTTCACCACCGCCTTGGCCCGCGCGCGCTCCACGATGTAACTCGTCACCGTGGCGTTGTCGTTCACCGGCTTGGTGTTCGGCATGCAGCAGATGGAGGTGAAGCCGCCGGCCGCCGCCGCCCGCGAACCGCTTTCGATGCTTTCGGCATGCTCGAAGCCGGGCTCGCGCAGGTGCACGTGCATGTCGATGAAGCCGGGCGCCACGATAAGGCCCGTGGCATCGATGATCTCGGCTTGCGGTGCGGACAGGTTCGGGGCCACGCCCGCGATGCGCCCGTCCGCAATCAGCACGTCGGCCGTCCGGTCCGTCTTCGAGGCCGGATCGATCACGCGGCCGTTCTTAATAAGGGTCGCCATGACTTATGCCAGCATCCTCTCGAGCACCGCCATGCGGACGGCGATGCCGTTCTCCACCTGATTCAGAATCACCGAGCGCTGGAAGTCCGCCACCTCGGAGGAAAGCTCGCGCCCGCGGTTGATGGGCCCGGGATGCATCACAATGGCGTCCGGCTTGGCCAGGTCCAGGTGCTCCAGCCGCAGGCCGTAAAAGCGAAAGTACTCGCTCGCCGGGAACGACGCCTCGTGCTGGCGCTCCAACTGCACGCGCAGCATCATGATCACGTCGCTATTGCGGATCGCTTCGCGGATATCCGTGGTGAGTTGCACTCCCGGCGCCAGGTCCGCCAGTTCTCGCGGCAGCAGCGAAGCCGGGCCGCACAGCACGATCTCCGCGCCGAACTTGCCCAGCAGGTGCACGTTGGAGCGCGCCACGCGGCTGTGGGCAATGTCCCCGATGATCGCCACGCGAAGCCCTTCCAGCGCGCCGCGCCGGTCCATGATGGTGCGCGCGTCCAGCAGCGCCTGCGTGGGGTGCTCGTGCGTGCCGTCGCCGGCGTTGATGATGGGCGTGGCCAGGTGCCGCGCCAGAAAGTGCGGAGCCCCGCTCGCCGCGTGGCGCATCACGATGGCGTCCGGTCGCATCGCCGCCAGCGTGTTCAGCGTGTCCACCAGGGATTCGCCCTTCGTCACGCTGGAGCCCGAGGCGCTAATCGATACCGCATCCGCGCCCAGGCGCTTTGCCGCTATTTCAAAGCTGGTGCGTGTGCGCGTGGAAGCTTCGTAGAACAGATTTACGATCATCTTCCCGCGCAGTACGTCCAGCTTCTTGAGCGACTGGCTTTGCATCGGCTGGAAATCCTTGGCGCGCGCCAGGATCGCTTCGATCTCGGCGCGGTCCAGCTCTTCGATCCCGAGCAGTCCGGCTGGCATTTGCGCCCCCTATGATTCCGCGCCGTTGGTCCGCTCGCACAGGAGGACTTTCTCCATCCCGTCGATTTCGGAGAATTTCACTTCGATGATCTCCGCGTCCGAGGTCTGCACCTTGCGCCCTACATAGCGCGCCTCAATGGGCAGTTCGCGGTGCCCGCGGTCAATCAGCGCCAGCAGCGATACCCGCGAAGGCCGGCCATGATCGAACAGCGCGTCCAGCGCGGCGCGAATCGTCCGGCCGGTGTAGAGGACGTCGTCCATCAGGATAATGTCCTTGCCCTGTACGGAGAATGCGATTTCGGTCCCGCTGACAACCGGCTTGATGTCCACCGTCGTTAGGTCGTCGCGGTACAGGTTGATGTCGAGGATGCCCACGGGCACTTTCAGCCCTTCGAGCGCCTCGATCTTCGACGATAGCCGCTGCGCCAGCGGAACCCCGCGGCGCCGTATCCCAATGAAGGCAAGCTGCGCCGGGTCCTTGGTCTTTTCCAGAATTTCGTGCGCCAGGCGAACGAGCGTCCGGTCGATCTCCGAAGCGCTCATCAGTTGTGCTTTTTCGCGCGTGAGGGGCATAGGCTCTGAGAGTCAATGTAGCACGCGACCCGCGCCTTGGCTTTCGTGCGTTCGCCGCCATCCGCCGCGCCGCATCGGTGGGCGTACGTACGCCTCTGGCCCCCAAGGGCCAGCCCCGCGCGGCTAACCCCGCGTTCCCGCGCGGCGTCCCATGAATTGGAAGCTTTTCGCAAGGAGGATGAGATGTTCCATCGCATTGTTTTTCTGGCGCTGCTGGGCGTTGCGCTCGCCGCCGCAAAGACCTACACGTTCGACATCGATAGCGCCACTCAAGCCGGAACTACGCTGTTGAAACCGGGTCAGTACAGCATGAAAGTGGATGGCTCGCAGGCCGTCCTCCGGGACCAGAACGGCCGCACCTTCACCGCCTCGGTAAAGGTGCAATCCGGAACCGAGAAATTCAACCAGACCATCGTCAGCACCAGCACGGCGGGCGGCAAGGACCACATCGAGTCGATCGAACTCGGCGGTACCACCAATAAAGTCGTCTTCGAATAGCCGCGCCGCACAGCAGGGGCGCACCGCCAAGGCGGGTTAGTAGTCCATCGGGAGCGCCCGGAGTTCCTCGAATGTAAAGACCGGGCCTTCCTTGCAGACGTACACGGGCCCCGCGTTGCAGCGGCCGCACTTGCCCACCCCGCACTTCATGCGGTTCTCCAGACTGGTATAGACGCTGCTCATGCGGACTCCGGTGCGCTCGAGCACGGGAATGGTGTTCTTGATCATGATGGGCGGGCCGATTACCAGCGCAACGGCATTTTGCGCCGGCACGTTGGCTCGTTCGAAAACGGTGGGCACGAAGCCGATTTCGCCGGTCCACTCTGGCGTCTCGCCGCCCGGGTCCACGCATTGGATCACGCGCACGCGCGGATGCTTGGCCCACTCTTCGAGTTCATCCACAAACACCAGGTCGCGAACGCTGCGAGCTCCGTAGACGATCGTGATGTCGCCATAATCGCCGCGGTTCTCGAGCGCATACCAGATGGCGCAGCGAATAGGAGGCATGGCGATGCCGCCGCCAAGGAAGATGAGGTCCTTGCCGCGCCATTGTTCCACCGGGTATCCGTTGCCGTAAGGCCCGCGGAACCCGATGGTATCGCCCTCTTCCATACTCCAGAGATCTTCGGTCACACGGCCGACTTTGCGGAAGCAGAACTCAATGCGGTCGCTCCAGTTCGAACTGGAGCAAATGTTGAACGTCGATTCGCCGGAGCCGAAAGCCGAAAAAATGCCGAATTGGCCCACCCGGAAATGGAACGCGCCGGCTCGCGCCGCGTCCTGAAAACTCAGGCTCACCGACTTCACGTCGGGGGTGTGCTGACGGACCTTGGTCACCGTCATCAGGTCAGGCTTGTAGAGGTTCTGCATCGGGAATCTCGGTCACCATCGGGAGTACCCCCAGCCCGGCCGGGCAGTTTCGGGCGCACGCGCCGCAACCGGTGCAGAGAATCTCGCCGAACTTCTCGGGGTACACCCCAAACTTGTGGTAGATGCGCTGACGCTGGCGGTCCCCTTGCCTCTGCCGGGGATTGTGCCCGCTCGCGTGCAAAGTGAACATGGGAAACTGGCACGCATCCCAGTTGCGCGCACGGAATCCCTCATCGCCGCGACGCTCGTCCACGATGTCGAAGCAGTGGCAGGCCGGGCAAACATAAGCGCATACGCCGCAGCCCAGGCATGCGAGGGAGTGCTCCCGCCAGAACGGCGAGTCGAATTCCTTCCGAGCGAACTCGCGCGCGCGCGCCGCACGGAAGCGCACGGGCGGCCCGTCATGCTGGGGCGGCGCCTCCTCCGCCGCGTCGCCGAATAGCGCCCGGCCCTTGGCGGTAAACGTCCGAGCCACGAACTCGCCGCCGGTCTCGTAGAGCATGGCGTCCGAGCCCTTCTCCGACGCCGGGCCGAGTCCCACGCTGGTGCAGAAGCAGTGATCGTCGTAGGAGGAACAAGCCAGTGTCACCACCGAGAGAGCCGCGCGTCGCCGGTTGTAGAACTCGTCCGCCAAATCCCAGTTGAAGACCTTGTCCAAGACCGGCAGCGCCGCGGCCTGGCACGGATGCGCGGCGATCACAATTGTCTCGCCGGCCGCTTCGGGTTCATCCATCAGCTGAATGCCGTCCTTGTGAATCCGGTACGAGTAGAGCTTCTCATGGCGCGGCAATACGGCTTCCTTGATGGAGTTGACGGTGGGCGCCCACGCTCCCAGATACAGCGCCGCGCCCGAACCGAGCGGCTTGAAGACAATTCGGCCAGGCTGCGCCTCCACCGGGCCGATCACCTTGCGGCCGGACTTGATCCACCCGTCCGCCAGCGCGCGAAGCGCCTCCTGGGAAAGCGCGGCGCTCATCCGATGAAATCCTCCTTGTCCGCGGCGGCGAAAGCTCCCACCGGGGGTTCGGCGTCCCGATCCATTCCCGCCCGGTATCCGAACTCCCGCTCCGCCACGCGCGCCACCGCGAGGTTCAGGAGCCGCAAGTCAATGCCCGCCGGGCAAGCCCGCGCGCATTCGTCACAGCCCACGCAGCGGCCCGCCAGATGCATCGCGCGCGAGATATGCCATGCGAAGTTGCCCATGCGGTGCGCCGACGTGGCGATCGCTTGCGGCCGGTTCTTATCCGCCAAACAGCGTTCGCAGTAGCACATCGGGCAGGCCTGGCGGCAGGCGTAGCATTTCACGCAGCGGTCGAATTGTGCGGTCCAGTAGGAGAGCCGCTCTTCGGCGCTCATCGCCAGAATCGGCTCGAGCGCGGCGTAGCGGTCTCCATCACGTGGCGCGCGTTCACCGCCAATCGTCTCGTCCGCGAACCGTGGCCGCGGCGTATCGCAAGCGGCGCACTTTGCGCGGCCCATCCCGCCGCACGCCATGCCGATGACGTGCACGCCCTCACGCTCTAATTGCGACTCCTTTTCGAGCATTAGCAGCGCCCGCTCGTCGCAACCCTTCACCACCACCGCGGGCGTTCCCAACTCCCGCACTTCCTTGCGCTTCAGGTAGACGGCGAGATTGGAGAGGCAGTTGGCATTCCATACCAGATTGCCTGCGTCTTCGGCGCGCGTCACGAATACGGGTCCGCGCTCCCCATGGCCGATCACTACCTTGACCGTTCCCTCGTTCAGCAGTCGCGCCGCCGTCTGGCGCAACTCCTGCCCGGCCGCCGCAAAATCCTCCGCGGGAGGAGGCGTGGCCAACGGGCGCGGCCGCTCCACGCACGGCTTCGCTTCATAAGGGCGGTACGGCCCCAATGCGCGAGCCTGCTCGGTGATTTCCGTGATCACCTGCTGAAATTTCTTGCCCTCCGCCGCACTGATCCACGTAAAATGCAGACGCCGCGGATCGAATCCAATCGTCTCCAGCAGCGCGCGAAAGAACATCCACCGCCGCCGCGCATGGTAATTGCCCGCGGTGTAATGGCAATCGCCGGGGTGGCAGCCGGAGACCAGAACCGCGTCCGCTCCCATCTCGAAGGCTTTCACCACGAGGTTCGCGTCTATCCGGCCCGTGCACGGCAATCGCAGGATGCGCACGTTCGGCGGATATTCCAGCCGCGCCGTTCCAGCCAGGTCGGCCCCCAGGTAGGTGCACCAGTTGCAGACGTAGGCCAGAATCTTCGGCTCGAACCCGTTCGCGCGGCTCATGCCAGCGCCTCCACCATGGCGTAAATCTCCTGTTCCGTAAAGCCCTCGATGTCCGCGCTCTTGGAGGGGCAGACCGCGACGCAGGTCCCGCAGCCCATGCACAGGCCCTGATTGACGCGCGCGGTTCGCTTGATCAGAGCGCCGCTGCGCGCCCGTATTTCGGCCTTCTCCACCGCGTGGTACGGGCAGGTACGCACGCAGGCGAAGCAGGCCGCGCAGGTCTGCTCGTTGATGTGTGCGATCTCCGGTTCGCGCGTCAATTCGTCCGCGGCGAACGTAATCGCCACCTTGCTGGCCGCCGCCGAGGCCTGGGCGACGGACTCAGGGATGTCTTTCGGCGCCTGGCAGGCCCCGCATACCAGGACTCCCGCCGTGTTCGTTTCCACCGGCCGCAGCTTCGGATGCGATTCCAGCAGGAAACCGTTCTCGTCGTACCCGATGTTGAGTTTCTGCGCCAGAGCCTCTACGCCGTCAGCCGGCCGCATGGCCGCCGCCAGCACCACCATGTCCGCCTCGATGGTTACCGGAACCCCCGCCAGCGTGTCCGCGCCCCGCACCAGCAGTTTCCCGTTTTCCTCAGTTACCTTGGAAACGCGTCCGCGGTAGTACATGG
The DNA here is from genome assembly GCA_035524535.1 of Bryobacteraceae bacterium. Lineage (GTDB taxonomy): Bacteria > Acidobacteriota > Terriglobia > Bryobacterales > Bryobacteraceae > BOG-224. Next base: position 17,027 of record DATKOS010000098.1, read on the forward strand.
CCCCGTCCTGCTCAATGGCGCGCCGCACGAACTCCTCATAATTCTTCCCGCCCGCGCGTATGTCCATGTAGAAGACGTGCGCCTGGCCGCCATGCACTTTGTGCTTGTAGAGCATGGTGTGCTTGGCCGTGTACATGCAGCAGATCTTGGAGCAGTACGCCAGGCCCTTGGCGTTGTCGCGCGACCCCACGCAGGAGATGAAAACCACGCTCTGCGGCGTCTTGCCGTCCGACGGCCGCTTCAACTCGCCGTTGGTCGGCCCTGATGCCGATACCAAACGCTCGAACTGCAGCGAGTCGATAACATCCTTGTACTTTCCGTACCCGTACTCGCCGTAGCCGTGGAGCCTCGCGGAAGCCTGCTCGCGGCCAATGGAATAGAGCTGGTAGCCCGTCGCCACCACTACCGCTCCCACCTTCTCTTCCACCAGCCGGTCCTCATCCTGGAAGTTGATGGCCCCCGGAGCGCACTTCTTTTCGCATAGCCCGCACCCGTTGCGGATGATCTTGGCGCACACGGCCTTGTCGATCACCGGCTTCGCCGGCACCGCCTGCGCGAAAGGAATGTAAATAGCCGGCCGCATCCCCATGCCGAAATCGAACTCGCTCAGGTTGCGCTTCAGCGGGCACACTTTCTGGCACTCGCCGCAGCCCGTACATTTATCCATGTCCACGTAGCGCGCCTTGCGCCGGATGGTCACGGTGAAGTTGCCGATGAAGCCTTCCACCGCCTCCACTTCGGAGTAGGAATAGAGCTTGATGCGCGGATGCTGCCCCGCTTCCACCATCCGCGGCGTGAGGATGCACTGCGAGCAATCGAGCGTGGGGAATGTCTCGGAAAGGCCCGCCATTTTCCCCCCGATCGAGGGTTCCCGCTCCACCAGGACCACGTCGTATCCGGCGTCAGCGACGTCCAGAGACGCCTGTATTCCCGCTACTCCTCCGCCGATCACCAGCGCCCTCCGCGTCACCGGCACGCGGATCGGCGTAAGAGCGCGGTCGCGTTTCACCTTCGCTACGGAGATCCGGACGATATCCGTGGCCTTTTCCGTGGCGCGGTCCCGATCCTGATGGACCCAACTGCACTGCTCCCGGATGTTGGCCATCTCCAGCAGATAGGGATTCAAGCCCGCCCCCGCCGCTGCCCGCCGGAAGGTCTTCAGGTGCATGTGCGGCGAACAGGAGGCCACCACCACGCCATCCAGCTTTTCCGACGCGATCTTCTCCCGGACTAGCGATTGACCGGGGTCGGAGCACATGTACTTGTAGTGCTCCGCGCAGCGCACGCCCGCCATCTCGCGGCAGGCCGCGGTCACGCGCGCTACGTCCACCGTGCGTGCGATATTCTCGCCGCACCAGCATATGAATACGCCTATGCGCGCCATGTCCTATGCCCCCCGCCCCGCCGTCACGAAATGCCGGTCCACGCCCAACTGCGCCGCGCTCAGCCCTAGCGCGATTCCCACGGCATCCGTCAGGTAATAGACCGGCAGGCCGAATTGCTTGCCGAGCGCTTTCTCAATGTCCGGCTGCTTCATATCCAGGTTCGCGTGGCACATGGGGCAGGCCGCCACGATGCACGTGGCCCCGTGCGCCGCGGCGTTGGCCAGAATGCGGCCGGAAAGCTCTATGACGGTAGCGGGGCTCGACATCGTCATTCCGGCGCCGCAGCACTCGGTCTTCGCGCCCCAAGCCACGGGCTTTGCGCCCAGCGCCGCCAGAATCGCTTCCATCGATTGCGGCTGCTCCGCGTCATCAAACTCCACTACAGCCGGCGGCCGCACCAGCAGGCAGCCGTAATAGCAGGCGGGTTTCCACTCCTTGAGCGGGGCCTTCACGGCGGCTTTCAACTTCTCCAGCCCGACCCTCTGGAACAACTGAATCGCATTGAGCACGCGCGGGCTGTCAGCGGGATCGGCCTCCACAATAGTGGCGATCTTCTGGCGCAGTTCCGCATCGGCTGCTATCGCCTGTTGCGCGCGCAGCAATTGCATGGAGCACATGGGGCAGGGCGCCAGCATTTCGGACATGCCCTGCGCCCTGGCAATCGCCAGGTTCCGCGCCGGGAGCGCGACCGCCAGGTTGTGGTTCAGCGAATGCGCCGCCGTGGCTCCGCAGCAGATCCAATCGTCCACTTCCCGGAGCGTCGCGTCCAGAGCGCCCAGACACGCCCGCAGAGACTGCTCATAGTCGTTCGCCGAGCCATGCAGCGCGCACCCCGGGTAATAACCGAAGTTCACAAGTCTCCTCCGGCCGCCTTCGCGAAGATCCGCTTCACCACCGCGCGGTCCCGCGCCTTCTCACCGCGAAGATGAAGTTTGCGGCGTTTTCGCATCTCCGGCGCCAGAGCGGC
>DATKOS010000099.1:0-2041 GCA_035524535.1 Bryobacteraceae bacterium
CCCCCTGGCTCCCGCTCCCGCACCTCCTGATGGCGCCCTTCGCCGCCGTGGACTCCTGGTGGTACAGCGGCATCGCTGCCGCCCCGCCCGCCGCCCTCTGCTTCGTCGCCGGCGGCCTGTTCTTCTTCGCCGGCGCGCGCCGAGTCTTCTCGTCCACCGCCGCCGCGCTCGCCGCCGCCGCGCTGGCCGCGCTCAATCCCAACCTGCTCTATCTGCAGTCCACCTCAATGACCGAGGCCTACTTCTTCGCCGAGCTGGCCGCGCTGCTCTATTTCACGGTCGCAGAGCGGCCAATCCCGGCCGCCCTCGCCACCATCGCCGCCACTCTGACCCGCTATGAAGGCTGGTTCCTCATCCCCTTCGTCGCCATCTTTTTCCTGACTCGCAAGCCGCGGGGAGGCGTGTTCTATCTGGCTGTGGCCTCGCTCGGCCCGCTCTACTGGCTGTTCCACAATTGGTATCTTACCGGCGACGCCCTGGCCTTCTATCGCGGCCCTTACTCCGCGCGCGCCATCCAGGCCGGCCACCCCTATCCCGGCCTGCACGAGTTCCCCAAGGCCTGGCTCTACTACCGCACTGCCGTCCGGCTCTGCACGGGCCTGGGCTTGCCGCTGATGGCGATGGCGGGAGCAGTGGTGGCCCTGGCGAGGCGCGCGGTCTGGCCGCTCCTGCTCCTGGCGCTTCCGCCGCTCTTCTACCTTTGGAGCATGTACTCTTCGGCCGGTACTCCCATCTTCGTTCCCACACTCTGGCCGCACTCCTGGTACAACACGCGCTACGGGCTGGCGGCCTTGCCTCTCCTGGCCTTCGCTTCGGCCGCGCTGGTCATGGCCGTACCGACGCACCTGCGCGCCACGATTGCCGTGCTGGTGGTCGTCGCCGGCACGATCCACTGGGCCGTGCACCCTCGCCTCGAGGACGTTGTCACCTGGGCCGAATCGCGCGCCAACTCCACCGGCCGCCGCGCCTGGATGTATGGAGCCGCGGACTTTCTTGGCGTCCGCTACCGCCCCGGCCAAGGCATTGCCACTTCCGGTGGAGACGACCTGTTCGGCATCTACCGCGCCGCCGCCATCCCCCTTGCCGAAACCTTCAGCGTGGATAACGGCCTGCCCTGGGACGCCGCCATCCGGCGACCCGAGATTCTGTGGCAGGACTGGGCGCTGGCCCGCAAAGGCGACGATCTGGACAATGCCTTGGCTCGGGCCGTGCAGGCCGGCGTCCGCTACGAACTTCTCGAAACCATCGCGGAGAAAGACGAGCCGGTGATCGAAATCTACCGGCGTAGGTGACTCATGAAAATTCCCTTCACCAAGGCGCACGGCGCGAAGAACGATTTCCTCCTCACTTGGCGGCAGGACCTGCCCGAGGACGCGCCGGGGTTCGACCCCGCCGCCATCGCCCGCGCCATCTGCGACCGCCACACGGGGATCGGCGCCGATGGCTGGATGCTGGTCGGCCGGCCGGAGACCGCGGAGATCGATGGCTCGATCCAGCTCTACAATTCCGATGGCAGCGGGGCGGAGATTTCGGGCAACGGCACGCGTTGCGCCGCCGCGCTGCTGGTGCGAAGCGGTCAGGCCGCCGGGCTGGTGCGCATCCGAACCGGCGCGGGTGTCAAAACACTGCGCCTGCTCGAGCGCTCCAGCCTGACCTTCCAGTTCGAAATGAACATGGGACGCGCGGAGATCGCCGCCCTCGAATTCCGCCTGCCCCTCTCCTCCGGCCCGCGCGACGTCACGGTTCTCTCGGTGGGCAACCCGCAGTGCGCCGTCCCCGTGGAAGACTTCGACTTCGACTGGCGCGCTATGGGCGGCGAGATCGAATCGCACCCCCACTTCCCCAACCGCACCAACGTTTCCTTCGTCCGTCCCGTCGATGCCCACACGATCGACGTTCGCTTTTACGAGCGCGGCGCGGGTGAGACGTTGAGCTCCGGCACGGGCTCGACCGGCGCCGCCGCGGCTGCGGTCGCGCGAGGACTCGCGCAGTCTCCGGTGAGTGTCCTCACGCCCGCGGGCCCCTTGGAGATTCGTTTCAA
>DATKOS010000100.1:0-5811 GCA_035524535.1 Bryobacteraceae bacterium
GGGCTGGTAGCGGAGCGCGGCCGTTCTATCATGGAATCGTGCCCATGCCACAGGCGCGCGAAATCGCATTCCCGTTTCTAGCGTCGCTCCCCCAGCCGCTGAGCCCCCAGTCCGTAGCGCTAGCTCTCAGCGTGCCGCGTCGCGGCCCTTCGCGGCGCTTGTCCCCGTCCGCGCGCCGGTTTCGCCTCAGCCTCCCGCATCCGGTCCAGATCAATCAAAATGGGTTCGTTTCGTCCCCCGGATGTTCCACCGGTGAGGCAGGCCGTTCCGTCTGCCGCCGTGGAGCCGCGACGCATCCCGATATTCCCGGTGAGCCCCAACTTCCCGAATCCCGGACAGTCGCCAATCAAAATGGCTTCGTTCCGCGCCGTAGTTCGCATTTGGGTTCGCTCCGTCGCCCGGTCACCGCAGCCGTGTCGCCCCGCCGCCGCACATTCGCAGTCCTCGCTCAGCCGTTCATTCCATTCCACTTGGGGGCAATTTGGGTTCGTTCTTAGATTTCGCTAAGGCATCCGTCCAGCCGCTGGTGCTGGCCTCCCAATCCCCCCGCCGCTCGGAGATTCTGCGCCAGGCCGGCATCCCCTTCGTGGTCCGCTTCGCCCCGGTCGATGAGACGCTACTGCCAGGCGAATCGCCGGTCGCCTACGTGCAGCGCCTGGCGGAAGCCAAAGCCTTTGCCGTTCCGGCCGCCGCGGACGAAATCGTCCTGGGCGCCGACACCACCGTCGTGGTGGAGAACGAGATCCTCGCCAAACCCGAGGACCCCGGCGACGCCCGCCGCATGCTCTCCCTCCTTTCCGGCCGCCGCCATCATGTCCTTACCGGCATCTGCCTGCGCCGGGGCGCCCACTCGGTGCGCGATTTCGCGAGTACGGCTGTCTGGTTTTCCCCCATGTCTCCCGCCGAGATCGAAGCCTACGCCGCCGGCGGCGAACCCCTCGATAAGGCCGGCGCCTATGCCATCCAGGGTCTTGCCTCCAAGTTCATCGAGCGCATCGAGGGCTGTTATTTCAACGTGGTAGGCCTGCCCATCGCCCTCGTCTACCGCCATCTCAAGGCCTTCGATTCGCCCGCCGGCGCCTGAACCGGCGCGCCGCCTTCGCCGCCGTCTCCCATTTCAGGCTTCGGCAACTGATTTGCATGTAGATTTTCGCAACATCGGGTCTTATAATAGGATTTAGCGAAGTGAATCCCAAACTTGTAAGGAGGGGAGAGTTGACAGACTCCACCACCGCCCGCCCTAAAGCCCTCATTGACGGCAACGAAGCCGCTGCCTACGTAGCGCACCAGACTAACGAAGTCATCGCCATCTACCCCATCACGCCCTCATCCAACATGGGCGAATGGGCCGACGAATGGTCAGCCAACGGGAAGACCAACATCTGGGGAACCGTGCCCACGGTGATCGAGATGCAGAGCGAAGGCGGCGCCGCCGGCGCGGTCCACGGCGCGCTCCAGGCCGGCTCGCTTTCCACGACGTTCACGGCGTCGCAGGGCCTCCTGCTGATGATCCCGAATATGTTCAAGATCGCCGGCGAGCTGACCGCTACCGTGTTCCACATCGCCGCCCGCGCTCTGGCTACCCACGCCCTCTCCATCTTCGGCGACCACAGCGACGTGATGTCCACGCGCGCCACCGGTTGGGGAATGCTGGCATCGGGTTCGGTCCAGGAAGTCATGGACATGGCGCTCATCTCCCAGGCGGCCACGCTTGAAGCCCGCGTTCCGTTCCTGCACTTCTTCGACGGCTTCCGCACCTCTCACGAGGTCGCCAAGATCGAACGGCTCCTGGCGGAAGACATGCGCGCCATGATGGACGAGAACCTCATCGCGGCGCATCGCGCCCGCGCCATGAACCCGGAGCGCCCCATCCTCCGCGGCAGCGCCCAGAACCCGGACGTTTACTTCCAGGCGCGCGAGACCGTGAACCCGTTCTACCTGGCAGCCCCGACCATCGTGCAGAACGCGATGGACAAGTTCGCGTCTATCGTCGGGCGCCAGTACCACCTGTTCGACTATGTTGGCGCCCCGGACGCCGAGCGCGTCATCATTATGATGGGCTCGGGCGCCGAAGTGGCCCACGAAGCCGTGGATGCCCTGGTGGCCGCAGGCGAGAAGGTCGGATTGCTGAAGGTCCGCCTCTACCGGCCGTTCGCCCTCGAGGCCTTCCATGCCGCCCTCCCAGCTACCGCCAAGCGCCTGGCCGTGCTCGACCGCACCAAGGAACCCGGCGCCATCGGCGAACCGCTTTACTGCGACGTGATCTCCGCCCTGGTGGAACTCGGCGACAACACCCGCAAGGTCATCGGCGGACGCTACGGCCTGGCATCGAAGGACTTTACCCCGGCCATGGTGAAGGGAGTCTTCGACGAACTGAAGAAAGGCACCCCCAAGAACCACTTCACGGTCGGCATCAAGGACGACGTCACCTTCACCAGCCTTGATTACGACCCCGATTTCTCCACCGAAGATCCCAAGACCATCCGCGCCCTCTTCTATGGCCTCGGCGCGGACGGAACCGTGGGCGCGAACAAGAACTCCATCAAGATCATCGGCGAGGAAACCGATAACTTCGCCCAGGGTTACTTCGTGTACGATTCGAAGAAGTCTGGCGCCATCACGGTTTCGCACCTGCGCTTCGGCCCCAAGCCGCTGCGCTCCAGCTATCTCATCTCCAAGGCCAGCTTCGTGGCCTGCCACCAGTTCTCTTTCCTGGAACGCATCGACGTTCTGAAGGCCGCGGCCCCCGGCGCCACGTTCCTGCTCAACAGCATCTACGGTCCCGATGAAGTTTGGGACCACCTGCCGCGCACCGTTCAGCGCCAGATCATCGAGAAGAAGCTGAAGTTCTACGTGATCGACGGCTATGAGGTCGCCAAGAACACCGGCATGGGCGGCCGCGTGAACACCATCATGCAGACCTGCTTCTTCGCCATCAGCGGCGTGCTGCCGCGCGAGGACGCCATCGTCGCCATCAAGCACTCGATCGAGAAGACCTACGGCAAGCGCGGCGAAAGCATCGTGAAGAAGAACTTCGCCGCCGTGGATGCCGCTCTTGACCACCTGCATGAGGTGAAGGTCCCCTCCGCCGTCACCGCGCTGTTCGATATCCGCCCGGCTGTTCCCGCCGCGGCGCCCGATTTCGTCCAGAAGGTCACCGCCAAGATGTGCGAGGGCCTGGGGGACGACTTGCCCGTAAGCGCCATGCCGCCCGACGGCACCTTCCCCACCGCCACCGCGCAATGGGAGAAGCGCAACATCGCGCTCGAAATTCCGGTGTGGGACGAGGAACTCTGCATCCAGTGCGGCAAATGCGTGCTGGTGTGCCCGCATAGCGTGATCCGCGCCAAGGTCTACGACGAAGCTCATCTGCAAGGCGCGCCTTCCACCTTCAAGGCCGTCCCGGCGCGCTGGAAGGACATGAAGGAGAAGAAGTACACCTTGCAGGTTGCCCCGGAGGATTGCACTGGCTGCACGCTTTGCGTTGAGGTCTGCCCGGTAAAGGACAAGAAGGAAGTGAAGCGGCGCGCCATTAACATGGCCGCCCAGCCGCCCATTCGCGAATCCGAAGCCGCCAACTGGGACTTCTTCCTCAAGATCCCGGAAACCGACCGCAAGGTTCTCTCGCTCAACCAGGTGAAGGACGTGCAGTTGCTCCAACCGCTCTTCGAGTTCTCCGGCGCCTGCTCCGGCTGCGGCGAAACGCCTTACCTGAAGCTGATGACGCAACTCTTCGGCGATCGCCTCCTGGCGGCCAATGCCACAGGCTGCTCGTCCATCTACGGCGGCAACCTGCCTACGACGCCCTATTGCGTGAACGAAGCCGGGCGCGGCCCCACGTGGAACAATTCGCTCTTTGAAGACAACGCTGAGTTCGGCCTGGGTCTCCGCCTTGCGGTGGACAAGCAGACCGAATATGCCCGCGAGCTGGTTTGGAGGCTCAACAGCGTCATCGGCGAAAACCTTGCCCAGTCGCTGCTCAATGCCGAACAGAAGACCGAGCAGGATATTCACGATCAGCGCCAGCGAGTAGCGTTCCTCAAGGAGAAGCTCGCCGGCGTCAACACGCCCGAAGCGCGCGACCTGCTGCGGATGGCCGATCAACTCGTCAAGAGGAGCGTCTGGATCCTCGGCGGCGACGGTTGGGCCTACGACATCGGCTACGGCGGACTGGACCACGTGCTCGCCTCCGGCCGAAACGTCAACGTCCTGGTGATGGATACGGAGGTTTACTCCAATACCGGCGGCCAGGCGTCCAAGGCAACCTCGCGCGGCGCGGTCGCCAAATTCGCCGCTGCGGGCAAACCGGCGCGCAAGAAAGATATCGGCCTCATGGCCATGAGCTACGGCTCAGTCTATGTGGCTCGCATCGCCATGGGCGCGGGCGATATGCACACGGTGAAGGCCATCCTCGAAGCCGAAGCTTACAACGGCCCGTCCCTCATCCTCGCGTACAGCCACTGCATCGCGCATGGCTTCGATCTCGCTTATGGCATGGAGCAGCAGAAGGCCGCTGTGAATTCGGGTTACTGGCCCCTCTACCGCTACAATCCGGACCTGGTAGCGCAGGGCAAGAACCCGTTCCAGCTCGATTCCAAGGCGCCCAGCATTCCGCTTAAGAATTTCGCCTACAACGAAACGCGCTATACCATGTTGGTGAAGAGCAACCCGGAACACGCAGCCAAGCTCCTCAAGGAAGCCGAGGAAGACGTGGCCGCCACCTGGAAGCTCTACGATTACATGGCTCACGAGCCATTCAATGGAGGGGGGAAAGCATGATAGACCTCAGTAAGACCATCGACCTGTCCACAACCTATCTGGGTCTGAAGCTGAAGAATCCGCTGGTGGCTTCGTCCTCGCCGATGTGCCAGGACGTCAACAACGTGCGCCGGATGGAGGAAGCCGGCGCCGCGGCCGTCGTGCTGCATTCCCTTTTTGAAGAGCAGATCGAAATGGAGAGCGATGAGCTCGACCGCTTCCTCACCGGAAGCTCCGAGCTTTCCGCCGAGTCCGTGACCCACCTCCCCGAGCTCGCCGGGGCCGTGGACGCGCCCGGCGCCTACATGCGCCACATCGAACGCTGCAAGAAGGCGGTGAAGATTCCCGTCATCGCCAGCTTGAACGGCATCACCAAGGGCGCCTGGCTCGAATACGCCAGGCAGATGGAGCAGGCCGGCGCGGATGCCCTGGAGCTCAACATCTACTTCATTCCCGTGGATGCGTCGATCACGGCGGACCAGGTGGAACAGCGCTACGTGGACCTCGTGCAGGCCGTCAAGGGAACCGTCCGCATTCCCGTGGGAGTCAAGCTGGGGCCGCATTTCAGCTCGATCGCCAACATGGCGAAGAAGCTGGACGCCGCCGGCGCGGACGGGCTGGTGCTCTTCAACCGCTTCTATCAACCGGATTACGATCTGGAATCGCTCGAAGTGGTACCCAACCTCATTCTCAGCAATTCCCACGATCTGCTGCTGCGCCTGCATTGGGTCGCGGTGCTCTACGGCCAGGTGAAAGCCGACCTGGCGCTCACCGGCGGCGTGCACAGCGCGGCCGACGTCATCAAGTCCATGATGGCCGGCGCGAAGGTGGCGATGCTGACTTCGGCCCTGCTGAAGCGCGGCGTCAGCTACCTGGATACGCTCCTCACCGAAGCGCTCGTCTGGATGGGCGAGCACGAGTACGACTCCATCAAGCAGATGCAGGGCAGCATGAGCCGCAACGCCGTCCCGCAACCGCGCGCCTTCGAACGTGCCAATTACATGAAGGTGCTGAGCTCGTACGCGTCCAGATAGCGACATGGAGTAGGCCTTT
>DATKOS010000101.1:0-7398 GCA_035524535.1 Bryobacteraceae bacterium
AAACACGCGCTGGTGGCGGAGCGCGCCGGCGACAATACGGCGGTGCGAATGCTCGCCCGCCACGGCGCCCGGTAGCGGGACGGGTCCGCAGTCCATTCCACGAACTCGATCCCATGAGCGCCGCACTCATCTACGCCATATCCGCCGCCACCATCGCGTGCATTCTGTTTCGCCCTTACCGTTGGCCGGAGGCCGTTTGGGCGGCCGCGGCCGCGGCGCTGCTGGTTCTTTGCGGACTCTTGCCCGCGCCGGCGGCCGGACAGGCCATTGCCAGGGGTACGGACGTCTATCTGTTTCTCGCGGGCATGATGCTGCTGGCTGAGCTGGCGCGATGCGAGGGCGTCTTCGACTGGCTGGCGGGTCACGCGGTGACCGCGTCGCGGCGTTCGCCGTCTAGGCTGTTCGCAATTCTCTACGGGGTCGGCGTGGTGGTTACTGTTTTTCTCTCCAACGACGCCACGGCCGTGGTGCTCACGCCGGCGGTCTATGCGGCGGTTCGCAAGGCGCGCACGGAACCGCTGCCGCATTTGCTCGGATGCGCGCTGGTGGCAAACGCCGCGAGCTTCGTGCTGCCAATTTCGAATCCGGCGAACCTGGTGGTCTACGGGCGGCAAATCCCGGCGCTGGTTCCCTGGCTGAGGCTCTTTCTGCTGCCTTCCGGGCTGGCAATCGCGGCCACGTTTGTGGCGCTGCGGTGGCTTTCGAGGGCCGAGCTCGGGGGAATGTTGCCCGAGGATGTGGAAAGCTCACCGCTGAGCGAGGAAGGCCGCCGGGCGCTGTGGGGCCTCGGCTTCGGCGGGGCTGTGATGATTTATGCTTCAAGCCGCGGCATGAACCTCGGCGTTCCTACTTGCGCCGCGGCCGCGGCGGCTGTGCTGATCACCCGCGGACGGCATCCGCGCGCGGTGGCGGCCGTGGGGCGCGGCGTAACGTGGAGCGTGCTGCCTCTGGTGGCCGGGTTGTTTGTGATGGTGGAAGCGCTGGGGCGTGCGGGGGCCCTGCGCCTGGTGGAGCAGGCGCTTGGCCGGTTGGCGCCGGCTGCCGGAGGGGCGCTGGCGGCGGCCTTCGGCGCAGCGGCGCTTTCGAACGTGATGAATAACCTGCCGTCCGGACTTCTGGCGGGCAGCGCGCTGCAAGCCATGACGCTGCCGCAACACCTGCGGCAGGCGGTGACGATCGGCGTGGACCTCGGCCCGAATCTTTCCATCTACGGTTCGCTGGCGACCATTCTGTGGCTGGTGGCTCTGCGGCGCGAGGGGGCGCACGTGGACGGCTGGACGTTCTTCAAAGCCGGGGTGATGGCGATGCCGCCCGCGCTACTGCTGGCGACGGCGGCGGTGATGGCCGCGCGGTAATTCGGAGGCCGGCCATGGGCCGGCTCGCCAAGCGGAACCGCCTGCCCCACCTTGGACTGGGTTGCCTGTGGCGCTGAGTCGAGCCTACTTTGCCTTCTTGAAGAGCTTTGCCAGCACCCGCACTGCCTTATCGACTTCCTTCTCCGTCACGATGTAGGGCGGCAGGAAGCGGAGCACGGTGTCATGGGTGCAGTTGATGAGCAGGCCTTCCGCCATGGCGTCGAGCACGAACTGCTTGCCGGGCATGGTGAGTTCCATGCCGACCATCAGGCCGAAACCGCGTACCTCTTTTACGAAGGCGTGCTTCTTCGCCAAGTCGGTGAGTCTTGCATCGAAGTAGGCGCCGACCCGGTCGATTTGCGGCAGCAGTTCCTCGATGAGATTGAGCGCCTCCAGCGCCACGCGGCAGGCCAGCGGCCCGCCGCCGAAGGTGGAGCCGTGCATGCCGGGCGCGATGGCGGCGGCGGCCCTCTCGTTCAGGAGGATAACGCCCATGGGGACGCCGGCGCCTAGCGGCTTGGCGGCGGCCACCACGTCCGGCAGTACTACCGATTGCGCTTTCTGATACGCGAAAAACGTCCCGGGGCGGCCCACGCCGCACTGAATTTCGTCGGCGACCAGCAAGGCGTTGTGACGGTCCGCGAGTTCGCGGGCCTTGGCGATGAAGGACGCGGTGAGCGGATAGATGCCGCCTTCCCCCTGAATCAGCTCCATGACGATGCCGGCGGTGCGCTCGCTCACGGCGGCTTCGAGCGCCGCTTCGTCGTTCGGGCGCACGAACTTCACTCCGGGCAGCAACGGTTCAAAGGGCGTGCGGTACTTGGGCTGTCCGGTGACGGAAAGCGCGCCGAGGGTTCTGCCGTGGAACGAATTCTCCAAGGCCACAGTCTCAAACTTCTCCGCGCTCACGGCGTGGCCGTGTGCACGCACCACCTTCAGCGCGCCTTCCATGGCTTCGGCGCCCGAGTTGGCGAAGAAGGTGCGCTGCAAACCGCTGACTTCGGCCAAGCGCTTGGCCAGGGGGCCGGCGTACTGGTTGTAATACAGGTTCGAGCAGTGGAGGAGCAGTCCCGCCTGTTCCCGAATGGTCTTCACGATGCGGGGGTGCGAATGCCCGAGCGCGTTCACGCCGATGCCCGCGAGGAAGTCGAGGTAGCGCCGCCCCTGGGCGTCGTATACGTAGCTTCCCTTGCCGCGAACGATCAAAAGGGGATGGCGCGCGTAGTTCTGCAGAACGTACTCGCGTTCAATGCCGGCGGCGGCTTCGACGGGGTCATTCACAACGGGGGGAAGGGCGGTTTCCATCTACTCATCATAGCAGCGGGCGGCGGCAAACCCGAAGGCGTTTCCGCCGATTAAGCCGTTCCCTTTCATACTGGTAGCGTCCGTTCAAGGCCACCGAGCGCCGTACAACCGGCGAAACCGGCGTTTCAATGCCAATCCGTGGCTGCCCGGTGCGGCCCGGCCTATACTCTTGATCAGGCGCGGTATTGCGCGCAATTTGTCATTCTGGGTAACTCACGAGAGTCCAAAAGCGATGCACAAGCCTATAAAGTACGTGGAGAAGGCGTTTACCTATGCTGCCGGAGCGGCGTGGGTGGTTTTCGATAAGCTGAACCAGATTCACCAGAATCCCGGGTTCATTCCATCCTGGTCGGAAAAGCCGCTTCTGAAGTCGTACGAAAAGACCAAGCCGCCGCTAGGCTGGCCGCGGGAGACGGATTCGCTCTGCCCGCGCTGCGTCCCGGAGATCCGCAAGCGGATTCTGGATGGCGAGACGCCTTTGGATGTTCTCTACAACGACCGCCCAGGTGAGATCAAGGCTCAAGTCATCGAGCGCGATGGCAAGATCCTGATGGTAAAGGATTGCCCCGTCCACGGCCATTTCGAAGATGTGATGGCCATCGATACCGCCTTCTTCAAGCACCTGGAGCAAGTTTTCCCCGGCCGCGACATCCGCGCCCACAATGACGAAACCCTCCACAAGCACGGTTCCAGCACCATTACCCATGGCCGCGGCTCCGTGCTGACGGTGGACCTTACCAACCGCTGCAACATGATGTGCGATCCGTGCTTCATGGACGCCAACCAGGTCGGCTTCGTGCATGAGCTGACTTGGGACGACATCAAGACGGTTCTTGACAACGCCATCACCATCAAGCCCAAGCGGCAGATGTCCGTGCAGTTCTCCGGCGGCGAGCCGACGATTTCGCCTTACTTCCTGGACGCCGTGCGCTATGCGCGCGAGGTTGGCTACACCTCTGTGCAGGCGGCCACCAACGGCATCGAGTTCGCCAAGGATCCCGAGTTTTGCAAGAAGGCGGCTGACGCTGGTCTCCGCTATGCCTATCTTCAGTTCGATGGCATCGGGAACGCCGCTAACCAGCACCGCAAGGTGGGGAATCTGTTCGACGTGAAGCTGCGGGCCATTGAAAACCTGCACGCCGCCGGCGTGGACATCATCCCGGTGATCACGATCGTCAATGGCATCAACAATGAGCAGGTCGGGCCGATCGTCCAGTTCGCGCTGGACAATCCGAAGAAGATTCCGTTCCTCTCGTTCCAGCCGGTATCCTTCACGGGCCGCGATGAAGAAGTCACCGACGAGCGCCGCGCGGCGCAGCGTTATACGCTGTCTCACTTGGCGCATGACGTCAAGAGCCAGACTGGGCTCGGCGAGCCGGCCCGCGACTGGTTCCCGATCTCTTTCATGTCCACCTTCTCCGATTGGAGCGACCTGGTTCACGGTCCCCAAGCCGGTTGGGGCCAACTGAGCTGCGGCTGCCACCCGAACTGCGGCGTGGGCATGGCCGTGATGGTGGATAAGGAAACCAAGGAAGCCAAGCCTGTGACGGCGTTCTTGAACGCCGACCAACTGGAGCGCGACGTCGCCCGCGTAAACGACGCGGCGCGTGGTAAGTGGCTGTCGATCATTGGTATGGCCCTGGCCGTGGCGCGCAATTACGATCCCTTCCAATCGCCCACGCACTTCAAGCTGAAGGACCTGTTCCTGAAGTTCGATAAGACCTTCGGCGCCAGCGGCAAGAACTACGGCAAGGTGGGCAAAGACCGCACGATGGAAGACATTGAGCGCCGCCGCCGCGACCGCTGGAACTTCCTGTTCATCGCCGGCATGTGGTTCCAGGATCTGTTCAACTACGACTTCCGCCGCACCGAGCAGTGCATCATTCCCTACGCCACGCAGGAAGGGGAAATCTCCTTCTGCGCCTACAACACGGGAATCGGCTGGCGCAACATTATTGAGAAGATGCACATGACGGCTACGCTCACCAAGTGGTACGAAGAGCACGGACGGCATGAGATCTTCGCCGGCGGCAAGAAAGTTCCCCTGGCGGAGCAGGGCGTGAAGACGCTCCTGCTGCGCGATGAGATTGTCGCCACCGAAGAGCAGCATGACCTCGATCGCCTGGGCATCGCCAAGAATGCCCGTGAGGAAAAGGCCCGCGCGCGCGACGCTAAGCTCAAGAGCAAGCAGGAGAACGAGCGCATGATGAAGCTCTACCGCGAGCACGTGCTCAAAGAGCAGCCCAAGCCGGCAAACCTGGTTGCGCTGGGAGACATCCAGCCCGCCAAGCCGGTCGAAGAGCGTGAAGAAGTCGGCAGCTTCGGGGACTAAGCTTCGGTTTCTCCCTTTCGCCGGGGCTGTTCGCTCACGAAAGCGGCCCGCCCCGGCGAAGTTGTGTCCGCCCGCCGGCAGCTTCCTTATATCTCCAATTTTTCATAGTTCCGAGTGCCTCTCCGGGGCGGCTCGGTTCCCCCGCGTGGGACCCGTTGTGCTTTGCCATCAATAAGTTCCAATTTTTTCTTTTCTACCCATCCCGGCTAGCCTACCGTAACTTTCGATGTTCGAGGTTCGCCTTGAATGGTGATAACTTCCATGCCCCAACATCGAATACTCAAATGTTTTCTGGGCCTGACCGCCCTTTGGCTGGCCGCTGCGGTCCTCTACGCGGCCGAGCAGCATGGCACGGTCAAGTCCGGCAGTTTGCCGATTCCCGGCGCCACCATCACCGCTACGATGGATGACAAGAAGCTGGTCACCACCACGGATGATCAGGGCAACTACACCTTTCCCGACATCGATACGGGTGTCTGGAAGATGACGGTGGAAATGCTGGGCTTCGAGTCGCAGACCAAACAGATCGGCGTCTCGCCCGATGCTCCAAGTCCGCAATGGGATTTGAAGCTGTTGGATCAGGCCGGGCTAACGGCGCAACTGGATGCGAAGACGGCTGCCGCTGCCGCGGCGGCGCCTCCGGCTGCAGCGCCAGCGGTTTCCGCGCCCGCGCCCGCCGCTTCGGCTGCGGCGACCCCGGCTCCGGCATCCGCCGCGCCGGCCGCCGCTTCCAGCGCTGCGGCGCCGGCGAGCGCGCAGGGAGCCTCTCAAGCCGCGGCCAATGGCAGGGGCGGACGTGGAGCCAGGGGCCAAGCCGCGCAAGCGGCCAATGGGCGGGGCAGCAACGGGCGTGGCGGCGCCAACAATAACAATGGCCGTCCTTCGCTTTTGGGGGCTTATCAGGAAGTCGGCGTGAGCCAATCCGCTGAGACCTCGGCATTCAGCGGACAGGACACGATTTCGAGCGATATGTCCGCCCAGCTTTCCCAAAGCGCGGATCAATCGTTTGTTGTGCAGGGCAGCCAGAGTACGGCCATGGGCATGGCCGGAGTTGCGGATTTCGGCGGCGGATTTGGCCCTGGCGGGCCCGGCGGCTTCGGCGGCGATTTTGGGGGCCGCGGAGGCTTCGGCGGTCCCGAGGGTCTCGCTGGAGCAGGCGGTGACGCCGGCGGTCTTGCTGGTCTTGGCGGACAAGGTGGAGATGCGGGCGCGGGCGGCGGCCGCGGGTTTGGCGGCGGCGGGCCCGGCGGTGGAGGCCGTGGCGGTCCCGGCGGAGGCGGCGGGTTCGCTGGTGGCGGCCGCGGGGGCGGCGGCGGGTTCGGCGGACCGGGCGGCGGATTCGGTGGCCGTGGCGGCGGTGGCGCGGCATTTGCCGGCGGCCGCGGGGGCCGCGGCGGATTCCAGGGCCGTGCAGGCGCCATGGCGTTCGGCAACAATCGCCGCAGCGCGCGCCAGTTGTACTCCTTCAACCTCAATGTCTCCGAAGCGAATTCGATCCTGAACGCACAGACGTATTCCCTCTCGGGCCAGGATCTCGGGAAGCCCTACATGAACCGTACGAACGTGACGGGGAATATCGGCGGGCCGCTCAAAATTCCGAAAGTAATCAATGGGAACAACGGTCAATTTCAGGTCAATTTTACGGTCGGCCGTTCTCGGAATGGTAACCAGGGCAACCTCACCACCATGCCTTCGCAAGCCGAGCGCCTGGGCAATTTCCAGGGGGTTCCCGCGACCAACGGACAGACAGCGGTGATTTACGACCCAACCACATGCACCGCGTCCGGATGCGCGCCGTTCCCGAACAACACTATCCCAACGCTCAATCCAATCTCGGCGCAGCTGTTGAAGTTTTATCCGTTCCCGAATCTGCCGGGCCTCACCAGAAATTACGAGGTCCCGACCACGCCGCTTACCAACACGAATACCCTGAATTCGCGTTTCCAGCAGACGCTGAACGCCAAGAATCGGATTACGCTCACTCTGGCCTGGCAGGGCACTAGCGGCACGACGCCTAACAGCCTGCTGATGACCGATCCATTCAACAATCAACTGATTGTCGACTCCAATAATGGGAGCGGCATCAACGCCAGCACGACTTATGCGCACAATTTCACCACGCGCCTCATCAACAGTCTGGCGTTTACCTTCAGCCGGCAGGCGCAAGTCGCCAGTCCCTACTTCTCCGGGCTTACCAACGTGGAACAGCAACTTGGGATCGCGGGCGTGGCTACCGATCCGCTGAACTGGGGCCCTCCGGGCATCAACTTTACCAACTACGGAGGATTGTCGGAACGCACTGCATCGAACGTCCGGCAGCAGACCAGTTCGGCGACCGACAGCCTCACCTGGGTTCGCGGAAAGCACACCCTGCAATTCGGAGGCGCGTTCCGGCGGCAGCATTGG
>DATKOS010000102.1:0-14500 GCA_035524535.1 Bryobacteraceae bacterium
CCTGGACGTGTAGATCGCGGTACAGGGCAGGCCCTTCTGGTGGGGCCTGCCCCTCTCACCACTTCTCTTCTACTTGAACAGCAACTGCGAGAACGTGTAGAAGCTGCGCCTCCAGGTCTGCCATTCGTGCGTGGTGCCGGGCGAGAGATAGATGTAGCTGTTGGTGATCCCGGCCGCGATGAGCTGT
Organism: Bryobacteraceae bacterium; assembly: GCA_035524535.1. Classification (GTDB taxonomy): domain Bacteria; phylum Acidobacteriota; class Terriglobia; order Bryobacterales; family Bryobacteraceae; genus BOG-224. Next base: position 188 of record DATKOS010000102.1, read on the forward strand.
TCCTGGTGCCGCTTCAGGCCTTCCGGGTTTTCGAGCGGCGCTTCGGTGCCGTAGCTCATAAAGAGCACTTTGACCTTCCGGTCGAACTCGGCCGGATCCGCCATCGCGCCGCTATAGACGGTCTTTAAGTCCAGCGCCGGCGCCGCCGCCGGAGTGGTTGGCGCTGCCGCCGGAGCGGCGCCATTGGCTCCGCCACGGCCCCGGCCGCCACCGCCGCCTCCAAAGCCGGCGGCGCTGCCGCCGCTGAAGAGGCCGATGTACGAGAACTTGTCCAGATTCACCATGGTGATGGAAGCCGTGATCATGCCGCCCATCGAGAGGCCTCCCATGGCGCGGTGGTCTCGGTCCGCCAATGTCCGGAAGTGGGCATCCACCCACGGAATCAGGTCGTTGGTCATGAGCTGCCCGTAGGCGCCGCCTCCAGCGCCGCCGCCAAAACCGCCCCGGCCGGCGCCCGCCGCCGGAGCAGCTCCGCGCGCCCCCGGAGCTACGCCAACCGGAGCGCCAGGAGCGCCCGGCCCAGCTCCACGGCCCGCGCCTTCTCCTCGTCCCGGAGCCGCGCCCGCGCCTCGGCCGCCGGCGCCATTAATAATGCTGGTTTCCGAAACCACGATCACGGGCTTCACCTTGCCCGCGGCCAGCAGGTTGTCGACAATCAGGTTGGCGCGGCCCATCTCAAACCAGACGGTTTCGTCTTCCCCGCTGCCGTGCTGCAGGTATACCACCGGGTAACGGATCTTGAGGTTCTCGTCATAGCCCGGCGGCGTATAAACGTAGATGCGCCGCCATGCATTCGCGGTTTTGGAGAAATAGTTTTTGATCAGGACGTTGCCGTGCGGCACATCCTTCAGGTCATAGAAGTCCACGCCCGCTTCGGGAATCTCGTACCCGTTGCACATGTGGCTATAGCCCATAAACGTGCGGGTCCCGGGATCGAGGACCGTCGCGCCATCCACGATCATCCAGTAGTTGTGATAGCCGGGGCCTTGGGGCACGCTGGTGTACGTCCACACGCCGTCGGCGCCCTTGGTCATGTCATAGGGGAGGGGGTTGAGCGACCCCTGGCCGGAGGTGACTAACGCAACCTGTACCTTCTGCGCGGTGGGAGCCGTGAAGTGGAAGGTGACCCGGTTGTCGGCTTCGATGCGCGGGAACTGCGCGCCGTAGACGTTGTACGGGTTGGCGTGCTGCACGCCGGCGGGCGCGTTAGGGCCGGCCACCGGGGGCGGTGAAAGCTCCTGCCTGACGGCGGGTTTGGAATCTTTCGGAGCTTTCTTGCTCGCAGCGTAACTATTGCAGGTAAGAACGGCTGCGAATAGGGCAAAGCACACGGCTGTTTTCATAATCTGTATCTCCGTGAAAAAGTCTTATTAGCCTCTTTTATTCCGCACCGCCGCCGATGTCAAGCCGCCCCGCCGCGCTCCCTCCGCAAACGCGGTTCTTGAAAAGGCTCCGCCGGGCCGTTGCGGCTCATTAAGAAGCTCGCCTCTGTTGCGTATTTCGACAAACGTGACGTCCGGGTTGGTACCGGTACGGTCAATCCAGGTGGGTGATCCGGGAACTCTTGACTTGCTGTCTGGGCGCGAATTAGCATGGGCTAACTTCGCATCGCGCCGGTCGCTCTTTTCGATCTGGGGCGCGGGCGAGAGACGTGCTTGTCCCCGGCGCCACCGTACCCCGTGGAGCCGATACTGACTCGGAGGGGATTCGTGGATTACACTGCGCAACAACTGGCGTTCCGCAAAAGCTTCAACTCCAGGACAAAGGCCGCCGTCTTGGCGCTGGCCGCTGCTTTCGTTCTTGCTGGTCAGGCGCGGGCGGGCGTGATTTCCCTTGATGCCGTCGCTGGGATCGGCGGTCAGGGCTGGCTTGCCATTCTGCCGCCGGGCGCGCAGACCAACAATTGTTATCCTTGCTCGGACCCGATCGATGGGCCGAACGCCGACCCGACCATCGCGCCGTTCGAAGCGAACAACTCAGGATGGAACAGCAGTCCCGTGTACAACACGGCTGGCTGGACGGCTTACTCGGGCTCGTGGATCGACCGATACGGAACCAACCCATTCTTCGCACGCGACGTGGTGGACATTCCGGGAACGCCTACCTCGGCCTCCTTCACGATGGGCGTGGACGACGATTCGCTGGTGTGGGTGAATGGCACGCTAGTTCCCGGGTTGGTGGACGACAACGGCGGCACCAACAGCGCGGCGACCGCCGATATCACACCCTACCTGTCCAGCGGCCTGAACGTCATCGCGTTTCTTGCCGACAATTCGGCCGGCGGCGGCTTCAGCGTCTTCGACGCCTACGGATCGATCACTTATACTCCCGACTTCAGCACCCCGGAGCCCAGTAGCTTGGCGCTTTGCGGCCTGGGTCTGGCCACAGTCCTGGCCTCCCGGCGCAGGGTTCGCGCGTAGCCTCGTTCCCTAGTAAGACTGCAAGTCCGAAGCACGTTGCAGGGACGCCCGCACCCGGTCAGCCCACGATTCCGCCGGCGGCCGCGAGCCAACTCCCCCCTACGGCGATTCTTTTTCGCGCCGGGTGAGCTCCTCACGGCGCGTCCGGAACGCGCGTCCTTGGGAGGCCGAGTCGTCCCTCGGTTATAATCGAACGCAAGGGAGGATCCAAGTGGCCAAGGACAGAAGCCCGAGAAAAGAGACGAAGAAGCCCAAGAAGCAGAAGTAGGTTTTCCTTTGCAGCGGGCGCGGCCGGGGCGCACTTGGGCGCGCTCCGTCCGCGGCCAGTCAGGAACCGATTATGCGCACAGAATGGGTCAACCGGAGAAAAGACCATAAAATCCGGACGCAGATGCACTACGCCCGGCAAGGCGTGGTTACCGAGGAAATGCGATTCGTCGGGGAAAGAGAGAGCCTGTCTCCGGAACTGGTTCGCGCCGAGGTGGCGCGCGGGCGCATGATCATCCCGGCCAACGTCAACCATCGCAACCTGGAGCCGATGTGCATCGGCGTGGCTTCACGGTGCAAAATCAATTCCAACATCGGCAATTCGGCGGTGACATCGGATGTCGAGCAGGAACTGGACAAACTCCGCGACTCGGTGCGTTATGGCGCCGACACGGTGATGGACCTTTCCACCGGCGGCGATATCCCTGCCATCCGGCAGGCCATTCTGGACGCCTCGCCCGTGCCGATTGGCACGGTCCCGATTTACGAAGCGCTGTCGCGCGTACGGCGCGTGGAGGACCTGAACCGGCAGGTGATGCTCGAAGTGATCGAGGAGCAGGCCGAGCAGGGCGTGGATTATATGACCATCCATGCTGGTGTGCTGGTTCAGCACATCCCTCTGACCACGCGGCGCGTGACGGGCATTGTGAGCCGCGGCGGCTCCATCATGGCCGAGTGGATGGTGAAGAACCACAAGCAGAATCTGCTCTACGAATGCTTCGAGGATATTTGCCGGATTTTCCAGAAGCACGATGTGAGCTTCTCCCTGGGCGACGGCCTTCGCCCGGGAAGCCTGGCGGATGCCAGCGATGAGGCTCAGTTCGCGGAGTTGAAGACTCTGGGCGAGCTGACCAAGGTGGCGTGGCGCTATGACGTCCAGGTGATGATCGAAGGCCCGGGCCACATCCCCATGGACCAGATTGAGCTTCAGGTGCGCAAGGAAGAGGAGCTCTGCTACGAAGCGCCCTTCTACACGCTGGGGCCGCTGGTGACGGATTTCGCCCCCGGTTTCGATCACATTACTTCCGCCATCGGCGCGGCGATGATCGGCTGGTATGGCGCGTCCATGCTTTGCTACGTGACCCCCAAGGAGCACCTCGGGCTGCCGAACCGCGAGGACGTGAAGGCCGGCATCATGGCCTACAAAATCGCGGCGCACGCCGCGGACATTGCGCGCCACAGGCCTGGCGCAAGGGACCGCGACGACGCGCTTTCCCGCGCGCGGTATCGATTCGACTGGAACCAGCAGTTCGCTCTTTCTCTTGACCCGGAGACCGCGCGCTCCATGCACGATGAAACCCTTCCGGACGATGGGTTCAAGGACGCGCATTTCTGCTCCATGTGCGGGCCGAAATTCTGCTCGATGAACATCTCCGCCAAGGTGGAAGCCTTCACGGCCGAGGACGCGGCCCAGGTGCTGGCCGATCCCGCCGCCGAATCCCTGTTCCAGATATCAGGCGACGATTAGCGTGTAAGTTTGTTCCGTGCAGCAACTTGGCAAGCGCGGCGGAATGAGCTAGGATGGCGGATGGCTGATGGAAGCAGCGCTCCAATCCGGCGTACCTGAGATTCCGGATAAGCTGTACTTCAAGATTGGCGAAGTAAGCGAGTTGCTGGCCGTGGAGCCCCATGTTCTCCGTTTCTGGGAAGGCGAGTTTTCCGCGCTAACCCCAAAAAAATCCGGCACCGGCCACCGGCTCTACCGGCGCAAGGACGTGGAGTTGCTGCTGCGCATTAAGCACCTGCTCTACGAGCGCCGGTTCACCATCGAGGGTGCGCGCCAAGCGCTGCAGCGCGAGAGTCGGCCCACCAAAGTGCGCCCCGGCCGCAATGTGCAGCAGGAGTTGTTCTCCAGCGACCCGCTGCCCGAGATCCGCCGCGAGTTGGCGGGCATTCTGGGCCTGCTGAAGGACCAATAGCCGTTCAGGACTCGCCAGTGATGGCCGCGTAGATGCGGTGCATGTCCTCGGTAGAATAGTAGTCGATCTCGATCCGGCCCTTCCCCTTGGCCTTCTCCACAATCCGCACCTTGGTTCCTAATGCCCGCTCCATTTCCTGAATGGCGGCGCGCACGTTGGGATCTACAGTAACCTCATCAACATGCTTAGGATTACGGGTTTCGAGCAGCCGCTGCGTGGTGCGCTCAGTCTGCCGCACGGACCACCCCTGCGCCACGGCCTTTTCCGCAACTTCGCGTTGGATTTCGGCGGTGGGCAGGGAAAGCAGGCAGCGCGCATGTCCGGGGGATAGGCGGCGCTCCGCCACCAGAGCCTGTAGATCGTGCGGGAGCTGCAGCAACCGGATGGAGTTGGTAATGGTGGTGCGATCCTTGCCGGTGCGGCGGCCGATCTCCTCTGCGGAGATCATCAACTCGCGCCCTAGGCGTTGAAATGCGACTGCGGCTTCAATCGGGTTCAGGTCCTCCCGCTGAATGTTCTCAATGAGGCTGACTTCCAGCAGTTGCTCGTCAGGGACATAGCGAACGACCACCGGAACCGCCGCCACGCCCGCACGCTTGGCGGCGCGCCAGCGCCGCTCGCCGGCTATTAACTGGTAGCGCTCACCAGCTTTCCGGACTACTAGGGGCTGGATGATGCCGTGAACCCGAATGGACTGGGCCAGTTCCTCCAGGCGCTCGTCCTGGAAAACCCGGCGAGGCTGGAGAGGGTTCGGTTCGACGAGATCGATCAGGACGGATGCGGCATCTTCGGCGCGCTGCGTTTCAGCGGGCGGCGGTGCTGGCGGGCGCGTGGGGAGCAGCGCGCCCAAGCCCTTGCCAAGAGCCTTACGCGGTTCGACTTTGTTCATGCTGGAGGATCTCCTTGGCAAGTTGGATGTAGCTCTCGGCGCCGCGCGAACGCGGATCGTAGCTGAGAATCGTCTTGCCGAAGCTGGGGGCCTCGGCCAGGCGGACGCTGCGCGGAATCACCGTCTGGAATACCTGATCGCCGAAGAACTCACGAAGGTCGGCCGCGACCTGGCGTGTGAGGTTGGTGCGATCGTCGAACATGGTGAGGAGGATGCCTTCCACGCGCAAAGGATGGCTAAAGGAAGTCCGGATTCGGTCGATAGTATCCATGAGTTCGGAAATTCCTTCGAGGGCGAAGAACTCGCACTGGATTGGCACAAGAACGGCGTCCGCGGCCACGAGTGCATTCAGCGTCAACAGGTCGAGGGCAGGCGGGCAGTCAATGAGGATGAAGCGATAGTCGTCGCGGAGCTCCTGAATGCGCTGGCGGAGGCGAAACTCACGCTCCGGCACGTCTACCAGCTCGAGATTTGCTCCAACCAGGTTTTTGTCGGCTGGAATGAGATGCAGGCCGTCGAAGCTGGTGGCGGCGACGCTACTGCGAGCCGGAGCATCGCCAAGCAGAAGATCGTAGGTGCTGGTATGGCCCGGTTCCTTGGCCACACCGAGGCCGGTGGTGGCGTTCCCCTGGGGGTCCGAGTCAATGACCAGAACGGGTAAGTCATTTGCCGCGAGCGAGGCAGCTAGGTTGATGGAGGTCGTGGTCTTGCCGACCCCGCCTTTTTGGTTAGCTATAGCGAATACGGTGCTCAATCGGCCATACTAACACGGGAGCTGGAATTGGAGCTCTGAATCCGGCCAAATTCGGGTGTGCCAAAGGAATCTCTGGCCCGGGAGGCTCATGTTTCACGTGAAACGGCTCCCGTAAGCCCGCTGAAGCGCTCTGTTTCACGTGAAACGGGTACGCCGCCCTGTCCGTAGGTAGCGCTGTCTGCCCCACGGCAGCGATGCCGGGGGGTCCCAAGCGAATCCCATTTCGTCAGGTGGCGCCTCCGCGCCGGTCAGCAAACTCGCGGCATTCGCCAACTTGAGGACGGGTACTAGGTCGCTATAGCTGATTGCCCTCGAAATGGCCCGGTCAACCTGCATCCCAACGGCCTCGGCGCGCTGCGCCACCACCTTCACATTGGGCAGGTCCCGGCTAGCTTCCCGAAGAAAAACCGCCTTCCGCTGGTGCGATTCAATCGCATACACCGTGCAGTCAGGCCGAAATACCGCCACCGGGATGCCGGGAAAACCGGGGCCGGAACCAATATCGGCAATGGTCAGAGGCCCTTGCGGCAGCGCGGCCGCCAGAAACAGCGACTCCGCGTAGTGGCGTTCCACCGCCTCCTCCAAACCGGTCACCGTGGTGAGGCTCAGACGCCGATTCCACCTCAGCATCGCCTCAAAATGCGCCTCAAGCAGCGAGCATTGGCGATCCGACAACGTCGCGATCCCCAGCAGCCGATCTCGAAGCAACTCAGCAAACACGGCTTAGGCTCAGATAAACGTCAAGAACGGCGAGCGCCGCCGGGGTAACGCCGGGGATACGCGCCGCCTGCGCCAGCGTCTCCGGCCGTACTCTCTCCAGCTTGGTCTGCACCTCACGCGACAAGCCCGGAATCCCGGAAAACGAAAAGCCCGCCGGTATCGGCCGTCCCCCGGAATCCTTCATCCGAGCCATCTGCCGCTCCTGCTGTGCAATGTAACCACTGTACTTAACCTCGGTCTCCACGGTCGTCAAAACGCCCCGCGCCGGCTCCGCGCCCAGAGTCTCCCGAACCCACCCCGAAATGGAAGCAATCGAAGAATCCGGCCGCCTCAGGAGCTGGCTGTGCGGATGCGCCTCCAGCGCCGCACGCAACCGCTCGATCTGGCGCTGCTTCTCGCCGAACACCGCCCAACGCACGTCCGTCACCAGTCCCACGCGCCGGCCAAGGGGAGTCAAACGCGCATCGGCGTTGTCGATTCGCAAATGCAGCCGGTACTCCGCGCGGGAAGTGAACATCCGATACGGCTCGTCCGCGCCCTTGGTAATCAGGTCGTCAATCAGAATGCCAGTATAGCCCTCGGTACGCCCAATAACCGCTTCCGCCGCGCCATCCAGCCCAAGCGCCGCGTTCATCCCAGCGATCAACCCCTGGCATCCCGCCTCTTCATAACCGGACGTGCCATTGATCTGCCCGGCAAGATAAAGCCCCGGTATCGACTTTACTTCCAACGTGTACCGCAACTCCCGCGGATCGATCGCATCGTACTCAATGGCGTACCCCGGCCGGATCATCTCCGCGCGAGCCAAACCGGGGATGGAGCCAAGCATCGCCTCCTGAACATCAACCGGCATGCTGGTGGACATGCCGTTCACATAAACCTCGTGGGTATCCAGGCCCTCCGGCTCCAGGAAGATCTGGTGCCGCAGCTTGTCCGGAAACTTCACGAACTTGTCCTCAATCGACGGGCAGTAGCGCGGTCCAACGCCCTCAATCTGCCCGCTAAACAGCGGCGACCGAGGGATGGCGGCCCGCAGCACCCGCGCCGTTTCCTCGGTGGTGTAGCCGATATGGCAGACAATCTGCGGCCGGTCGATGCGCGCCGTTAGGAAAGAGAATGGCGTGGGCTCGGCATCGCCCGGCTGCGGCTCGAACTGAGACCAATCGATGGTCCGCCCGTCGAGCCGTGGCGGCGTCCCTGTCTTTAGACGGGTCCAGCTCAGGCCCACGGAGCGCAGTTGATCGCCCAGCAACTGCGACGGCGCCTCCCCGTTTCGTCCGCAGGTGTAGCGCATCTCGCCCACGTGCGCCAGCCCGTTGAGGAACGTGCCCGTGGTCACCACCACGGCCCCCGCCCCAATGGTGCGCCCGTCGCGCAGCAGCACCCCCGTGGCCCGGCCGCCTTCCATCACCAGCGCGGCCACCTCCGCCTGCTTGATCCGCAGATTCGCTTCCTGCTCCAGCGTCTCCCGCATCCGCACCCGGTAGAGCCGCTTGTCCATCTGCGCCCGCGGCGACCATACGGCCGGGCCTCGGCTCGTGTTCAGCAGCCGGAACTGGATGCCCACCGCGTCCGCTACCTCGCCCATCACGCCGCCCAACGCATCGATCTCGCGGACCAGGTGCCCCTTGGCGATCCCCCCAATCGCCGGGTTGCAGGACATCTGCGCAATCAGGTCGAGGTTCATGGCCACCATGGCGGTCTTCCGCCCCATGCGGGCGCTCGCTCGCGCCGCCTCACACCCCGCGTGTCCGGCCCCCACCACCACCACGTCGTACTTCTCCGGCATTGCTATCATTGTATCCGATGAAAATATTGGTTCTTGGCGGAGGCGGGCGGGAGCACGCGCTGGCATGGAAACTGGCGCAGTCCAGGGAACACAGCGTATACGCGGCTCCGGGAAATCCCGGCATTGCGCAAATCGGGACCTGCCTCCCCGTGAAGGACGCCACGCCCGCCGGCTGGCTGGCGCTTGCGGAGGAAATTGGAGCGGATCTTACGGTGGTCGGGCCGGAAGCGCCGCTGGTGGCCGGCGCCGTGGACGCCTTCCTAGCCCACCGCAAGAAGATTGTGGGCCCCAACCAGGCGAATGCCCGCCTGGAAGGTAGTAAAGTTTTTGCAAAGTACTTTATGATAGAGAAAGGAATCCCCACCGCGCAATACGCCGTGGTGGAAGATCCTGTCGAGGCGCGGCGCGCGCTTGACCGCTTCGGCTTTCCCGTGGTGCTCAAAGCCGACGGCCTCGCCGCCGGTAAGGGCGTCATCATCGCCCAGGACCGCGCGGAGGCCGAAGCGGCGCTACAAACGCTGCGCGGCCGCCTGGTGATCGAAGAGTTCCTCCGGGGCGAAGAGGTCAGCTTCATCGCCTTGTGCGACGGCCGCGACGTGCTGCCGCTCGCGCCCACGCAGGATCACAAAGCGGTCTTTGACGGCGATACCGGCCCGAACACCGGCGGCATGGGCGCATATTCGGATGCTGCTATCCTGACTGCGGCGCAAACCCGCGAGATTCTCGATCGCGTCATCTATCCCACCGTGGAAGCCACGCAGTTTACCGGCTTCCTCTACGCCGGCATGATGATGACCGCCGAAGGTCCCAAGGTGCTCGAGTTCAACGTCCGCCTGGGAGACCCGGAGACGCAACCGCTCATGCACCGCATGGCGTCCGATTTCGCGCCCGCGTTGCTGGCCGCGGCCGAAGGCAAGCTCGCCTCCGCGAAGCTGGAGTGGCGCCAGGGTCCCAGCGTGTGCGTGGTGCTCGCCTCCGGCGGATATCCCGCCGAATACCAAAACGGCAAGCCGATATCAGGGCTCGCCGAAGCCGAAGCCCTCGGCGCCGTGGTCTTCCATGCCGGCACGCGCCAGGGCCCAGGCGGCGTGGAGACCTCCGGCGGCCGCGTACTCGGCGTCACTGCCGGTGGCGCCAGTCTCGCGGACGCCATTGACGGCGCCTACCGCGCCGCCCGCCAGGTTTGCTTCGAGGGCATGCACTACCGCACCGACATTGGCCGCAAAGGGCTCAAACGCTACAATAAGTAGGACGGATGCGGGGACGTAGCTCAGATGGATAGAGCGGTCGCCTCCTAAGCGACAGGTCGGCGGTTCGAATCCGCCCGTCCCTACCACTGCCCGCGGGCCCCCGCTGTGATCATCCGAACGCCTCCCGCCCAAGCCCGTAGCATAAAATAGGTCCGTGCGCCTCTTGGCCCTGGTAATGTTGGCGGTGTTGCTCGTTCCCCGCGCCACGGAGAGCGCCTCGAACCTCATCGACGACCCTTCCTTTGAAGTCACCGCGGACCGCGACCAATTCGGCCACGTCTTCGCCAAATGGGGCGGCTGGAACTACGAAGGCGATTGCAAGTTTGAGGTCGGCCTGGTGGCCCACACCGGCGCTACTTCCGGCATGATGAGCTGCGGTACCGCCGGCAAGATCCGCCTCGAACAATCGCACGACCTGGAACCCGGGCGCTACGAAATCACGGCCTACATCCGCGGACTGGAAATCGGTAGCGGAAACTTCGGCGGCGACACGGAATTCATGTTCGATGGGAAATACTTCGCCCTGAAGAAAAAGGGCTCCTTCGGCTGGACCCGCCTCCGCTACGTGGCGGACCTCGCCAAGGCGGCCAAAACCGGCCCGTCCTTCGGCTTGTGGGCCCCCGGCATGTTGTGGATTGACGACGTCACCATGCAGCGCGTCGGCGCCGACGTTAAGACCACCTCCTCGCCCGAACTCGGCGCCGAGGAAGCGCCCATTCAGCCCCCCGGGCCACTCGCCGCCGGCATGGTGCGCTGCCCCAGGTGCGCCTACCGCAACATGCCCGCGTGGAAGAAGTGCTATGCCTGCGGCACGCCCCTGGTGGTGAACGAATCCAAAACTGAAACCGGCCCGCCCGTCAAGGTCCTCACCTCGTTTGAGCAAGGCAATCCCTTCCAGGCCGGGACCGTGGTCTCTGAACACGCCACCGATGGCGCCAAGGCCCTCCGCGTGGACCCGGGCTTCGCCTCCTGGATCGCCCCGCAGGATTGGTCCGGCTACGACTACCTGAAGATCGACACCTACACCGACGCCCGCGACGCCCTCCCCATCACCATCGAGATCCAGGACAAGGACACCAAGGACTACTGGACGCGCGTCAACTACTGGGCCGTCGCGCCGCCCGGCGCCAGCACCCTCACCCTGCCCCTCAAGTCGCTCTACGTCGGCGAGAAAGGCCGGCCCGGCCGCAACCTCATCCTCGACGGCATCACCCGCCTCGTCGTCGCCGTCGACAAGCCCGTCGCCCCGCTCTTCATCGACCGCATCCGCCTGGAGCGCGAAAACGCCCACGCGCCCACCTTCGACGGCCTCCACGCCTTCGCCCTCACGCCCGGCGGCGATCCCGGCATCGACGGCTTCATCCCCGTCACCCCCGCCACGCAGTACAGCCCGGCTCGCGGCTACGGCCTGAAGAACGCCAAAATCTGGAAGTCGTTCGACGTCCTGGAGCCGGACCCTCTATACCAGCGCTTCCTCTGCATCGAATCCGGCGGTCTGGCCGTCGACGTTCCGAACGGAACCTACCGCGTCTTCGTCAACGTGGACGCCCCCGGCGGCTACTGGGGCGAAAATCAGGTCTACCGCGACCGCGCCATCCTGGCGCAGGGCAAGAAGGTCGTCTCGGAGCAGATGGACTGGGCCAAGTTCCGCAAGAAGTACTTCGAGTTTTGGGACACCGAAGACCTACCCACCGACGACGTCTTCGAGAAGTACGGCCGCGCCCACTTCCACGAAAAGATCTTTGACGTCCCTGTCACCAACGGCCAACTCTTCCTCGAATTCCAGGGCCAAACCTGGGCCAACTCGGTCTCCGCCGTGGTCTTCTACCCCGTGGAGAAGGCCGCCGAGGGCCAGCGCTTCCTGGATTTCGTCCGCTCCCGCCGCAAGGCTTACTTCGACAACGCCTACAAGCGCGTCCTCCCGCCGCCCACCGGCGACCCGCTCAAGCCCACGGACCAGGAAGCCAAGCGCGGCTACCTCATGTATCAGCGCGACCTCATGGGAGACCTGGACTACAACAGCAAGCCCCTGGCCCGCGAGCTCGGCAAGGACATCGCCGCCGCCGCATTCCCCGGCGAAATCAAGCCCGTGCTCGTCGGCGTCCTTCCGCTGAAGGACCTCGGTCGCGGCGCCATCTCCGTCACCGCGCTTGAAGGCCCCGCCGGCGCCATCCCCGCCGCCGATATCGACGTCGGCTACGTCTCCAACCGCATCACGCGCGTCACGCCGGACGGCGCCGTCTACACCATCGCGCCGCGCATCATCCTGCCGCGCGACTCGGTGGAGATGCCCAAGGACACCGCCCGCTACTTCTTCCTAACCGTCCGCACGCCCGCCGCCGCCGCCCCCGGCGTCTACGCCGGGCAGGTGAAGTTCACCCCGCGCCAGGGCGAGCCGGAGTCCGCGCCCCTGCGCTTCACCGTGCGCAAGGGGTCTCTCGACGCCGTGGACGTTCCCGCCGGGCCCTTCGGCGGTTCCATCGGCGTCCCCTGGTTTGAGGACGACCCGTCCACCGCCGCTTTCGGTGCGGAAATGACCGCCAAGGGCCTCCGCATGATGCGCCAGCGCGGTTTCACCCTGCTCACCGGGTTGCCCCACGTCCAATACGACGGCTTCGTGGCCGGCAAGCCCTCGCTCGATTTTCATCAAGCCGACCGCCAGATGCAGGAAGCCAAGGACCTCGGCTTCCTCGCCGTCGATTCCTACGGCAGCGGCGTCGGCGGCTTTGACGCCTACCACGAAGATACCGCCAAGATGGCCGCCGCCGGCTTCAAGGACTACAGCGAATTCATCCGCATGGTCTACGGCCCCATTGAGCAGCACGCCAAGGATAAGGGCTGGCTGCCGGTCTACTGGAACCTGGGTGACGAGCCCGGCGGCGACGAGTTGAAGAAGGCCATCGTCAACGCCACCGCCTACGCGATGGCCTTTCCCATTGGCCCGCCCTTCTTCACCGTGCCCACCAGCTTGGAGCCGGACCGCACCACCGCCAGCTCCCCGGAGTTCATCCTCGCCAAGGCGCTCAGCGTCGCGTCCCTCAACAACCACGATGAAGCCGGCGTCAACCTCCTGCGCAAGCAAGGCGGCCAGTGGGCCTTCTACAACGGCGGCACGCGCTGGACCTACGGCACGTATCTCTACAAGGCCGTCAAGCAATTCGGCGCCAAATTCCGCGTGGCCTGGCACTGGAACATCGTGGCCGGCGACCCGTATTATGCCCTGGATTGCCGCGAGGACGATTACGCCTGGGCCGTCGCCAGCCCGGACGGCCAGTTGATGCCCACCATGGACCTGGAGCGCATCGCGGCCGGGCTGGACGATTACCGCTACCTGCTCACCCTGGCCCGCTTGGCCAAAGCCAAGGCCGGAACCCCGGCCGCCCAGGCTGCCGAAGCCCTCATCCGCGATCGCATGAACGCCTTCCACCTGGGAGACCGCGACCACGACCGCCTCTTCGGGGAGCAGGATTGGGTAACCTACCGCGAAAAGCTAGGCGCCGCCATCGAAGCCCTCCAATAGACCCCGCCCCAGCGCCAAAACGGCAACCGCAGCGCCCGCGGCGCGATTTGACACCCACCGAACCCGGATGATTAAATGAAGAAGTTGCCTTGCTCCTCAGTAGCTCAATGGTAGAGCATTCGGCTGTTAACCGAAGGGTTGTAGGTTCGAGTCCTACCTGAGGAGCCAATCCACTTTTTGTCCGGACCGGACACATGGGTAACAAAACGTTCCTAAGACATAGGTAACACTTTTGGCCCGAAGGGGTTCTCCAAGGGCTGCAAAGTTTTCTCCTCCAGATCGATATACCCGAGATCGTAATCCATAAAGGTGACGAGCCAGATGCCCTCGTCGACTTCCTTGAGGCCTGCGGCTTGGCCGGCCAGCGCGGTACTGATGTTGATTTTCTTGCGGTAGAGGCAAAGGCGCCCGCAGCAGGTAACCATGGCGGTACGGTCGTGGAAGGGGTAGTGGGGCTCGGGGATTCCAACATAGGGCCGCGGGGAAGGGGTGTACAGCTCGGCGGGGCATTTCATGCCGAGGGCTTCATGAGGCCGCTCGCGGTTGAAAGAATCGAGGAAGCGGTCGAAGCTGGCCTGCTGCTGCAGGAAGTTGGCGCCTGGGGGGCGGGTGGCTTCTTGCTTGAGGGTGAGATGCATGCGTTCATGGCGTCCATTCTGCTGGGGGTGGCCGGGTTTAATGCGTTCGATGGAAATGCCGAGGCGGAGCCACCAAACCGAGAGTTTGGAGAGGTTGAACAAGCCGTTGGGGGAAGCGAAGGGAACGCCGTTGTCGGAGCGGATGGC
>DATKOS010000103.1:0-23131 GCA_035524535.1 Bryobacteraceae bacterium
GCGCAGGAGCTTCGGCTGGAGGTGGAGGGGAAGCTCTCCGATTTCATCCAGGAAGAGCACGCCCCCCTGGGCCCGCTCAAAGGAGCCGGCGCGTGTCTGGATTGCCCCGGTAAAGGCCCCTCGGACGTGGCCGAACAGCTCATCCTCCATTAAGTGCTCCGGGATCGCGCTGGCGTTCACGGCCACAAAGGGCCCCCTGGAGCGGGGCCCGGCGCGGTGCAGGGCCCGCGCGGCCATCTCCTTGCCCGCGCCGCTTTCCCCGGTGATGAGCACGGTCGCCTGCCGGGGGCCTAACAAAAGGATTCTATGGCAGATGTCCGCCAGAGATGGGCTTGCCCCAATCAATAGGCTGCGCCAGTCCTCGGCGCCCGCGGTCTGCGGAGAGCGATAGCAACCGTCGATAAGGAAAGCTGGTGGACCATCCATAGTGAGTAACGAGTCAGAAATCGGCGGAAGGCCGGGCGAACTTTAGGGCTTGGCGGCAGGATTGAGCGCCCACTCAAAAAAAATGCAAAAAAGAGTAAAGTCCGGGCTGGGCGCTGCCGATAAGATAGCCAGCGGACGTTACCAAACGTTATGAGAATCTCGAACAGCGATCCGTTGGGTGTCGGCGGTGTGGATTCCACGGCGGCCCAGGAACTACAGAAGTCCGGCCGTGCGGGGAGCGCAAGCCTGCTATCGGCTCAGAACGGGGACCGGGTGGAGTTTTCCTCGGGTCTGGGGCAGTTGGCGAGCGCCATATCGACTTATGGCGCGGCACGCGCGGCGCAGGTTCAGCAATTGGCCGCTCTCTATCAGGCCGGCGGTTACCGGCCCGATTCGTTAGCCACCAGCAGGGCGATGATCGCCGATGCGTTGGGCGGCGCGGATTAGCGCGCCCTGAAACCTGGAGACGATGGCCATGCCAGAGGAGCGGATGGCAGGGCGCACCGGCAAACCTCCCTTGGCAGCCCGGCGCGTGGACCCGATCGACGCCGAGGCTAGCCTCGGAGCCGCATCGGAAGCAGCCGAACGGGCGTGTGCGCTTCTCCGCGGGCCGGCGCCCGAGGCGGTGAATCGCGCGGCAACCCTGCTGAGCGAGGCGGAGGTTCGCCTCTCGGCATGGCGCAACGGGCTGGCCGAAGGGCGGGTTGTGGCCAGCGCTCCGGCTCTCGCGGAATTGCGGAGGCTCAGATCCAGCGCGCTGCGAACCAGGCGATTGCTGGAAAGCGCCCGGGCATTTCATGAAGGCTGGCGGGGCGCGTTGGGAGCGCTGTGCGCCGGCTACACTTCCGGCGGAACCCCCGCGGAAGCCTCACTGCCTAGCCGCGTCTGCATTAGGGGATAGAAGCCGATGGGCACCATCCAGTCCGCGCTCGATAACGCCGCGAACGCCCTGCTCGTGTTCAGCCAGGTGATGAACGTCACCGAGAACAACGTCACCAACGCTTCCACGCCGGGATACGCCGAGCAGACCCAAACGCTCGATCCAAACTCCTTCGATCTTTCCGACGGCGCCACCGGCGGGGTGCGCGCCGGGCAGGTGTTGAGCGCACGCAACCAGTTCGCGGAACAATCCGTCCGCGGCGCGCAAACGGCCCTCGGCGAGTCCACGCAAGACGCCGCGAGCTTGACCAATGTGCAGTCGGTTTTCGACATTACCGGCAATTCGGGGCTGGCGGGCGACCTGAACACGTTGTTTTCGAATTTCTCGGCCTGGGCGCAGACTCCCACCAGCGCGACGGCCACGGGCGCCGTGCTTACCGCCGCGGGGAACGTTGCGCAGGATTTCCAGCAGGCGTATCAGGCGCTCACAAACATTCAATCGGACACGGGAGCGCAGGTCCAATCCACGGTGGGCGACATCAACCAGCTCACGGCGCAACTCGCGAGTTGCAACACCCAGGCCGCCAAGTCTTCCGGCCCGGATGCGGGACTGGACGCGCAGATCAATTCCACGCTGGAACAGCTCTCGCAGTACGCGGGCATCACGGCCACGAAGCAGGCGGATGGCGCCTATAACGTCCTGCTCGACGGTCAGATCCCGTTGGTACTGAACCAGACGCAATACCAATTGTCCTCCAGCTTAAATCCCGGCGCTTCGCCGGGCGCCACAATCACCTCCGGCGGCAAGGACGTCACCGCGCTGGTGAGCGGCGGCCAGTTGGGGTCGCTGCTGAATACCTACAACAACGTGCTGCCGGGTTACATCGGCAACAGCTCCACGCAGGGCCAATTGAACTTGATGGCGCAGCAGCTCGCCTCGGCCGTAAACGGGGTACTGAACGGCGGAACGCCGGGGCTAAGCCTGTTCGATTACGATCCAACCAGCCCGAATACCATCGCCGCGACGCTTACCGTGGAGCCAAACGCCACCACGGCGCAATTGACGGCGGCGCCAGTTGCCGTGTCCGCGGCCTTGGCCGGGCTGGAGAGCGCGCGACAGGATGCCCTGGGCGGCGCAACCTTCTCGGAATACTACGGTCAACTGGCCGCAAGCGCCGGCGCGGATCTCAGCGCCGCGCAGGACCGGCAGGCAACGCAGGAGGGCACTCTGGCGCAGGCTCAGAACCTGCGTCAGCAGGCCTCCGGCGTCTCCCTGAACCAGGAGGCCATGGCCATGATTCAGTTCCAAAGCGCTTACGAGGCTTGCTCCAAGATGGTGACCACCCTCGACCAGATGACGCAATCCACCATTGACATGGTGCAGACCTTCACTTAGGAATCGGCATGATTTCGAACTTGAGCGGCCCGGCGCAAATCTTCCTGGCCAATGTGGACCGAATCCAGCAAAACCTGGCGGAGGCCAATCGCGAGGTTTCGTCGGGGTTGAAGATCGCGGCGCCGTCCGACGACCCGGACGCCATCGCTCCGCTGCTGCAGCTCCGCGCGGATATGGCGCGCAACAACCAAGTCCAGGCAAACCTGGTTCTGGCGCAAACCGACGCCACCAGCTCGGACAACGTCCTGACCACCGCCATTCAGCTCATGAACCAGGCGCAGACGATCGCCACGCAGGCGACGGATGTCAGTCTGAGCGCCAGCGACCGCGCCTCGCTCGCCGGCCAGATTCAGTCCATCCAGCAGCAGATGGTGGCGCTGAGCAATACCCAGGTGCAAGGCCGCTATATCTTCAGCGGCGACGGCGACCAGACCGAGGCTTACCAGATCAATAACGGGCCCGACCCGCTGGGAAATGGCGTGACGCAGGTTTCGGTGTCGCCGGCCACGCGCCAGGTGCAGGACCCGGCCGGCGGATCCTTCGCCGCGTCGTTGACCGCGCAAGAGATCTTCGACGTGCGCAACCCGGATGGCTCCTGCGCCACGAACAACGTTTTCGCCTCGCTGACAGGTTTGCGGCAGGCGATCCTAGGCGCCACCAGCTCGGATACGAGCGGCATCCAGAGCGCCGCCGCCAATCTCCAGGCCGCCAACGCGCAACTGAACACGGCGCAGGGCTTCTATGGAAACGTCGAGGTGCGCATTCAGGACGCGCAGAGCTACGCCACCACGCAGAATACGCAGTTGCAGGCCCAGATCGGCAACATTCAGGATGCCGACGTAGCATCGGCGGCCCTGCAGTTGAGCCAGGACCAGACCCAGCTCACGGCGGCTTTCCAGGCCCAGGCGCAGATGCCCACGAAGACGCTATTCGATTACGTGAGCGGGTAGGCCGCTCCGCGGCGCGAATCGCGCCTTACCGGCGCCATGATGGCCGTCCTTGTTCATGCGCCTGGCTCCTCTCTCCACCGCGCAGGCGATGCGGAAGCGCCGCGATGTCGGGCCAGAACTCGAGAAGCACGTCGTCCAGGGCGTCGGAGAGCAGCGAGAATCCATAGCGCGAGCCTAGCGACATGAGGGTCCGCGCCTGGCTCGGGTAGTAGGACGTGGAGAGGCCTTCCGCCATGGCGCGGCCCAGAATCTCGGAGACGTTGAACATGCCGTGGCCGCGATAGTTGGGCGTGACCAACACGCGCGACGCCGCGTAGAGAGCCCGCCTTCCGAATCCGCCTTCTTCCTTGGCGTAGTAGCGCTCGTCCTGGTGGAAGACGGCCGGCAGGGCGAACAACACCAGAAAATTGCCGGCGGTTTTGTCCGCGAAGCCGCGCCAGTAATAGCGCCCGTACCCCGCGAACTCCGTCCCGAGCTGCGGGTGCGCGGCGCGCCATTCGGCGAGCCCGGAGGTCACCGCCACGAAGGCGAACGAGGAGTAGTCGAAGCTGCTCTTGGCGGCCAGGCGAAATGCCTGCGTGGGCCCCGGCGGAGGCGGCGTCTCCCCGGCCGTGACGGCTCGATAATTCGGCATGATGCCGAGGATCCGCTTAGGCTCCGGATTGGCCGGGCTTTTCGCGGAGGGCGGCGCCTGACCGATTGCGGACGGCTGATCCACGGGAGCGGTCTGCGCCTCTGGCGCAGCCGCGCTCTGAGCGAATCCGCGGCTAACCGTCAACAGCATTGCCAACCATGGCAGACAGCGCATATGCCTCGCTCTTTCTCAGATTGACGTGCACGAGAGTGACCGGTCGCCGCCAGCCTAGGGGCATCTCGGTTCGCAAAGTCACATCGGCGGACCGCTGGGGGGAGCCCGCCTCCGCCCGCGCGCAGCACGGCTCCGGTCGCGCCCCGGCCCCTGTGTTGCGTCAGCGGCTATTTGGGCCGTGGTTGGCGCGAGCGCCCAAAGGGATTTCTTCCCCTGCTACCATCGAAGATTGAACCCAAA
The DNA here is from genome assembly GCA_035524535.1 of Bryobacteraceae bacterium. Classification (GTDB taxonomy): domain Bacteria; phylum Acidobacteriota; class Terriglobia; order Bryobacterales; family Bryobacteraceae; genus BOG-224. The sequence goes on from DATKOS010000103.1 coordinate 4,700, forward strand.
TCCGCAGATTCTGGTCCTCGACGCCGGAGGGCAATACTGCCATCTGATTGACCGCAAGGTGCGCGACCTCGGGGTGTACGCCGAAATCCGCCCCAGCGATACGCCGGCTGAGAAGCTGGCCGCGGCGCGCGGCATCATCATTTCGGGCGGGCCGTCCAGCGTCTACGATGCGGGCAGCCCCACGGTGGACCCAGCCATCTTCTCGTTCGGCCTACCCGTCTTCGGCATCTGCTACGGGCAGCAGCTTATGGCGCATGCGCTGGGCGGAGAGGTTCGCAAGGGCGACCGCGGCGAATACGGCCTGGCCACCCTGGAACTGGATGACGCCGCGGACCCGCTTTTCCAGGGTCTGGCCGGCCGGCAGCAGGTCTGGATGAGCCACCGCGACGCCGTCGCGGGACTGCCGGAAGGGTTCTCCGCCGCTGGGCGCACTTCCACCTGCGCCATCGCCGCCATCGCCGCCCCGGCGCGCAAACTCTACGCGGTGCAGTTCCACCCGGAGGTAGTCCACACGGAGCGCGGAAAAGAATATCTGGCGAATTTCGTGTTTCGGGTGTGCGGCTGCGAAAAGGACTGGAACCCGCGGGGCCGCGTGCCGGCCCTGGAAGCGGAAATCCGCCAATCGGTGGGCGGCCGCAACGTGTTCTTCTTTGTGAGCGGCGGCGTGGATTCAAGCGTGGCGCTGGCGCTGTGCGTGCGAGCTCTGGGCGAGAACCGCGTACGCGGCGTTTATGTAGATACGGGACTGATGCGCGAGGGCGAAAGCGAGTTCGTAGGCAAGCTTCCCGGCGTCGCGGTGGAGCGCGCGGCGGACCGGTTCCTTGGGGCGCTGGAAGGCGTTACCGAGCCGGAACGCAAGCGCCACATCATTGGCGAAGAGTTCGTGCGCGTGCAGGAGCGCGTCATGGCGGAACGCGGACTGGCCGAAGGGAGCTGGATTCTGGGGCAAGGGACCATCTACCCGGACACCATCGAATCCGGCGGCTCGGCCAACGCCGCGGTCATCAAAACGCATCACAATCGCGTGGAAGGCATTCGCAAGCTGATTGAGGCGGGCCGCATCGTCGAGCCGCTGAAATCGTTTTACAAGGACGAGGTACGCGAGGTCGGCCGCGAGTTGGGCCTGCCCTCCGAGTTGATTGACCGCCATCCGTTCCCGGGTCCGGGCCTGGCGATTCGCTGCCTCTGCTCCGCCGCCCCGGGTGCGCTGCGCGCCACGCCGGACGGTTTCATCGCGCCGGTGAGCTCCGTGGGCGTGCAGGGCGATTCGCGCAGCTATGCGCCGGTGCTGGCCATCGAGGCGATGGACCATGACCGCGCCACCGATCTGATCAACCGTCTTTCCGGCATCAACCGGGTGATTGGCGCGGTGCGAACGGCCGTTCCCCTGGGCCGGATGCAGGTAAGCGCCGCCGGCCTGAGCCGGGACCGCATCGAGCGCGTGCGGCGCGCGGACGCCACGGTACGGCGCCTATCCCATCGGTCGGGCTTCGACCACCGCGTGTGGCAGTTCCCGGTAATCCTGATCCCGCTGGGCGCGGACGCGCAGCGGCCGGACTCCGTGGTGCTGCGGCCCGTGGATTCCGTGGACGGGATGACCGCGCGGTCCGTTACGATCGACGCGCCTCTCCTCGAAGAGATGTGCGCCGAATTGCTGGCCCAGGAGGGCATCGCGGGAGTGTTCCTGGACCTCACGCACAAGCCTCCTGGAACCATTGAGTGGGAATAGGGAATCCGCGCGGGGACGGGCGCCGGGGGAGAAGAAGGACAATCAGGGGAGTAGGACTTGCCCGTCCGGCCGGGCGCAAAATGAAAAAGGACAGGCGGCCGGGCTCGGCAGCCTGTCCCTCCTGCTCGAATCGGATCCGGCGCTACGGCTTCTTCGGCGCGGCCGCAGGCGGCCTCGCGGCAGGCGCGACAGGGGCCTTCGCCGCGGGGGCGGCGGGCGCCGCGGTCGCGGTGGCGGGATACTTCTCGTCGTACAGCTTCACGATGTCGGCCGTGACGTCCAAACCAGGCGCGGCCCACAGGACCGGCGTCTGCTGGTTGCCCACATCGAGGATCACCGCGAAGCCGTTATCGGCGGCGTACTTTTCGAGCACCGTCATCATCTTCGCGCCGAGCTCCTGCATGATCTTGCCTTCCTGATCCTGCACTTCCTGCTGGGCGTCTTCCTGCTTGCGAGTGAAGGACTTATTGTCGGCGTCGATCTGATTCTGCAAGGCTCTCTGCGCGTCCGCGCTCATGGTTGCCGAGCCGTTGCGCAGCTTGGTGGTGTTCGTCTGGATGCTCTCCTGCAACTTATCGAGCTCCGCTTTCCGGGGGGCGACGAAATTCTTTTGCAACTCGTCGGCGGCTTTCTGGCCTTCCTTGGTCGCCGAAAGCGCCTCGGCGGCGTTGATGATCCCCACTTTGGTCGGGAGAGGACCAGACGGAACAGCGGCGGCGGCCGCGGGTGCGGCAGGCGCCTGGGCGGCGGCCGGGAGGGCGAAGCCCACAGCGGCCAAAAAGGCGAGAACGGCGTAATTCTTCTTCAATCTGCAAACTCCTAAGGCTAAGGATAACATCGAGGCGCCTCTTTCTTCAGAACGACTTGCCGATGGTGAAGTGGAACATGGTGCGCTGTTCAAAGAACGGAATCGCCTGTCCGAAAGAGGCTACCGAATTGGCGAACGTCGCGTAGTTCGGGTACAGCGCCCGGTCGGCTACGATGGGCGGCTGCAGGTATTCGCGCACAGTAGACGGGTTATAAGCAAAGTAGAGCCGGAAGGGCGCCTGGACCACGGGGAGCCGTACCGACAATTCGAGGCCGGTGGAGGCGCGCGGACGCTGGGTGCCGGGTATGATCTTCACGTCGTTTACGAAGCCGGCTTGCGGGAACTGCGCATTCAGCCCGGCGATATGATCCGCCTCCAGCGCGAGCTGGTGGCTGAAGAGAACCTTGTCGATGCCCGCGTCGAAGAACGGCAGCAAGGTCACAACATTTTCAATGATCGGGATGCGGTATTCGAAGCTCGCAATCACCTGCGTATCGCCGCCCGGCGTAATTAACTGGTAGTCCGGCACGGTGGCGTAGACGCCCGCCTGCGTCACCTGGCCGTTGCTGATGACGGTTTGCGTGCGGTTCGTGCCGTTGTCGTTCAACACCGGAATCTGCGTGCTGCTGGGAATGAATGCGATCGGCGTGATGCCCCAAATCTGGAATCCGCGGACGTCGGTTTCGCCGCCGATAAACGTGCGCGTGAACGGCGGCGCCACGCGCCCCCCGTACCCGCTCACCGAGGAGGCCATGAAGTGGAACGCCAGCACATGATTCTTGTCGATGGGCGACGGATGGAAGTACTTATATTCGATGGTGGGCCGCACCGTATTCACGTTGCCACCCAGGAAAGTGCCGGCCACATCCAGGGAGAAGAAGAGCAGGTGGCCGGTGCGCGGAAAGAAGTAGTCGCTCTGGGTGTTGTACGAATAGGAGAGCGAGACGTGGCTGGTTTTGATGCCCTGCAGCGAGTTCGGCCCGTTGATGCCGGAGAAGTTCAGGAACGAGAAGTAATTGGCTGCCGCCGTGGTCTGCGTGACGATGCTCGAATTGTCGAACCCGTACGTCAGCCCGATCTGCGCGAAGCTGCGCTTCAGGTGGGTGGCGGCGGAGACGGAGAAGCCTTTGCTATTTTGGGTGTAATTCAGCAGGTTCTGCTGCCCGAGGCCCTCATAGAGCGGAATCAGGTTCTGGCCGGATAGGATGGACGCTTCGCGCGCCTGATCGAAATTGAAGCGCCGCAGATAGACGTTGAACCCCGTCTGAATCGGCCGATCCATCAGGTACGGCTCGGTGAAGCCGAGGCTGATCACCTGCTGGCGGGTGCCGAGCTGGGTATCGAGCGAAAGCGTTTCGCCAAGCCCCAGGAAGTTGTTGGTGGAGTAATTGAAACCCACGAAGCTTCCGGCGATGCCGGAAACGCCGCCGTTCAAGCCGATGGAGTTCTTGCCGCGCTCCTGCACCTTGAGCGTCAGGTCCACCGTGTCCGAGTTGGCATTGCGCGTCACCTGGGTGGCGTCCTCTTCCTTCAAGGGCTGAAAGTACCCGAGCTGATTCAGGCGCAGGATGCTGAGGTTCCACAGGTTCATATTGAACATGTCGCCCTCGTCCAGGTACAGCTCGCGGCGAATCACCTTGTCTCGCGTGGATTCGTTGCCGGAAAAATCGATGCGGCGGATGAAGAACTGCTTGCCCTCATCCACCGAGATGGTTAAATCCACCTTGTTGGAATCGGGAATAAAGTCCGGATTCGGATCGCTGGACATATCGATGAAGCCGTACATGCCGTACAGCTTGCGCATTTCATCCATGCCCTTCTTCAGCTTGTCGGAAGAGAAAACATCGCCCGGCCCCATTTTGAACAGCGGCCGCATGAGGGCGTCCGGCACCTTGAAAAGCGATATGCCCTGGAAGTAGACGTTCCGTAGATGGTATTGCGGGCCTTCCTCGATGTGCATGCTGATATCGGCATCGATGTGCGGCAGCCGCATCAACACCAGCGGAAGACGGAAGCCCTGGCCGCCGCGCCGGACAATCTGGACCTTCACGTCGCCGATCTTGGCCTTGAAGTAGCCTTCGTTCATGTACGCCTGGCGGATGTGCTCCTCGTCATCCTCCAGCTTGAGCACGTCGTAACTGCGGGCCATGAAGTTGCGGAAAACGGGCGAGGGCGGCGGGAGACCCACCGGCCGCAGGTTCTGCATCTGCCACACGATCCAATCGCGCCTGAAGGCCTTGTTGCCAACAACGGTCACGTTCCCCACCTTCACAGTGGGGCCCTCATCGATCTTGAAGGTAATCTTGAGCGACGCCGGGGGCACTTGTTCGATCACCGGCGTCACCGTGGCGTAGTCGTGCCCGTGCTCGCCGAGGAACTCCTTGAGGACGACGGCCGCGTGTTGCACCTTGTTGGGGTCGTAGGGCGATTCCACCGAGAGCCCGATCTTGCGCTCCTTGAAGAAGTCGAGTACGTCGGAAACCGTCGCCGATTTTAGCCCGACGTAGTCGATGCTGCGGATCACGCGCCGCTCGACAAAGGCGAAGGTGATGATCAAACCGACGTTGCCGGGTTCGGATTGGATGGTAATGTCGTCGAACCGGCCGCTATTCCACAAAGCACGGTAGTCGCGCCGGAGAGCGTCCGGGTTGTAAGGGTCGCCCGCTTTGGACTGAATGAGCGCCTTCACCGTGTCCATGGGGACGCGGCGCAGTCCGGTGATATCGATAGCCTCGATGTACTGCTGCCCGGTTGCCGCGGGAGCCTGGGGCGTTGGGGCGGCCGGCTGTCCGGGAACCGGCTGCACGGGGGCCGGCGCCGGCTGCGGCGCCGCGGTGGGCGGCGGCGTGGGCGCTTCACGCGGCACATTTTCAAAAGGATTCTGTTGCCGCGGCTGCTGGGGCGTCTGGGTCTGCTGGGCGGGCTGAGGCTGGGCCGGAGTCGGGGCCGGGGGAGTCTGCGCCGCCATCCAGGCCGCCAGACAAACCCATGCCGCTACCGCGCCCGCGCGTTGAAGCGCCCTCATCCGCACACACCTTTCCATACCACGCCGTGAACCGGACAAGACTCCTCCGCCGGCGCCGCCGCTTCGATTAGGTAAGCCATTATTCTAGCGGATCTTCGAGGGCGGCAACAACGAGCGGAGCGCTCCACAGGTGTGACGGCCAGCCACATTCGCGGCGGCTCCACGGCTTGGAAGTTCCCAGGGGTTCGGGGCATTGGCTCCAGAACGGTGCAACCCGCGTTCCAAACGGCCATGCCTCTCAAGGCCGCGTGCCGATCATCAGGCCCGTGGGTCCAGGGAGGCGCACGCGGTGAACCTCGTCGAAGCCGGCGTCCTCCAGCCAGGCCGCATATTCCGGCTCGCTGTAGGAGTTGCCCCCGGGCGTACCAACCAGCATGTTCAAGGCGAACAGCGCGGCGAAACGCGGCGAGGTCTTGTCCGGGTCCAGGATGAAGTCCTGGATCACGATGCGCCCGCCGGGGATCAGGGCCTCGTGGCACCGGCGCAGCAGGTCGCCATTCTCCGCCTCGCTCAGCATGTGGCAGATGGCCGAGAGAAACGCCAGGTCGTAACCGTGGCCGAGCGCATCCGCGCGCAAATCTCCGGCGCGCACCTGCACCCGGCTCGTCACCCCAGCGTCCTCAATGTGGCGGCGGGCTATGGGCCCCACGGCGGCCAGATCCAGAATGTCGGCGCGCAACTCCGGGTTGGCGTGCGCAAAGGCGATGGAATACGCGCCCGAGCCACCGCCGATATCCAGCATATGGCGCACGCGCTTGGCGCCCACGGCGCGCACCACCAGCGGCGCCCGCTCCGCCGCATTGCGGTGCATGGCGGCGATGAACGCCTCGGTCCAATCTGGCGGACAGGGGGCTTCCGGCGCCACGGAGGTCCCGGCGCGCACCGCGTCGGTGAGCGTGGACCACGTGCGCCACAAATGAGCCGTGTGCAGCAGCGCCAGCCTGGCGTTGTCCGGGGAGCCCGCGGCCAGGTGACGCTGCGCCTCGGGCGAATTGTGAAATACGCCGTCCTTCTTTACCAGCAATCCAATGCCGGCCAGGGCGTTCAGCAGCATTTCGGTGGCGCGCGGATCGGTCCCCAGCTTGGCGGCCGTTTCCGCGGCGCCGTTGCCTTGGCCAACCGCCGAGAAGAGATCCAGCTCCAGCGCGGTGAGAATCACGCGGCTTTCCTGGAAGGCTCGAATGCGCTGGTTGAGGTCGTCGGGAAGCGGGCTCATGCGACTCCCTTCACGGTATTTCAGACACCGTTATACCACTTGGCGGAGAAAGCGGAGCCGTGCGGCCCGGGCGCTAATTGTCCGTGGGCGTCTTGAGTACGCTGTCGACCACGATGGCTTCGAGAGGCGTCTTGCGCGGATCGAGCTTAAGTCCCACATCATGGACGGCGCTAAATAGCGAGGCGTCCGTGTTGCCTTCGAGGAGTTGCAATGCCTGAGGCGGAAGCTGTACGCCGGCCGAGACGGCGGAGCGGATCAGAAGCGCTCTTGAATCCTCTTCGGAGAGCGGCAGGGTGAAGTCGTAGAGGCCGGCGAGATTCGTCATATCCACTACCGGCCGGTCCAGGAACCGGCTGAGCGCGTCGGCGCACATCACCATGGTCACCTTCTTTGCTTCAAACTTGTTATCGCCGAACGCGAAGGAGGAACCATGCCCGTAATTGAAGCTGACTCCCTGGCGGCCACCGCTCACGGCTACGTTCAGTACGTCACCGGCCGTGGGGGTGGGTGGGTCGCCCGGATCCGGAGGAACCTCCTTGAACTTTGCCGGGCCGCTCACCACCAGTGCGTAAATCGGCATGTCGCGGTTCTCGCGGTGGATTTTGAGCTGAAAACGGTCGGCCAACAGCGACTGCAACATGTCGGGCACTTGCGCGCGTGAGCCGCCGGCGGGCAGCTTGGCGTCCACGTCGTAGCGCGCGGCGGCCATCCAATCCGGCCCCACCACCTGGTAGCTCTTCACGTGGTAGGCCATATAGATGTAGTCCTTGAGGGAAACCGAGGAGATGTGGACTTGGGCGCCGTCGATATGCAGCCCGACCTCAACCGACGAATCGGCCCTTTCGGCTGAGGGCTTTACGGAGGCCACCTCGAATTCCAATCGCGCCGGCGCGGTCTGCGCGGCCGCCGCCCCCGCACATAGCGTCCCAAGAACCAGCAAGCCTAATGCTTTCATATGTCTGATAGACGAGAAGCGCGCCCAAAAGATCCATCGAATCACATCCGCGGCGGATGATTTGGGCGAATTCGTCCGGTCTCCGGGAACCCGCGCGAGGCGGGCCGAAAGGCACGTCCTAAAGAAGATGGTCGCGCTTGAGCTTCTCGAGTTCCTTCACCACATTGCCCACCAGATGCGCGTGATCCCGCCCGGCCACCAGCAGGGCGTCTGGGGTATCCACCACAATAAGGTCCTTTACGCCCAACAGCGCCACCGTCTTGCCCCCGGCATCCACCAGATTGCCCGCCGCATCCAGGCAAAGCGTTTGGGGCGGAACGGCGTTGCCGCGGGCGTCGTGCGGCAGCAGTTCGTAGACCGCGTTCCAGCTTCCTACATCGTTCCAACCGAAATCGGCCGCCGGAAGGCCCGCCACGCCGCCGGCCTTCTCCAGTACGGCGTAATCCACGGAGATGTTCTCGCACAGCGGAAACGCTCGTTTCAGCCTCCCCGCGAACTTCGGGTCCCGGAATCCCGGCAGCGACGCCAGTAGCGCCGCCGTCTTAGGAAGGTGGCGCCTTAGTTCCGCCAGCAGCGCCGAGGCGCGCCAGAAGAACATGCCGGAGTTCCAGTAGAAATTGCCGGCCGCCACGTAGCGCCGCGCCAGCGCCAGCGCGGGTTTTTCGCGGAAGCGCTTCACGGGCGCCGGATCAAGGCCGCGCCGGGTTCCCTTGGGGAACTCAATGTAGCCGTATCCCGTTTCCGGCCAGCGCGGGGGGATTCCCACGACCATGATCTTGCCGGCTTGCGCGCCCTTCAGCGCCGCCCGTACGGCGGAGCGATATCCGGCCGCCTCCGCGATGACGTGGTCGGCGGGAAAAACGCCCATCACGGCGTCCTTATCGATGGATTCCAGGATGTGAGCGCCCAAGCCGATAGCCGGAGCGGTATTGCGCTGCGCCGGTTCGGCCAGAATCTGCGCGGCGGGCACTTCCGGAAGCTGGCTGACAATAGTGTCACGCAGGTGGTGGTTGGTCAGCACCCAGATGCGCTCGGGCGGAATCACAGGGGCCAGGCGCTCCACCGTACTCTGGATTAGCGTGCGGCGTCCGAGAACGTTGAGCACCTGCTTGGCGGAGCGTATGCGGCTGCGCGGCCAGAAGCGCGTGCCGCGGCCCCCCGCGAGGATAAATCCGTAATGGTGGCGGTTCATTGTACAGGGTAGCCGTGAATCAGCCGAAACGTCCTGGACCAGCGCGTCTTGGTCGGAAAGTGCAGCAGCACGTCGGCCAAGTGCTTGGCGGTCAGGCTGGGAGTCGAAAGGTCCTCGGAGGAGGCGACGTAGGACCAATAGATCATCAAAGGCTTGCCGATAATGTTGTCGCGCGGCACGAATCCCCAGTAACGGCTGTCCAGCGAGGAATCGCGGTTGTCCCCCAGGGCGAAATAATAATTGGGCGGAACCACCACGTCGCCGTTCTTAACGTGGTTCGCCAGCATGTCGTGCGCGCCGACGGACACGGGCACGTCCGGGTCGGTCGGGAAATTGTCGCGATAGGAATCGATGTAGCCGGTATTGTGGTAGGCGTAAGGCTCGACCAGCTTCTTCCCGTTGAGGTAGAGGGCCTTATCCTCTATATGGATACGATCGCCCGGGACGCCCATACAGCGTTTGACGAAGGTCTGGGAGATGTCGGCGGGATAGCGAAAAACGATGATATCCCCGCGCTTGATTTCGTCGTAGGGCAGCAAGTGCTTCGAGATTGGCCCGGAAGGCGCGTAAGCCAGCTTATCCACCAGCAAATGATCGCCCACGAGGAGCGTGTTCTCCATGGAGCCGGTGGGTATGACGAACGCCTGGACCAGGGTCGTGGTGCCGAAGAGCAGCACGATCAACGTAATGGTCCATTCCGCGATCGCCGAACGGGCTTGGAAAAGGCGGGGGGCTGCCTCGGCCTCGGCCTCCGCCTGCCCGCTCTCCGCAGGCTCTGAGCCTTCTTCGCTCACCGTAACCTTGTCCGGTTCCACCGTAATTCATTCTAGCGGAAAGCTTGCTATCCTGTTCTGAGACTTCGAGGTCCTCCACTTGGAAGCCATTTCCACAGAAAACCCCAAGGAAGCCGCCGCCGCGCGACGGCAGGCTATCATCCTCGTTTTCTTCTGCACCATTTCCGGGGCCGCGGCGCAGATTCTGGGCAAGATCGGGATGTCGCATTTCTCGCCCCAGCCGTTGGCGATTCTCACCAACGTCCCGCTGCTCAGCGGCTACGCGCTTTACGGCTTGAACACTTTGTTGATGGTGCTGGCGTTGCGCAAAGGAGAGCTTTCGATGCTGTACCCGATCATCGCTTTGACTTACGTCTGGGTGACGCTCCTTTCTTACACGCTCCTGCATGAACCGCCCAACCTATTCAAGAACTGCGGGATTTCCCTGATCGTAATCGGCGTGGCCGTCTTGGGGTCGGGCGGCAAAAAATGACGCCACAACTCCTGCATTCCATGCTCCTGGTTCTGGCGGCCAGCGTAATCGGCTCTTTCGGCGCCGTGTTCCTGAAATTCGGCTCGGCGCGTATCACCCGCAACCCTTTGAGTTTTCTGAACCCGCAGTTGGCATTTGGGGTGGCTTTGTACCTGGGTTCTTCGGTCTTTTACTTCCTTGGCATCAAGGGAGGGCAACTCTCCATACTCTACCCGCTGGTTTCGCTCGGCTACATCTGGACGCTTCTCTGGGCGCGATTGTTCTTCCAGGAATCGTTCACCAAGCAGAAGTGCGCCGGCCTGGCGTTGATTCTGGCGGGGGTGGTGCTGGTAGGCATGGGAGCAAGTTAGAGCCCGTCGCCCGCCGGTTCCCCGCCGTTTCGTACAATCATCTTGTAATGCGTACTAGATCTCTGCTTCTGGCGGCGCTGGTCGGCGTTCCGCTGTTTGCGCAGAACCCGATGCGTCTTCAAGTGGACGCAACCGATGCTCCCCGTCGGCTCTTCCACGTCCGGTTGGCCATTCCGGCCAAGCCCGGTCCGTTGACCCTTCTCTACCCGGAGTGGATTCCCGGCGAGCACGCGCCCACGGGCCCCATTGCCAACCTAGTCGGCCTGAAGTTTACCGCCAGCGATAAGACCGTGGCTTGGCGCCGCGACGATGTCAACATGTTCGCCTTCCACCTGACGGTCCCGGACGGCGCCACGGAACTGGACGCGGCCTTCGATTTCATCGCACCGCCGGATAGTTCGGGATTCTCCTCGGGCAGTTCCACCACCGACGACCTGGCCGTGATCAGTTGGAACCAATTGCTGTTGTACCCGCAAGGCGTTTCACCGGACGATCTTCAGGTGCAAGCCACGCTGCGCCTGCCGGACAACTGGCAGCCCGGCACGGCATTACCCATCCATCCGACCGCCGACGCCAATTTCGATTTCGAGCCCGCCTCACTCACCACGTTGATCGATTCGCCCGTCGCGGCCGGCCTGCATTACAACCGCGTGGAACTGGGCGCCGCGCAGGGGGCGCCGCACTACATCGACATCGTGGGAGACAGCGCGCGTTCCGTGGAAATGGGACCGGAACTGATCGACCATTACAAGCAACTGGTGGCCGAGACCGGGGCGCTATTCGGCGTGCGCCACTACCGCGACTACCATTTCCTGCTGACCCTGAGCGACCACGTGGCGCACTTCGGCCTGGAGCACCACGAATCGAGCGACGACCGCGTCGCCGAGCGAACTCTGCTGGACGAAGCCTCTCGCAGGAACGATGCGGACCTTCTGCCGCACGAATTCGTGCACTCCTGGAACGGCAAGTACCGGCGTCCCGCGGGCCTCGCGTCCGGCACGCACGACGGCGGATACGACTTTCCGATGAAGGGCGAGCTCCTGTGGGTCTACGAGGGGCTTACCAACTATCTGGGTGAGGTGCTGGCCGCCAGAAGCGGATTGCGCACTTCGCAGGAGTTCCTGGATTCCCTAGCCAAGACCGCTGCCGAGATGGACAACCAGGGCGGCCGCTCCTGGAGGCCGCTTCAGGACACCGCGGTGGATGCGCAAGTCCTCTACGGCGCGGACGAGGATTACCGCAACTACCGCCGCGACGTGGATTTCTACCCCGAGGGCACGCTGGTCTGGCTGGATGTGGACGTCCAAATCCGCACGCTGAGCAAGGGGACGAAATCGCTGGACGATTTCTGCAAGGCGTTCTTCGGCGGGCAGGGCGGAGCCCCGGCCATGAAGCCCTATACGTTCGACGATGTCGTGGCGGCGTTGAACGCCGTGCAGCCGAACGACTGGGCGGGCTTCCTGCGCGCGCGCCTGGATTCCACCTCGCCTCATGCGCCGCTCGGCGGCATCACCGGCGGCGGCTGGAATCTGATCTACAACGGCATTCCGTCGACCATTTGGAACGCCTGGGTGGAGGTTCACAAGACCACGGACCTCAGCTATTCCCTGGGCTTCAAGGTGAAGGACGACGGGACGATTACCGACGTCGTCATGGGCGGGCTGGCGCAGAAGGCCGGCATTACGCCTTCCACGCAATTGATCGCCGTCAACGGGAGGCAGTTTACGCCCGCAGTCCTGAATGACGCGGTGGACGCGACCGCCGGCGGCGCCCGAACCATCGAATTTCTCACCAAGTCCGGCGAGTTCTATGAGGCCCACCGGCTGGACTACGCCGGAGGGCAGAAATACCCGACGCTGGTGCGGAACCCTTCCACCACGGACTACATTTCGGCCATCATTCGGCCGAAAAACAAGTAGGTGCGCCGCCGCCGGGGAAGTTCAGCCGTGATGGAGCCGCTGTCTGACGGCTTTTGCTCACACTGTGCCGCGTTCTTCACAATTGAGCATCCCCCCGGCGATGAGGCATGATAGGTACTGTGAAGAACTTTCTCCCCGGCCTCGTCTGCGCCTGTCTTGCTTGGGTTGCGTGTACCGCGCCAGCCGCGGCGCAGCAGACGTCCGCGCCGCCTGACTCCTCCTCGCAGCCTTCCTCCTCCGGCCAAACGGAACCGGGCGGGGACCAGTCCCCGGAGCAGGACCAGGACATCGAACACCTCATGGCGCTGCCCGAACTGCCTAAGATTCCGGAAGTCCAGATGCCGGGCGAGAAGGGCGTATCCATCGGATTCTCCTTGTGGAATGGCAACGCCAAGCCGGAGATGGAAAAGGGATCGTTTCCCTACGCTTATCTCGGCAATATCCGGATGATGGGCACGCCCAAGATCGATCCGGAGTACGACGTCAAGGTACCCATCGGACTGCATGATGTGATCTGGGCTTCCTTTATGAGCACCCGGGCGGCGGGCAATGTTTACGCCCCGTCCGAACTCGGGTTGATTACTCAGGTCTACCTCCAGGGCGACTATCTGGCCACGGATTACCACGTGAGCAGCTTCAAGCTGGGCTTCGACTACCTGGGCTGGCCCTATCCGGCGAAGAACAGCCGCTTCCGCTTCAAGACGCGTTGGTCCATGCAATTCCTGCGGGCCCGGATGGGATTCGACGCGCCGCTGGTGGAGACCTCTCTCTCCAACCCGAACGACACAACCCTCTCGCCGAGCTACGCCACCCAGCACACCTACCAGTTCTACCTGCCGGAGGCTGGAATCGTGACGCAGTATTGGCTGGCTCGCGCCGTTCGGCTGGACCTAAACGGAGAAGGCATGTCCATCCCGCACCACCAGAACAGTTGGGATTTCGAAGGTTCGCTCAACTTCCGCGCGGGACATTATGAACTGCAGGTCGGTTACCGCGGGTTCCACTTCCGGACTTCCGCGCAGCAGGATTTCTGGGTGCGCGGGACGGCGGTGGGGCCAATCGTCGGCCTGCACTGGTATTCAGATTCGATGACGAAGTAGGCCCGGTCCGGCGGGGCTCTTCGCCCAAGACCGCCGCGACCTCCTCCGACGTCAAACGCCTCCAACCGCCGATGCGCAGATCGCCGATGCGCACGGGGCCGATGGCCGTCCGCACCAGTTTCTGCACCTTGCTGTTCACCGCCTCGATCATGCGCCGCACCTGGCGATTGCGGCCTTCGGTAATGGTCATCTCCAGGTAAGAGCGCTTCGCCCCTTCCCGGAGCCGGCGGACCTCCGCCGGGCGCGTCATACCGTCGCTCAATGCCACGCCGGCGCACAGGCGTTCGATGTCGTCGTCATTCAAAATGGTGGCGGTCTTGATCTGGTAGGTTTTTGAGACCTTGTGGTCCGGATTGGTGACGCGCTCGGCGAACTCGGTGTCGTTGGTCAGGATCAGCAGCCCGCTGGTATCCAAGTCCAGACGGCCCACGGGCGAAAGCCATGTTCCCGCATCGCCGATAAGGTCGTAGACCGTGGGACGCCCCTCTGGATCGCGGTGCGTCGTGATATATCCCTTCGGCTTGTATAGCAGGATGTAGGTCTTCGCGGCTGAGCGCAGGGGCTTGCCATCGAGAGTGACGCGGTCGCGTTCGAGATCCACCCAATGATCGGGATTCCGGACCACCTTGCCGTTAACGCGAACGCGCCCGCCTCCAATCCAACTTCGCGCGTCGGTGCGCGAGGCAAGTCCAGCCTTGGAAAAATACCTCTCCAGGGTCTTCAGGGGACGCTCGGTTTGAGAATTACGGGCCGTCTTCATGTACGTACCAGTACTAATGCTACATTGAGGCAGGGGAAAAACAAACGGGGACGCTTTTGATTCGGGGCGCCCGCCAGCTCCTGACGATGCGAGGTCCGGCGGGCCCTCGCTCCGGAGCGGCCCTGGCGGAGCTCGGACTTATCCACGACGGATCGGTGTTGATCTGCGACGGCCGAATTGTGGAAGTAGGCCCGACGCGGCGGGTGGAGAATCTGGCCGGAGCGCGCAACGCAGTGGATGTTAACGCGGCGGGACGCGTGGTGATACCTGGTTTTGTGGACAGCCACACGCACTTGGCGTTCCCTCCGCCCGGAGATGCGTCTTTCGACCACGAAGCGGCGGTGGCCGAAATTCGCTCCACCAACACGCGGCGGCTGCAACGGCGCCTGCGCGGCTACCTAGATGCCATGGCGCGGCACGGTTCCACAACCGTCGAGGCCAAGACCGGCTGCGGCCCGGATGAAGGCGCCGAGATGAAGATCCTGCGCGTGCTGGCCTCGCTGAGCGCATCTCCGGTCGATTTGGTTCCGACCTTTCTGGTTCGCCTGCCCTCGCACCGCGCGGGGCGTGGCCGCGAGCCGCTGGCCGCCTATCTCGATCTGCTGCCCAAGGTTCGACGGCGCGGGCTGGCGGCGTTCGCCGATTTCAAATGGGAGACTGCGCCGGACCGGCTTGCCACCGTCCATCGCCTCATGGATGCGGCGCGCGAAAACGGCTACCCATGCAAGGTCCATGCCGACGAGCCTAACGCCGGCGGGGCCATGCGCGCGGCAGTGGAGCGCATGGCGGCGACAGTAGATCACTTGGAGTGGGCCACCGCGGCGGAAGCGCGCGCCATGTCCGGCTCCGCCGGCGTGGCCACGCTCCTGCCTTACGTTTCCTTCGAAAGCGGCGGACCGGGCGCCCCGGCGCGCGCCCTGGTGGAAGCGGGCGTGCCGGTAGCGCTGGCGACCAACTTCAATCCGCGCCTGCAGGCATCGCTCAACATGCAGACGGCGGTGGCGCTGGCATGCTTGCGCATGCGCCTGACCCCGGCGGAGGCCATCGCCGCCGCCACCATCAACGGGGCCTTCGCCGTGGGGCGGGGAAGCTCGATCGGATCGCTCGAAGTTGGCAAGATTGGGGACGCCGTGGTTCTGGATGCGGCGGACTACCGGGATCTGGCTCACCGCTTCGGAGCCAATCTGGTCCACATGACGGTGAAGCGCGGCGACATCATCTATAGGGAAGGCGCCGTGGCGGGGAACCTCGAAGAACCCGAGTGAGCGGCCGCCACGCCCTCTGTGGCGATTCTCGGCGATTGATATCCCGCTGAGTGGCATTGGCAGTCGGATCAGAGCAATATCTCTTGCTAGGTCAATTACTTGCTGCTTAGCTGGACCGGTTTCGAGAGGCCAGCCTGCTACATTTGGCTTGAGGCCATCGCCGCCCGGCGTTCCGGCGAGGCGGCGGCGTCATATATATCCCATGCCGCGCCGGCACGCCGGGGGCAAATTGGGTTCGTTCCCCGGATTTGAGGTTGCGGCGAGGCGTGCCGGAGTCGAACCTCTCGCCGGACCGATCCGCGGCGCTGCCGAAGTCTCCGGCTCCGGACGGAGTGGCGAAATGGGTTCGTCCCGCTCCGCGCGGGGTCAGCCCCACACCGGGCGGTCCGTTCGGTGTCTCGGACGGCCCACATAAACATATTTATATCAATGGCTTAAGTGGAGATTGGGTTCGTTCCTAAATCCAGAAACCGGGCCGGCGCCCGGGTTGGCCGGGCCCGCTCACCGTCTAGGCAATAACCGTCAGTGTCTGTTTCCGATCCGCATGGTACTGCTCGAGGGTCCGGTTGGCGCTCAAGATCGTGTCCAGCTCGGCGGCGATCTTCTCCAGGTCCGATCCGCGGAGGACCACGTAAAGCTCGTCATCCCCGATTCCGGTGTAGACTCGGTTGCCAATGCAGCCGGAGCTGGTGACCGCGCCGCCGGCGATGGCGGCTGGGATGGCCATGCACGTCGGCCGACCCAGCAGGGGCAGCCCGGACATCGCGCCGGCGCGAGCAGCGGCTTCTGCCAGCAGCATCACCCGGCCGGGCCTGCCGGCGGCCAGAACGGCGTCCGGGGCTACGGGTGTTTCCCCCAGTGGCGTGTAAACCACGGTCTTGGCGGCGTTCGGCATGTGAAACACGCCGGGGACTTCTTCCATGCGGATGTAGCCAAGGCCGCTCATGAGCGTCAGAGCCTGCTCCAATTCCGGCATGCGTTCGGCAGGTAGGGCGTTGTGGGTGTAGGCGCCGATGGGGCAGTTAAGATGGTCGGCCGCGGAGGCGTGGAAAGAGCGCCCCCCGCCGGCGATGCGCCAGAAACCGCAGGCCGCCGGCTCGGCTCCGGCGAACTTTTCGACGCCTTGCGGAGGAGTTTCGGTGAAGGTGATGGCCACCGGACGGCGCTCCCCTCCGAGCGCTTCCACCAGCTTCTTTTCAATCGCTTGATAGTCAGGCATTGGACCATTATGCCCCGAAACCCCGGTAAAGCTGTTACAACTAGTAAGGTTCCCGCCAGATGGCGCAGGAACCCAGGGAGGCGTATTCGCATGAGATGGCTTCGTTGCGTGGCAGTTGCGGTGGCATGCTTGGGCGCGGCAAGCGCCCAGAGTCTCACCGGACGATGGGAAGCCCGCATGTACACGGGTGATGAAGGCCGGAAGATGGTGCTCAACCTAAACCAGAGCGGCGCCACCGTGACGGGTTACCTCCTGCAGCCGAACTCGCTGGGCGTCGCCCTCCAAGGCGGAACCGTCAACGGTTCCACGGTGACGTTCTTCGTGGAGCGCCCCGGACGCGGCGCGCGCGGATCCGCCACGCCTCCCGCTCCGGTGCGCATCGATTACACGGCCACGCTGCAGGGGGACAAGTTGGTGATGACGATGCCGGCCGGCGGGCGCTTCGGCGGCGGGATGATCAACCCGCTGGAGTTCACGCGTGTTTCCACGGCCGCTCCCGGTGAATTGCCGGTGATGGCGCGCATCACGCTCACCAGTTACAAGCCAGTGGCCGATAACGGCCTGGCGCGCACCCCGCCAATGGGCTGGAATAGTTGGAACAAATTCGCCGGAGCCGTGACCGACAAGGACGTGCGCGACATGGCGGACGCCATGGCCGCAAACGGCATGAAGGCGGCGGGCTACACCTACATTAATATCGACGACACCTGGGAGGCCGGCCGCGACTCCAGCGGCAACATCCAGAGCAACTCGAAATTCCCCAACATGAAGGCGCTGGCCGACTACGTGCATAGCAAGGGACTGAAGATCGGCATCTACTCTTCACCGGGGCCGTTCACTTGCGCCGGCTATGAAGGCAGTTTCAACCATGAGGAGCAGGACGCCAAACAGTACGCCGCCTGGGGCTTCGACTACCTGAAATACGATTGGTGCAGCGCCAGCCAGGTCTACACGAACGATCCGGACCATCTGGCCGTGACCCAGCAGGCCGCTTACGCCAAGATGGGCGAGGCGCTGCTGCATTCCGGGCGCAAAATTGTCTTTAGCCTCTGCCAGTATGGACAGCACGATGTCGGCTCCTGGGGCGCCAAGGTGGGTGGCAACTTGTGGCGCACCACGGGTGACATCAGCGATCGCTGGCAGTCCATGGTGAGCAACGGTTTCCAGCAGCAGGTGGGGCGGGAGAAATTCGCCGCGCCCGGGCATTGGAACGACCCGGATATGCTGGAGATCGGCAACGGTCACATGACGGACGAAGAGTACCGCACGCACATGAGCCTCTGGTGCCTTCTCTCTGCGCCGCTGCTGGCGGGCAACGATTTGCGCTCCATGACGCCCTCGATTGTGGAGATCCTCACGAATCGGGAGGTGATCGCGGTGGATCAGGACAAGCTGGGCAAACAGGCCGTGCGCGTATTTCCTCCGGTGCCGCAAGCTGAGGCCGACACCATTAGCGTGCGCGAAGGGCGCAGCGAAACGGGTGGAGACGTGCAGGTGTTCGCGCGGCCATTGGCCGATGGCGGACATGCGGTGGGCTTGTTCAACCTGGGTGACGGCACGGCGAAGGTCACGGCCAAGTGGAGCGACATCGGGATCAAGGGCTCCCACAAGGTGCGCGATCTATGGAA
>DATKOS010000104.1:0-5658 GCA_035524535.1 Bryobacteraceae bacterium
GATATACGCGCTGGTGTGCAAGCTCCCGGCCGGAAGTCCGCTTTCGGCGGGGGAGAAGCCTAAAGGCGCTCGGCGGACAACCCGCCCCGTTAACAAACGAGGGTCAATAACGGGGGTCGGCGCAGCCGCGCGATGCGCTCCAGTTTCCCATCCCGCGCTAAAGAACGTCCGCGAACCCGCGCTTCATGTGGCGGAAGAACAGCCCGCCGATCACGAATACCGCCGCCCCGGAGCCCAGCGCGATTCCCAGGTCCGCCGCGCTCGGCGTGGCCGGATACCCGAGCAGCATTGCCCGATAGCCTCTCACCGCATACGCCAGCGGATTGGCCGCCAGCAGCGCGCTGGTCCAGGGGTTGGCCAAGTAGTACTTCTCGCTTAGAAAAATCGGCGTCACCCAAAACCAGAACGTCAGCGCCACGCTCAGCACCTGCGCCGTGTCCCGTAGGAATACGTGCAGGCTGGCGGCAATCCACCCCAGCCCCACCGCCATCAGCCCGATGGCGAATGCATAGACCGGCAGCAGCAGCAGGAAAACGCTCGGGGGCCCCTGCCAGATGCACGCCGCCACCGCCATCAAAACCAGCGCCAGCGCGTGTCCCACCAGCGAGGAAAAGAAGATGGACACCGGCACGATTTCCGCCGGGAACACCGTCTTCGTAATCAGGTTGCCTTGCTCCACGATGCTCGACGCGGAGCGCTGCAGCGTCTCGCTGAACAGCATCCACGGCAGCATTCCGGCGAACAGAAAGAGCGCGTAGCTGTGCACGCCCGGAGGGGCTTGCTGCTTCAGGAAGAAGCCGAAAACCAGCGTCCAACTGAGCAGCAACACCAGCGGCTGAATCAGTCCCCAGATCCAGCCCATGGCGGAACCCACGTACCGCTGCTCGAAATCGCGGCGCACCAGTTGGAAGAGCAAACTCCGTCGCTCAACCAAATTTCGCAGAAAAAAGGCGCCAGGAAGCCTCTGACTCACGTCTCAAATAGAAAGTATCAATTTTTTCAATCACTTGCAAGCTAAAATGCACCTTGACAGGGGGCCGTACACTTGTTACAGTTCTACTTTCGCCAATCGGTTGTACCGTAACCAGCCGGTCCCCAGGGAACGGACCATCGAGTTCGTCCCGATTTGAGAGGCTCGGCCGGAGATAACTATGAACCAAGGGTACTTCGTCGTAGTGTTGGCCCATTCCATACAGGGCCGTCTCCGCCGTATTCATATTCCGCATCAAGCCGTCTACGTTGTTCTCCTCCTTGCAGTTCTGGGTTGCTTCTCGGTTTTCGGTTTCGTCGCCAGCTATGCCCGCATGGCATGGAAGGTGGCCAACTACAATTCCCTCCGCAAGGAAGCCGACAACATCCGGATGCGCTACCAGGATCTTCAGCAGAAGGTTTCCGAGAAGGACACCCAGCTCGCCACCCTCGAAATGTACGCCCAGGAAGTTTCGGTCGCCTACGGTATCAAGCAGAAACTGGAAGGGCCGGCGGACATTTCAGCCGAGGGCGCGCTGGTGCCGAGCTTCCCGGAAAGCATCCAGGACTACAGCTTCCTGCGTTCCGCGGACCAAATCTCCTTGAAGCACCGCGCCGCGCGGCGCTTGCAAACGGCGTATTCGGCTCCTTCGATGTGGCCCGTGGTGGGGCGGCTGATGGATGGCTTCGGTCGCCGCGTGGACCCGTTCTCGGGTGAAGGCGAGCGCGAGTTTCATACCGGCGTGGATATCAGCGCGTCCACGGGCACTCCCGTGCACGTCACCGCCGATGGCATCGTCACCGTGGCTCAGTACACCACGGGCGGTTACGGCCGCATGGTGGTGGTGGATCACGGCGGCGGCGTGCAAACCTATTACGCGCATCTTTCGCGCATCTTCGTCCAGGTGGGGCAGGGCGTCCGCCGCGGGGAGACCGTTGGCGCGGTGGGTAGCACCGGCCGCGTCACGGCGCCGCATCTGCACTACGAGGTTCGCCTCGGCGGCAGCCCCGTGAACCCCTACCCCTATATGAAGTCCTTGGCGACCGACACGGCCTCCAAGTCTGATTTCCCGTTCTGACCCGCCGCATCGGATAGGCCACGGAGGCGCAAGGACTCACACGCATGCGGGACACTCCCTGTAATCCGCGCTTCCCGGTATCGCTCAAGGGACTCCGCCTCGCGCTGCTCCTCAGTCTCATCCTCGCCGCCGCGGCTTGCGGTTCCACCTCTCTTACCGCGCAGCCGGCCGACTACACCTACCAAGTGGTTCACGTTTACCCGCATGACCCCATGGCCTTCACTCAAGGGCTGGTTTACCTGGACGGCTTCTTGTATGAGGGTACCGGCATCGAGGGCCAGTCTTCCGTGCGCAAGGTGCGCCTGGAAACCGGCGAAGTCCTCCAGCGCCACGACATCCCGGAAGACTACTTTGGCGAAGGCATCGTCAACTGGCGCGACGAACTTCTGGAACTCACCTGGACCACCCATATCGGTTTCGTCTACGGCCTCTCGGATTTCCATCTCATTCACGATTTCCACTACCCCGGTGAAGGCTGGGGCCTCACGCAGGACGGCAAGCGCATCATCATGAGCGACGGCAGCGCGCAGCTGCGGTTCTGGGATCCCGAAACCCTCGCCGAGACCGGCCGCATCACCGTCACCGACGGCGGCCAGCCCGTCGATCGCCTGAACGAGCTCGAATGGGTCCGAGGGGAAATCTACGCCAACGTCTGGCAGACCAACCGGATCGCGCGCATTGATCCGTCCAATGGCCACGTCACCGGCTGGGTCGATTGCGCCGGCCTGCTCAGCCCGGCCTACCGCACTGGCCAGGAAGACGTGCTGAACGGAATCGCCTACGACGCCCAGAACGACCGCCTCTTCGTCACCGGAAAGAAGTGGCCCAAGCTCTTCGAAATCCGCCTCGTGAAGCGCTAGGCCCGAAGTAACCTCGCCCGCCAACCCCGGTCACCGAGTTGCAGGATATCCAACTCGCGCCGATCCATCACTGTCCACTCCGAGCCGTGCCCTCCAAGTGGAGCGGGCATCCCGGTCTGGCTTGCGGAAAGCTGCCCGCGGGCCATTCGAAATCTCTGCCGGCGCAAAGACGCAATCAGCAAGGGCCGTACGAGAGAGAAGGTGGGCCAGGCGGCTTCGACTGCCAGGCGCGAGCGAAATCGCCCGAGTCTAGGTAGATAGAAAGATTCTCTCCACTCCTCCCATCGCAGCCGCCACCCCTGTCCCGCCGAACCCAAGACCCTGTAGACTGAATCTACGTGTCGCGAACTCGAAGCGCCACCGGGCCTCTCTCGCGCTACGGATGCATATCAGCCGCTCCAATCCGCAACCGGCCTTCAATGCGCCCCACACGGAACGCCGCGCCCGCTGGATCTCCCTGGCCGAATTTCTTCTGGGCGCCCTGGTCATTCTTGGCGACAACGTCTGGCGCGTTCTGCCGAATTCGGTATTCCTGCTCGCCGCCATGGCGCTGCTTTCCATCCGCCTGCGCGAAGGCAGTTGGAGCGCCATCGGACTCCGTCTCGCCCGCCCGTGGCGCTGTCTTGGGATCGCCGTCGCCGCCGTGGTGGCCCAGCAAGCCCTGGGCCAGTTCGTGGTGGACCCGCTCACCAAGCCCTACCTGCGGTACGCCGCCGGGGCCAACCCCATGATGGGTGCTCACGGGCTGGGCCTAGTGCGGTGGCTTGCCGTCATTTGGACCTACGCGGCTTTTGGAGAGGAGCTTGCATACCGGCGCTTCCTTCTGCGCCGCGTGGCTCATGCCGCCGGCAATTCACGCCTCGCCGTGGCCCTGGGGCTGCTCGCATCCAGCGCCCTGTTCGGATGCGCCCATTGGTATCAAGGGCCTGCCGGGGTAGTCTCGGCCAGCGTCAGCGGACTTCTTTTCGGAGCCGCCTATCTCCTCGCCGGCAACCTCTGGACTCCCATCTGTGCGCACGGCCTCAGTGACTCACTCGCCCTCTTCGCCACCTACTTCAAACTGGGAGGATAGCCAAGGCTTCGCCCCACACTCTCAAAACGCCTCTCCGGATAGCTTGGATATCGCGGCCGTCACCGCGCCCGCCAGACGCCGCGCCTCGCCGCGCGCCGCGCGAAGGCCTAGCGCCGTGATGCGGTAGTAGCGCCGCCTCTGGTCGTCAATCGAGCGATCGGCGCGTTCCGCGGACTCTTGAACAAATCCCGCCGCCAACATTCGTTTCAGGCAGCCATAAAGAGTCCCCGGCCCCAATTGCATCGCTCCGGAAGTCTGCTTCGCTACATCCTGCATAATGCCGTAGCCGTGCCGCTCCTCGCTTGCCAGGGCCAGCAGAATGTGGAATACCGGTGGGGTAAGAGGAAATAGTTCGATCTCGGGTTGGCCGCGCTTCATGAATCTGTCCGTTACGGATGGAGCCATGCCGTCTGCACTCCGTCAATTAGAAATACGACGAATCCTGGCCAATGGTTACCTCTTCCGCCACCTGGATCGATTTCGGACTAACATAACCTAAATTAGGAGCGCCCTAACCATGCAGAAGGCGCATCAGCCAGCCCCCTCCAATTACGGCGCTCAGGCACAGGGCGAAAGCCCGGGCGCCGGCGCGGGCGCGCTCCCCGGCGGTACGATTCCCCACCGCGGCGATCGAGACAGCAACCAGCGACGCGGTCAGCAGGGTGTAGAGATCGTGAGGCATTATTGCGTCTGCTCCTTTTCAACGCCCGTGGCCGTGAAGATCGCCAGCGTGTTGAGGAGCCCCGCGAACAGAAAGAGCGTGGTTCCGTATTCGCGCAGGCGTCCATCCAGGAACGGCGTGGCGTGGCCCAGCAGGTGCGCCAGCAGGTAAGGCCCTCCGGCCAGCGTTTGAGCGGCCGCGCCGCCGCGCAAGAGCAGCGCCGTCAGGCCATCCAGGCCGGCCAGATCCGTCGCGTGCGGCCAGGCCAAGCCGCCGTGCAGCGCGAAGCCCACTCCGAAAGCCGCCCACACCGCACAGGCGAATAGGGCTGCCTGCAGGTAGCGCCGCAGCAGCAGGTACGCCGCGCCCGGCACAAGCCATCCGGCCGCCACAAGCAGCCAGGCCGGCGGAACTCGGGGACGTTCCCCAGCGCGCATTTCCTTAACCGCCGCAGCCTTCATGGCGCCACCTCCCTGGCTGCCTGGGAACGGGGCAAGAAACCCATTCGCTCCCAGCGTGTCTTGGTCAAGAAGTGCGTGGCCACGTCCAACACGTGGGAAAAACTCCAGGCTTCCAGGTCCGCCGAGGGCGCGTCGTAAGACCAGTAGACCAACACCGGCTTACCCACCACGTTGCTCCTGGGCACAAAGCCCCAGTAGCGGCTGTCCGCCGAGTTGTCGCGGTTATCGCCCAGAACGAACAGTTCGCCCTCTGGCACAATCACCTGACCGCCGCTCACATCCCGCGCCAGCATCTCCATGCCTCGCGGCGTGGTGAAGAGACCGGCCGGCTGCGGAAAATCGTCGCGGTAGGAATCGGGAAAATCCGCCGTGCGCTGGATGTAAGGCTCAATCAGCCGGCGGCCATTGCGGATCACCTGCCCCCCGCGGAGGTGGATGCGGTCCCCCGGGATTCCGATCACGCGCTTCACATAGGTTTGTCGCGGATCCTCCGGGTACCGGAAGGCCACAATGTCGCCGCGCCGCACATCCTCATAGGGCAGGATGTGGCCGCCGA
>DATKOS010000105.1:0-5391 GCA_035524535.1 Bryobacteraceae bacterium
GCGAGACTTTGCGGCGGCCGTGGAGCATCTCCACGCGGGCCTTCACATCATTGAACTCAGAGGTATTGAGCACGTACTCAGGCTTGGCCACGAGGATCTTCTGGATTTCTTCCTGAGCCGCCTTGATGCGGTCCGCAGTGGGAGGATGAGAGGAGAAGACCTTGGACATGGTGCCGGGCTTCTTCTTCTCCAAGCTCTGCACTTTCTCGAAGAAATCGACGAAGGCCGTGGGATCGTACCCGGCGTGGTACATGTACTGGAGCCCGTAGTAATCGGCTTCCTTCTCGAAGCCCTGGGTGAACTGCAGGAAGCCGAGGGGAATGGCGATGCTGGCCGCCTGGCGGATGGCGTAGCCCGTCCAGCCGCCCATGACCCATAGGGGAATGGTGCCGAATTGCAGGAGTTCGCCGCGGGTGGCCTGCCTAGTGCCGTGGCGGAGGGCCACGTGCGCAATCTCATGCGCCATCACGCCGGCCATCTCGGCTTCGTTGTCCGCGTTCAGAAGGATTCCGGTATTGACGAAGAAGAAGCCGCCGGGAAGGGCGAAGGCATTGATTTCATCCGAATCGATCACCTTGATGGTGAAGGGCACCTTGGCGTCGGAGTTGCGCACCAGGTTCTGGCCAATGCGATTGACGTACTCGGAGATGACCGGGTCGTCGACGATCTTGGCTTCCCGCTCCACTTCCTGGGCCAACTGCTTGCGGAGGGCGATCTCCTTTTGGAAGGAGTAGAGGTTGACGCCATCGCCGACGTTGCGGTTGCCGATCTGGTCCGTGTCGTTCTTGGAATTCTTGGACTTCTTCTTGGAGGCCGCGGCTTCCTCCTCGGCCTCCTTCTTGGCCTTGGCCTTGGCGGCCTTGTCGAGCGCCTTCTGCTGTTCCGGGGTGATGTTGGTGACCACCTGCGGCGTTTCGTCAGCCGGCGAGGAGGACTTCTCCTGGTCCTGGGCGGCGGGCGCCTGGTCCGAGGCCGGCGCCGCAGCGGGCGCGGGCTTGTCCGCAGCCGGCGCATCCTGCGCGGGCGCGGAAACCAGTGCCAGGCCGAACACGGCCAACAGAATCACCGCCAGATTGCGAAGGCGTTCCATGGACGAGGCTCCTATCTTACACTATAAGCCCTGGATCGCCGAATGGGCGTCCTTAGTGATTAGAGGTACGCTAGCGTCCGCTGGTTTCGGACAATCTGGCGGAGGACAAAGCGGCCTGGGCGGGTGGCGCGCGGACGGGGCGGCTCGGGTGGCGGGAACGTATCGGAGTCGAACCGATCCGCGGCCGTCGGGCCGCACACTGGTTTTGAAGACCAGGCCCACCACCGGATGAGGTACGCTCCCGGAATCCAGTGTAGCAGCGCGCGAATTGGCCCTCGATTTCAGAGTGAAGGGTAGTATCATGGGGTGTCTTCACCCCAGGAGTACGAAATGGCACAATCGGAAGTCCAAAACGAAACCCTTGCCTCGCGCGGCGACGCGGAGCGCTTCCTTCCCTTGCTGGTACTGCTGTTTGCGGGAAGCGGTTGCTCTGCATTGATTTACGAGATTGTCTGGTTCCAGTTGCTGCAACTCGCCATTGGTTCCACGGCGGTATCGCTGGGCATCCTGCTGGCCACCTACATGGGCGGATTGTGCTTGGGAAGTCTGGCGTTGCCACGGCTGAAGACGGCCATGCACCCGCTGCGGGTGTACGCGATGCTGGAGGCCGGCATTGGGGTGCTGGGGATGGTGGTGCTGGGGCTGATTCCGCTGGTGGACAAGATCTATGTGGCGGGGTCAGCGGTGGGGCTGCCGGGCATGCTGCTGCGCGGATTCTTCTGCGTGATTTGCCTGCTGCCGCCGACGATCCTGATGGGCGCGTCGCTGCCGGCGATTGTGCGCTGGACGGAATCCACGCCGCGGGGCGCCTCGTGGTGGGGATTGCTATACGGGGGGAACACGGCGGGGGCCGTGTTCGGCTGCCTGCTGGCGGGCTTCTACATCTTGCGGATTTACAACATGGCCACGGGAACGTTCGTGGCGGTGGCGGTGAACCTGGGCGTGGCGCTGGTGAGCTACCTGCTGGCGGGGCGTACTTCGGCGGGCCAGACGGGCTCCGAGGCGGCCACGGCATCCACTCCGGCCCCTGCCGGCGCGGAGGCGGACTCGAGCCGCTGGACGATCTACGTGACGATCGCTCTTTCCGGGGCTGGGGCGCTGGGGGCGGAGGTGGTGTGGACGCGGCTGATGGGCATGCTGCTGGGCGCCACGGTCTACGTGTTTTCGGTGATTCTGGCCGTGTTTCTGATTGGGCTGGCGATTGGAAGCTGGCTGGGCTCCTGGCTGCTGCGCGCCACGGCGCCGCGCGCCGCGCTCGGCTGGTGCCAGGTTCTGCTGGCGGGCGGGATCGCCTGGACGGCGTGGATTGTCGCCGATTCCCTGCCCTACTGGCCCATCAACCCGATGCTGACCATCAGCCCCTGGCACATCTTCCAGCTTGATATGGTGCGGTGCCTGTGGGCCATTCTGCCGCCGACCATCCTCTGGGGCGCAAGCTTCCCACTGGCCTGCGCGGCGGCGGCAAAGCCCGGCCAGGACCCCGGCGAGGTGGTGGGCGGTGTCTACGCGGCGAACACCCTCGGCGCGATTGTGGGAGCGCTGGCGACGAGCCTGATCCTGATCCCGTGGATTGGGACGCAGCAGACCACGCGGGCGATTCTGGTGGTTTCCGCGGTGAGCGGGCTGTTCGCGCTGACGCCCTATTTCAACCAGCGCGATTCGAAACTGGGAGCGCCGCTGATGGCGGCCGCGATGCTGCTGGCGGGCATGCTGGCCTGGGGCGTGGACGCGGTGCCCGGCCGGCTGATCGCTTACGGCCGCAAGATGGCGATTTCGAGCGGGACGGTGGTGTACACGAAGGAAGGACGCAACTCCTCCGTGGCGATTTCCCAGTGGCCGGACGGCGCCACGGAAGTGGACGTGAATGGCCACGTGGAAGCCACCACGGAGCCGTACGATATGAAGCTGCAGCGCACGGTGGGCCACTTGCCCGCCATGCTGCATCCGGCGCCGAAGTCCGTGCTGGGCATCGGCTTCGGGGCGGGCGTCTCCGCGGGCACGTTCACGACGTACCCGACCATCCAGAAGATCACGGTGTGCGAGATCGAGCCGGTGATTCCACCGACTTCGACGCGCTACTTCGCGCAACAGGATTACGACGTATACCACAACCCGCGCACGCACATTGTTTTCGACGATGCGCGCCACTACCTTCTGACGACCAACGAAACGTTCGACGTGATCGCGTCCGACCCGCTGGACGTTTTTGTGAAGGGCACGGCCGGGCTTTATTCGAAGGAATACTTCGAGGCAGTAAAGAAGCACCTGAATCCGGGCGGCTATTTCTCGCTCTACGTGCCGCTGTATGAGAGCGACGAACGCACGGTGCGCAGCGAGATCGCCACGTTCTTTGAAGCGTTCCCCTATGGCACGCTGTGGGCCAATACCATCGACGGGCGCGGGTACGACATGGTGTTCCTGGGGCAGAACGGGCCGTTAAAGGTGGACCTGGGAGAGGTGCAGGCGCGTCTGGAGCGCGCCGATTATGCGGCGGTGGCGCAGTCCCTGCGCGAGATCTCGGTGTCTTCGGCGATGGACTTGTTCACGGGATACTCGGGGCAGGCGTCCGACCTGGCGCCCTGGCTGGCAGGAGCGGAAATCAATCACGACGGCGACCTGCGGCTGCAATACCTGGCGGGTTGGGGCATCAACTCCAGCCAGGAGGACCTCATTTACGGGCAGATGATGAAGTATAAGCAGCCGCCCTCAAACCTGTTCGCGGGTCCGCCGGAGCGAGTGGTGCAGCTCCTCTCGGCGGTCGCGGCGCAGACGCGATAGGGACGGCAGGTTGGGAGATGCGCCCAGGCCGCGTTAAGGCTGAGCGCCAGTTCCGCAGTTGCGCGGCGCGTATGATGGCGCGGCGGAGAGGGCGGTCGTCTCTAGTTAGCCCGGAAAGCAGGCCGGAAGGCCCGCTCCACCGCCTAGGCCCGGACGCCGCACATTTCAGCGAAGCGGATCTCGGTGGATTTTACCCGGCCGGCGACCACGCCCAGGGTGCGCCGTAGGATTTCGACGCCCAGAGCCGGATCGACTTCAAACGCGGCGTTGAGGGCGGCGCCATCCAAGCGTAGCGCGGCGCTGTGCTCCCTGGCGCGCACCTGGAAGACGGTGTCGCGCTGGTTGAGCAAGGCTGACCAGCCGAAGATCTCTCCCGGCTCCACGGCCTGTACGCAAACGGCGTAGCGCGGGGCGCGCATTTCCACGGCTACGCTGCCCTCGGTGAGCAGGTAGAAGTACGTGGAACGCTCACCGGATTCGAGGATTACCTCGTTTTCGTCGAAGGTGATGGGGTGGGCAAGCGCGGCGAGCGTTTCTAGTTGGGCGTCTGTCAGGCCGCGTGTGAATCCGTGAGATCGCAAGACGGCATGGAGGGCTGTTTGACCCAGATTTGGGCCTTGAGACGCACCTTGAGGCCCGGAAGACGTTGAAAAATCCGGCATTGCGGAAAGAGAAGCAATTCAGGGGCCAGCGGGCACCGCGCCACGCGGTTGGTTGCGGGTTTGAAAAATCGCCAAAAATTGGAATTGCGCGCCTGTATCTTAGCGTGGGGTCGGGGCGCTTTCCACAAGACGCTCCTGCTTGTACCATTCGAGGGTGCGGCGCATGCCCTCCTCGAAGGAGAAGCGCGGGGCGTGCCCCAGGGCGCGGACAGCGGCGAGGACGGAGGCCTGGGAATGGCGGACGTCGCCCGCGCGCGGCGGCCCGAAGACGGCGGGAATGCTCACGCCCTCAATCTTTTGGAGCAACTCCCAGGCTTGGTTGAGCGTGATCCGCCCGCCGTTGCCGGCGTTGTACATCTGGCCTGCGACGCCCTTGGCGCGCGCGGCCTTGAGGTTCAATTCGGCGACGTCCTCGACGTAGGTGAAGTCGCGGGATTGTTCGCCATCGCCGAAGATGGTGGGGGAGCGGCGCTCAATGAGGGCCTTCATGAAGAGCGAGAGGACGCCGGAATAGGGGCTGGAGGGATCCTGCCGCGGGCCGAAGACGTTGAAGTAGCGGAGCGCGACGGTTTCCAGGCCGTAGACCGCGGAGAAGACGCTGCAATAGTACTCGCCCACGAGCTTTTGCAAGGCGTAGGGGGATTTAGGGCGCGGGTTCATGGCCTCGGTTTTCGGCAGGACTTCGGTATCGCCGTAGGCCGAGGACGAGGCGGCGTACACCACACGGCCGGCTCCGCCCTCGCGGGCGGCGCGCAGGACGTTGAAGGTACCGTCGATATTCGACTCGTGAGAAGGCACGGGATCTTCGATGGAGCGGGGGACGGAGGGGATGGCGGCCTCATGGAAGACGACGGAGGCGTC
>DATKOS010000106.1:0-2159 GCA_035524535.1 Bryobacteraceae bacterium
TCGAGGCCCGTGGCGTGGAGGACGCCGAGCGGGCGCCGTATCCGTGCGTGTTAAAGCCCCTCGGTCTTTCGGCCAGCCGCGGCGTGATTCGCGCCAATGATCCGGCGGAGTTCCGCGCGGCCTACGCGCGTATCCGGCGCATGGGCGAGGAACGGGTACAGGTGGAAGCCTACATTCCGGGCCGCGAATTCGCGGTGGAAGCCCTCATGACGAATGGCGAATTTCGGCTGCTCGCCATCTTCGACAAGCCCGACCCGCTGGAAGGGCCGTTTTTCGAAGAGACGATCTACACGACTCCCTCGCGTGAAAAGGAGAGCGTGCAGCGCGAACTGGTGTCGGCTACCGCGGCGGCGGCGTGTGCTCTCGGCCTGCATCATGGTCCGGTACACGCCGAACTCCGGCACAACCATGAAGGCGCTTGGGTGCTGGAGGCGCACGCGCGGCCGATCGGCGGGCTGTGCGCCAGATCGCTGCGGTTCGATTGCGCCGGGAACGGGCCAGCCATTCCGCTGGAGGAGCTGATCGCGCGCCAGGCGCTCGGCGAAGACGTGCGCGGCTACGTGCGCGAATCGCAAGCGTCTGGCGTGATGATGATTCCGACTCCCCGGGAGGGTCTGTACGAATCGGTGGAAGGCGTGGACCGGGCCGGCGCCGTCGCGGGCATGGAAGAGGTGATCGTCACCGCCGAGCCCGGGCAGCGCTTCCTGCCGCCGCCCGAAGGTTCCAGCTACCTGGGATTTCTGTTCGCCCGGGCCGATTCTCCGGCTGTGGCCGAAGCCGCTCTGCGCCGGGCGCATGGCGAGCTTCACTTCCGTTTCGCCACGCGCCTGGAAACGCTCAGCCCTTCGACTTAGGCGGAACGTAATCCGGCGGAAGGGCCGCTCCCTCGCCGAAGAAATAATTGTCCATCTGCTGGATGAGAAATTCCTGGGCCTGCTGCGTGCCGAGATTGAGCCGGTACTCGTTCATAATCATCTTCATGTGCTCGAGCCACATTTTCCAGGCTTCCTTGGAAACGTTCTCGTAGATTTTCTGTCCGAGTGGGTGGCCTTCGAAGGGAACCTCGTCGAGCCCCTCCATTTCGCGCTGGAATTTGACGCAGAACACCTTGCGCGCTCCCGGCCGAATCGTATTCTGTATCTGGTTGAACCCGCCGCCTCCGCAACCCATGTCTGTTGATTTCTCCTCGAGATCAGGATAGCAGGGCGGCGCTGCTCAGCCAGCCAGCAGCCGGTTTACGCGGCGCATTACCTCGAAGGCGTCGGCCACGTAAACGACGTCGGCTTTACCGCGGGCCCAGCCGCAGTTGGGATCCAGGTTGACAGCGCGGCGCTCGGTGACGAAGCGCCAGCCGACCACGTGCGGCTCCTCGCCGTGACAGCAGGTGGAGAGGCCTTTGGGATGGCGGGGGGTGGCGCCGGTCTGGCCGATCTGGTTCAGATGCGTCATAAACGGCAGCACGGCCTGGCCTTCACCACTAAGATCCACCAGCGATTTGCTGCCGCCGAGCGAAGCGCCGCTGCCGCCCAGAAAGCCAAGGATGAGCTGTTCGGCTTCTGTAGAGTGCACGGCGCCATCGGCCTGCTTTTTGGTCCAGCCGGCGCCGGCTACGAACAGCAGTTTGGCGTCGGGCCGGATGGTCTCCTGGCCGGCTTTGGGAGCTTCGATGCCCTGAACGGCGGTGCGCGTTTCAGCGGCGGGCAGATCGACGAATTGGATGCCGGCGCCGGCGGGCTCGGCCGGAAGCGAAGCCGGATCGCCCGCCCCGCTTTCGAGCAGCACGATCCACGGCCGTTCGCTGCGCGTAAGCACGCCTTCCATGCGCTGGCGGTAGAACCAGCGGGTGACGGCGGGAACGCCATTCTGCATGGAGATCTGTGTCACGTGGGTATCGATGCGGCCACCCAGCCGGCAGGCCACGCCCGCCAGCGCCCGCGCCCAGCGGGAAGTGGAAGGTGCGAGGACCAACTGCGCTCCGGAAGCGCGGGCCAGCGCCTCGGCCGCGGCGGCGTCGGTGGCGTAGCGGGGCTGGGTGTAGGCTTCGCCCTGGACGGCCAGCACGCGCGCACCGGCGGCGGCGGCCAGTGCGGCGGCGGGCTCGACTTTGCGTCCCACCAGGCCGATGGCCAGCCCGGACAGGCCAGGAGGCCTATCCCACA
>DATKOS010000107.1:0-11077 GCA_035524535.1 Bryobacteraceae bacterium
ATCTAGAAGCGGAAACGGGGCGGGGAGGTTGAAACCGAGTTGTGATCCGGGGGCTTGAAAACCCGCGTACTGCTTACCAAACACGCATGTTTCAATTGCAAACGATGCGCCCAGTCTGCTACTATCGGATTGGCAGAGTGGAACCCCTCCTCTTGAAGCACTCCAATCCAAGCAACGGAGTTTCGAAAACCAACTGAATGAGCTTTACCGTTTTTCTTGGCAATCTCCCTACCTGGGTCACCGCCGACGATATTAAGCAGTGGCTGGCCGCGGAGGACCTGGTCTCCGACGGCGTCAAGGTAATCCGTAACCACGAAACGCAGGAATCCAAGGGCTTCGCATTTGTGGAAGCGCCGACCGCGGATGAGATGCAGAACATCATCCGCCGTTTCGACCGCGCTCCTCTTGAAGACCGTCTCCTGCGCGCCAATCCGGCGCAGCCGCCGAAGTCGAAAGACGCGCGTGGCGCGGCTCCGGTGCAAGGCGTAACTGGCCCGGCGGGCGCTCCCGGCGTGCGCAGCAGTCTGGCGCCGCGTCCCGATCGCAAGCGCCGAAGCGGCAAGCCGCGCGAGCAAGCGCCGCGCAGCGCGTTCGCGAACGAATTGGCGAAGGCTCTCTAGTCCGCGGATTGGCCCGCCCAAGCCGCGTTGTTGCCGCCGGGTCACTCGATTTCGGCAGCGAAGACGCTTCCTATCCTCCGATGCCGCCACATCGCAAAGCAATGAGCGGCATCACACCGTCCGTCTCATCCACGCCACGGACCGGGCGTTGGTACATCCCTTCACATCCTGCACACCTGTGACGTGCAATCACATTCAGTACCTGTTAAGTAGTTTAAAATCAGCTTGTTAAGCGTGGCACAGGGCGTGCATCGCGACAGGCCATGAAATACATGTGGCTTGGTTGCCTGGTCTGTGGCAGCCTGCTGTTCGCGGGTTCGCCCGAGCCGGACGAGAACGTCAACACCCGGTACAAAGTGGAAACCGTAGTTGTGGCGGGCAACGGTTGGAGTGAGAACTTCGTTTCGGGGCAGGACCGTGTGGGGCAGGGGGGCAAGATCAGCGTCAGCCTCACCCGGCGCATCACCTCGCTGCTGGGCGACCAATTGAACCCCGCTACGCTGGACGACGTCGCCAAGCGTCTGGGCCGCGAGCTCCAAGCCAATGTCTCGCATCGCGTCCTGCCGGGCGCGGCGCCGTCCGAAGTAAAGGTGGTCTTCCAGGTGCGGCCGCCCAACGAGCGGTTTGACGCCACGGTGTCCAAGTTCATTTTCGACAGCCGCGAGGGCTGGACCGGCGCGGTGGAAGGCGCCATCAACGTCAAGCAGAACCGTTTCGCCTTCGGCGTGGTGAGCGACAACGATGACCTGATGGAGCGCTACGCCGGCATCAACGCGCGCTACGAGGACAACCACCTGGGCACGGACCGCGTCCACTTTCAGTTCGAATTTGACGGCTACCATGACCAGTGGAACAGCGCGACGCTGACTCAGCTTCCGCCGGCCTCGCCGCAGGCGCCCGGGTTACAGGAAACGTCCGCGCCCTATCGCGGGCGGCAGAACTTCGAGCCCACGGTAACGTTGGTGCTGGCCGCGCCCGTCACGCTCAGTTTCGGCGTGAGCTTCGAGCGGCTCCAGGACCAACTGCCGGGCCCGCATGAGGAGGCCGCCGACGCTGTGGTCTCCACCATCCGCTACCGCCAGATGCTGGAGGATTCCGATACGGAGCAGGACCTGGAGGCCAGCTACAGCCTGCGCGCCGCCACGCGCATGCTTGCGAGCGATTTCGTTTACGCCCGCCACCGCTGGGATTTGCGCTATCGCCTGAATCGCGGCAAGAGCACCTTGACCGACGACGTCTCGGCCGGTTTCATAGAGGGCCGGGCGCCGCTCTATGACCGGTATATCCTCGGAAATACTAGTACACTAAGAGGTTGGGACAAATCCGACCTCGATCCCATCGGCGGAAACCGAATTGTACATAACTCCGTCGATTACCGTTATAGGGTTTTCGAGGCTTTCTACGACGCCGGAGCGATTTGGGACGCCGGGGAACCGGTGGTTCTCAGGCACGCCGCCGGCGTGGGCATCCGCGAGGGCGCTTTCGCGATGGCGGTGGCATTCCCCATTCGAGGCGGCCGCGCGGACCCGATCTTCATGATGGGCATGAATTATTGATGCAGCCCGCCAGGGATACGAGCATCAGCCGCAGGCGCTGGCTGCTGGCCGGCGCCGCGCTGCCCTTGTCCTTGGCCCACGGCGAAGAGTCCATCCATGTGTCTTATGACGGGGAAACGGTCCGCCCCGTCGCCCCCAACCTGCATTTCCTCACGGGCAAAGCATTGGAACGCTTGAAGGATGCCGACACGGTAACCTACATAGCGACGCTCCTGTTGCTGACGGTGGACCAGAGCGAGGCGCTCACCCAGATCTACGGCAAGTTCGTGCTGAGCTACGACATTTTGGAAGAGAAATTCAAGGCCGTGGTCAGCGAGCCGGCTACGCGTTCGCGGGCCGGCATGAGCGCCGCACAGGCCGAGGCCTGGTGCCTGGACAATCTGGCCATCAAGACCGCGGGGCTGGCGCCGGACCGGCTGTTTTTCCTAAGGCTGGAGGTGCGCGCCGCCGGTCCCAAGGAGCAATTCGATAACGTGATGGCCAACCCGGTGCGGTCGCTGCTGGATATGCTGAGCCGCAAGGCCGGGCCGGGCGAGCAACATTGGGGCCCGTTTGAAAGCCGCCCGCTGCGCTTGAACGACCTGGTCCATGCGTCGGCGGGCCAGGGAGCGCGAAACGGGTGAACCGTCTGCGCAACAGGCTGATCCTCATCTTCCTGGCGGCCACGCTTCCGCCGCTGGCGGCCACGGTGTGGGTGACCACCTACCTGCTGGACGTCAGCCTGGAGTACTCCTCCACGGACCAATTGAACGGCGTTTCGGATTCCCTGGAAGCGACGCTGCGCGAGTTCTACCAGCACGCCTCCGCGGACCTGAAGCAGCGCGCCGGGGCGGGCGAAATCGATCCGCTGAAGTTCGGCGCGGCGAACCGCGAGCAGTGGCCGGAGGACGTCAAGACCTTCGCGGAGGGCGACCAGCCCGAGCAGTTTGTGCGCACCGGCAACCAGGGGGACAAGCTGGATTACCTGGTGCGGCGCGGGGACGAGGTTTGGGTCTATTCGGCCAGCCTGGGCGGCGTGCAACTGGAGCGCATGGTGGGGCAGATCCGCGATGCGCGAAAGCTGGTGAACCGCGCCGGCAGCCAGGACCTGCGGCGGGGCTTCAAGCTGATCTACACCGGACTGGCGGCGGCCTTCTGGCTGGCGGCGCTGACGCTCCTGATCTACCTGGCGCACCGCATCAGCCGTCCCATCCGGCAATTGACGGACGGCCTGGGGCGACTGGCGGCGGGCGACCTCAACGCGCGGGTTGACGCGCGCCGCGATGACGAGATCGGCCGTGCGATTCAGGCCTTCAATCACATGGCGGACCGGCTGCAAGAGAGCACGGAGCGCCTGGTCTATTTGCGGCAACTGGCGAGCTGGCAAACGCTGGCGCGCAAGATGGCGCATGAGCTGAAGAACTCGCTCACGCCCATTCGGCTGACGGTGGAAGAAATGCTGGCGCGCTATGACGAAGCCGACCGGCCGTTCATGGAACAGGCCACGCAGATTGTAGTGGACGAAATCGAATCGCTCGAGCGGCGCATCCGGGCCTTCTCGCGGTTCGCCTCGGAACCGCCGGTGCAGCCGGATAAGGTGGGCGTGAACTCGCTCTTGCAGGAGCGCATCGCGTTTCTGAAGACGGCGCACCCGGAGATCTCCTACGAGTTCCGGCTGGCGGAGGAGGACCCGTGCGTGATGGCCGATCCGGATTTGCTGAAAGGCATCCTGACCAACCTGCTGGAGAATGCGGCGGAGGCGGCCGGCGAGGGCGGGCGGGTGCTGGGGGCCACGGCGGCGGACAGCGGGAGGGTAGTGATTGAAGTGCACGATTCGGGTCCGGGGCTGAGCGAGCAGGAGCGCGCCTCGCTGTTTCAGCCGACGATTTCGTTCAAGAAGAAGGGCATGGGCCTGGGGCTTTCCATCGCGCGCAAGAGCGCGCTGCTCTCGGGCGGAGACCTGGTTCTGGTGAAAGGAGAACTTGGCGGCGCGGGATTCCGCCTGCTGCTGCCGGTGGCGGCCAATGGCATCCAAACGCGTATTGATCGTGGATGACGAAGAGAATATCGGGCGCTCGCTGCGCATGATTCTGGAGCGCGAGGGCTACGCGGTGAGCGTGTGCCGCTCGGCGGCGGAATTCCGCAAGCACCCGGACGCGTATCGGGCCGACGCCTACCTGCTGGATCTGAAGCTGCCGGACGGCAACGGCATCGACCTGCTCAAGGCCATCCGCGCCAACGGGTCTAATTCGCCGGCCACCATGATCTCCGGGCACGGGGCCATTGCCGACGCAGTGGAAGCCACGCGCGCCGGGGCCTTCGATTTTCTGGAGAAGCCCCTGAGCCGCGACCGCGTTCTGCTGGCCGTGAAGAACGCCATGGAGCAGGGCGCGCTGCGGCGGGAAAACGAGCGGCTGCGCGAGATGGTGGGCGGAGCGGGGAAGATGATCGGAACCAGTCCCGCCTGGCTGCGCGCCGTGGAGCAAGCCTCGATGGCCGCGCGATCGGATGCGCGGGTGCTGCTGATCGGCGAATCCGGGACCGGCAAGGAACTGCTGGCGGCCTACATCCACAATTCGAGCCCGTTCGCCTCCGGCCCGTTCATCAAGGTGAATTGCGCGGCGATCCCGACGGAATTGATTGAGACCGAGCTGTTCGGGCACGAGAAGGGCAGTTTCACCGGGGCCACCAGCTCGCGCCGCGGCAAGTTCGAACTGGCGGACGGCGGCACGATCTTCCTGGACGAAGTAGGCGACCTGCACGGGGCGTCGCAAGCCAAGCTATTGCGCGTGCTGCAGGAGGGTGAATTTCACCGCGTGGGCGGCGAGCAGACCATCCGCGTATCCGTGCGCGTGATTTCCGCGACGAACCGCGATTTGAGCGCGATGGTGATGCAGGAGAAGTTTCGCGAGGACTTGTTTTACCGGCTGAGCGTGGTGCCCATCCGCGTGCCGGCCCTGCGCGAGAGGCCGCACGATATCCGGCTGCTGGCGGAATATTTTCTGGAGGATTTTTGCGCGCGCAATAACTTCCGCGCAAAAACCCTGGACGCCACTGTGTTTCCGCCGCTGGAGACTTATGCTTGGCCGGGGAATGCGCGCGAGCTGCGCAACGTAGTGGAACGCATGGCGATCCTGACGCCCAGCGACCGCATTACGCGGGATTCCATTCCGGTGGAGATTCGCGTGCAGCGCGAGGCGGGCCAGAAGAGCACCATTCAGGAGGCGCGGGAATCGGCCGAACGCGACCACATTCTGCGCGCACTCGAAGAGAGCAACTGGAACGTGTCCGGCGCCGCGCGGGCGCTGGGCATGGAGCGGACCAACCTGCACAAGAGGATTCGGGCCTTGGGCGTGAGCCGGGGGCACTAGGCGACGCGCGCCGACCGGGGCGAGCGCGGACCGGCGCAGTTCGTGAGGCTGCGCGATCCGCGTCCGTTTCGGCTGCGCGTGGGAACCGAGGCTAGAGCTGGCTGGCTCCGGCCGCGGCGCCCGAGGCGGCGCCTCCCACTTCGCGAATCGACTGGCGCATCCGGCCCAGGGTTTCCTGCGAGAGCTGTTGTTGTCCGTGAGCGTTCTTGGCGTGGGCGGTGGCTTTTCTGAGGACTTCCTCGATGGTTTCACCGGTGGTTTGGAAATCGCAATCCATTCCGGCGTCTCGACACTTAAACGCTTTTGCCATGGAATACCTCCCTACGAATTTTGGAGTTTCTACTTAGACTCATACCGCCGCGGGAAGCCTGGCGTAAGAGCGCGAACGCACCCTTGGCTGGCGCGGCGTGCGTTTGCTGCGCGGACTCTTCGCGGGAATGGGCGGGCGCGTCCATTGCAAATGGCGCCGCCCGCGCGCGGCCGCTGTAGTTGTGCTGTAACCGACGTGTGCGACCATCGGCGATGGCGGGGACGCGAGCCGCGGACGGCGCGCGATTACTTCAAGTAGGTTCTCAGCGCCTGAATCAGGTCGTCGGCGGCGAGAGCCTGTTCGTCGGTGGGAGGAGTCGATGGATCCAGAACGTGGAAGCGAATGTGACCTTCGATGACCTCGGCCATGAGAGCATCCATGGCGCCCCGCGCGGCGGATATGTTGTGCAGGACTTCAGAGCACTCGCCTTCCTGGTCCAGGGAGCGCTCAATAGCTTCCACCTGGCCGCGGATGCGGCGGACGCGATTCAAGAGCTTCTTTTTCTCTTCGCTTGTATGGGCCATAAAGTCTCCCCAGGCGCCTTGACAAGTATACCCCGGTGGGTATACGATCAGCAATTACTCGCGATTGCGCGGCGCGCCGCTTGGAGCAGGCGAACGCGTGTGCGGGGGGTGCGCGGGTTACGCGTCACGCCGAGCGCAGCCGGGCGGCCGGATTGGCCCGCGCCGGCCGGCGGCGATTCGAAGACCATACGGCGGACCGTCCGGTCCCGCCGGTTCGAGACGTGGAATTGGCGCGGAGAAGCGTGCGGGCGATGTGTGTCATGAAGAGAGGCGATCCAATTTGGGGGCGTGCGAATCGCTTTGGCGCCGCGGCACTCTGCTGCGTGGCGGCTCTGCTGGCTGCAGCGGCAGGGCGGGCGCAGGACGCGCCGCCGGGGAGCGGAAGTCCGGCGGAGCCGGTGGAATCGGAGCGCTGGAATCTGTACTACCAAGCCACTTCGATTGGGCAGTATCACGGCGCATTTCCGTCGCCGTACTCCGGCGCGCTCAGCTTGGCGGCGCATCCTGAAGCCGAGGTTTCGCTCACCTCCACTCTCTTTTTCGGATGGCGGCCATTCGCCAACACGCAGTTCTATTTCAATCCGGAAGTGGCCGGAGGACGCGGCTTCAGCGCCACGGATGGCGTGGCGAATTTTCCGAACGGAGAAATGCCGCGGGTAGCCACGGCTACGCCGAAGCCATATCTGGCACGGCTGTACGTGACGCAGGATTTCGGATTCGGCTCAGAGCGGGAGAAGGTGGAGAGCGACGAAAACCAGCTTGGCGGAAGCCGGCCGATGACGCGTTATTCCATCACGGTGGGGCGCTTCACCGTTTCGGACTTTTTCGACGACAACGCATATTCGCACGATCCGCGCACGCAATTCATGGGCTGGGGCGTGATGTACAACGGCGCGTGGGATTACGCGGCCGATACGCGCGGCTACACCTGGGGATGGGTGCACGAATTTCATACGCGTAACTGGTCCGTGCGTTATGCCAGCACGGCCATGCCTAAGGTGGCCAATGGACTGCGCTTTGACCGCCGCTTGTTTCGCGACCGCAGCGATGCGATTGAAGGCGAAGTGCGGCTCCACCCGCGCGGGCATGACGGCGCGTTACGCCTGTTGAACTACTACAACCACGCGGATGCCGGCACGTATGGCGAGGCCATCCAACTCGCGAAGCAGACCGGAACCACGCCGGACGTCACCTCCACGCGCCGCGTGGGGACTCTGAAATACGGCTTCGGCGTGAGCGCGGATCAGGAGATCGCCAAGGACGTGGGCGTGTTCGGGCGCCTGGGCTGGAACGACGGCAAGACCGAGAGCTTCGTCTTCACGGCGATTGACCGGCTGGCCACGGTGGGCGCTTCGTTGGGCGGCTCACGCTGGGGACGGCCGCACGATACGGTAGCCACGGAGATGACGGTGAGCGGACTTTCCGCGGTTCATGCGCAATACCTGGCCATGGGCGGGCTGGATTTTCTAATCGGCGACGGAAAGCTGCGTTACGGTACGGAAGACATTTGGGAGAGCTACTACTCGGCGCGGCTTCTGCCCTGGCTGTGGGCGACGCTTGGGGCGGACCACATCGCGAATCCCGCGTATAACCAGGACCGGGGGCCGGTGTGGGTAGGGACGTTCCGGCTGCATGTGGAATCCGGGATGAAGTGACGGGCTGGGCGGGGGTTGATGAAGATGGGCGGGCTGCACCCGCCTGGGCAGACCGCGTCGCCGGGCAAGCTCGCGGCCTACGCCACTTAGGTTCGCGGTAGTCTACTTCTTGTTAGACGCTCACTACCGGGCAGGGGGATTGGCGGATGATCGAGTAGGCCTCCATGTCCAGGCGGCCGAGGACTCCGGAGTCGGGTTTGCGGCCGATCACCGCGAGATCGGACTTGCCTTCGGTCGTGAGCTGGGTCACCATCTTGGATTTTTCCGCGACTTCCACCCGGAGGGTCACCTTGCCTGAGGCGCTCTCCGCCAGACGCTCCAGTCCGCGCGTGGCTTCGGCGCGGGCGCTTTCGCGATCCACGGCGTGGGCTAATGTGAGTTCGGCCTGGTACTCCTCGGCCAGGTGGCTGGCCCATTCGAGTACCTTGGCGCTCCATGGTTTCAGGTCCACGGCGCAGAGAATGCGGCGGCAGGCGATCATTTCGAGAGGCGGGGCATTCTCCAGGTGCACGCCGGTCCACACGGGGCAATCCGCGTCATGCAGAACTTTGGCGCTGGTGGAGCCGAGGATCAGGCGGCGGTAGATGCCGGTTCCCTTGGTGGGAATCATGATCAGGTCGGCGCGGTTCGCGGCGGCGCACTGAACGATCTTCTGGGCGGCCTCGCCGTAGTCCACCTTGGTGGTAACGTGCAAGTGTTTCAGGCTCTTGTCGAAGAGATCCTCAAAGTCGCGCGGCTTGGCGCCCTTCATGTCGTCGAGAGCGCTGTTATAGGCGGCCTCGACCACGTGCAGAAGCACGAGCTCGGCATCGAAGCGTCCGACCATGGCCTCCACGTAGGCGGCCGCGCCGCGGCATTGTGCGGAGAAGTCTACGGGGAACAGGATCTTCTTTAGCTGAAACATGTCGTGGCTCCCTAATATAGCCCAAAACTCCGGACGCGGCGGCGTGAGCGCTAGTGCTCGTCCGGATTGGGCAATTGATCGTTGGGTCCCGCAAACCAGGTATAAAGAGCCGGCAGCAGGAAGATGCTCATGACGAGCACGGCCATGAGTCCGCCGACGATAACGATTGCGAACGGGCGCTGCGAATCCGAGCCGATGCCATGCGAGGTGGCGGCCGGCACCAGGCCGAGCGAGGCCACGAGCATGGTCATCAGAATGGGGCGGAAGCGCAGGACGGCGCCCTGCTGGACGGCGTCCAAAATGCTCAGCCCGCGCGAGCGCAGTTGGTTGATGTATTCGAGCATGATGACGCCTGTCTGCACGGAGACCCCGAATAGCGCCAGGAATCCGACGCCCGAGGACACGCTGAAATTGGTGTGCGTGAGGTAGAGCGCCAGGATGCCTCCAATGGGCGCCATGGCCACGGTGATCAGGATCAGGCTGGCCCACTTCATGGAATTGAACATGGTGTAGAGGATGAGGAAGATGACCAGCAGGGTGAGCGGAATGATGATGGAAAGGCGCTTCTGCGATCGCTTCTGCGACTCGTACTCGCCGGCCCACTGGAGGCGGTAGCCCGGCGGCAGCTTCACGTCGCGTGTCACCTTGGAGATGGCCTCTTCCACGGTGCTACCCAGGTCGCGTCCGCGGACGCCGTACTTGATGGCGACGTAGCGCTGATTGCCCTCGCGGTAGATTTCCGAGGCGCCGTCTTTGATATCCACGTCGCAGAGCTGGCCGAGCGAGACGCGCTCGCCGGAGGGCGCAAGCAGGCGAATGTCCTCAATCTGCTCCACGGTGCCGCGGTATTGCGGCTGGTAGCGGACGACAAGGTCATAGCGCTGCTCGCCCTTGAGCACTTCGGAGACCGCCTTGCCGCCGGTGGCGGTCTCAATGGCGTCCTGCACATCCGAGACGTTGATGCCGAAGCGCGCGGCCTTATCGCGATTGACGGTGAGATTGAGGTTGGGCTGGCCGATGACGCGGAAGATGCCGAGGTCCTGGACGCCGCGGATCTTGCTCATGACGCCGACGATCTCGTCGGCCTTTTGCTCGAGCAGCTTCAGATCGTCGCCGTAGATCTTGACCGCCAGTTCGCCCTTAACGCCGCTGACGGCCTCTTCCATGTTGTCGGCGATGGGCTGCGAGAAGTTCCAGATGACGCCGGGAATCTGGTCCGCGGCCTGGCCCAGCGCGGCGATGAGCTCTTCCTTGTTCTGGTGGAATTGGGCGCGCCACTGGGCTTTGGGACGAAGATCGATAAAGTACTCGGTGTTGAAGAAGCCGGTGTAGTCCGTGCCATCGTCCGGGCGGCCCACCTGGCTGACCACCTGACTGACCTCCGGGAACTTGGCGAAGATGATGCGGGCCTGGTCCGCCACGCGCGTTCCCTCCGTGGGGCCGGTGCTGGGGGCCAGCGTGCCGCGCGCCCAAATGGCCCCTTCGTCCAGGTGCGGCAAGAACTCCGAACCGATGTTGCCGGCCAGCATGATGGCGCCGGCCAGAATGCCTACCGAGGCGGTGACGGTAATCCAGCGGAAGCGCACTGCTGCCTTCAGCGCGCGGCCGTAGATGCTGGTGAGGAAGAGCATCAGCGGATTGCGCCATTCCCGGGTTCCGTTGGGAAAGACGATGCTGGCGAGCACGGGGCCGAGGAACATGGAGAAGAGGAGGGCGCCGCCCAGGGCGAACGCCACGGTCCAGGCCATGGGCCGGAAGAGGCGGCCTTCCACGCGTTGGAGGGTGAAGATGGGCACGTAGGCGGTGATGATGATGAGGATGGAGTAGAAGACCGGCCGCTGCACCTCATGCGCGGCGCGCTTGATCTTCTGCGACACGGTCTCATCGGGATGGATGCCTTCATGCGAGAGCAGGCGGACAATGTTCTCCACCATGACGATGGCGCCCTCCACGATCATGCCGAAATCCAGAGCACCCAGAGAGAGCAGGTTTGCAGGGATGTGCTTGGTGTTGAGGCAGAGCGCGGCGAAGAGCAGGGAGAACGGGATGGTCAACGTGACAATCAGCGCGCCGCGAATGTTGCCGAGGAAGATGAAGAGAATTACGGAAACAAGAATGATGCCCTCGGTGAGGTTGTGCAGCACGGTGTGGGTGGTGA
>DATKOS010000108.1:0-2374 GCA_035524535.1 Bryobacteraceae bacterium
TCCGTCGAATCCCCCCGAACCCATCGGCAACGAACAAGCCGCCTAACCCAAAGATGAACTAGACCCCACCCAAAACCCCGAATCCAGCCCCAATCCACGCCCTCCGGCGCACCCACGGCCCGCACCGCCGCACGCTAACGCCGCCACTGCGCCAATCTGACAACCCGTATGCCTCTACCTGCCAACAGCTCTCTAACGTTCGCTGCTCGGCCCACGGCTTCGCTCCGTCACGCACCCTGGCGCGCGCTGCCAGCCTGGCTAAACGCTCGGCGCGATGGGCGGCCTCGGGAGGAAGTTAGCCCGGAAAGCAGGCCCGGAGGCCGGCTCCACGTCTTTGGCGGAAGGCGCACGGGTTTGCGGCTCGCAATTGGGGCGCTCTCGTCAGGCTGCCGCACACCACACCGAAAGCTAGCGCGGGCTTGCGCCCGCTTTTCGCAGGCCGGGACGCCTACCCTACTGGTTTTTCTTCGGCTTCCTTGCCTTTCTTAAGGAGCCGGATGATGGCGTCCACGTCGTAGACGGCGCCTCCCCAGGGGCCTCCGCTGGCGTCCTGGAGGGCGGCCCAGAGGCGGGTATCGTCCGGGAGAGCCGGGTCGGCGGAGAGGTCCGGGCGCGGGGCGCGATTGTCC
This sequence comes from Bryobacteraceae bacterium, assembly GCA_035524535.1. Classification (GTDB taxonomy): domain Bacteria; phylum Acidobacteriota; class Terriglobia; order Bryobacterales; family Bryobacteraceae; genus BOG-224. Next base: position 630 of record DATKOS010000108.1, read on the forward strand.
AGGATCCTGGCGGCGGTTTCCGCGTCCACTCGCTGGCCGTTTTCGCCCACGAAGTTCACCGTGCCGTGCAGGCGGACACGGTCCACCTCAATATCGATCAGATCGCCATCGCGGAGCTTGCCGATGGGACCTCCGGCGAGGGCCTCGGGCGAGACGTGGCCGATGCAGGCGCCGGTGGAGACGCCGCTGAAACGCGCGTCGGTCAGCAGGGCCACGTGCTTGCCGAAAGGCAGGTACTTGAGGGCGGCGGTGAGCTGGTAGGTCTCTTCCATGCCGGCGCCGAGGGGGCCGCGGCAGGCTAGCACTAGCACATCCCCTGGCTGGATGCGATCGCTCTTGATGTAGGCGATGGCGTCAGGCTCACGAACGAAAACGCGGGCGGGGCCGGTCATGCGGTATACGCCGTCCGCGCCGACGACGGAGGGGTCAATGCTGGTGCTCTTGATGACGGAGCCGTCGGGCGCGAGGTTGCCGTGTGGGAAGCAGACCGTGGAGGTCAGGCCGCGGCTTGCGGCGGACTCGGGGGAGAAGATCACATCGTCCGGGTTGATGCCGTCGCGGTCGCGCAGGAGAGCGCGGAGGCGCTGGCGGCGCTCGGAAGCTTCCCATTCATCGAGCTGTTCGCCGAGGGTGGCGCCGGAGGCGGTGAGGGCGCTGGTTTCGAGCAAGCCGGCGCGGCGGAGGTGGAGCATCACCTCGGGGACGCCGCCGGCGAGGAAGACCTGGACGGTGGGGTGGTTGCGCGGGCCGTTGGGAAGCACGTCCACCAGGCGGGGCGTACGGCGGTTGATGCGGGCCCAATCGGCGGCGGTGGGGCGCTTCAAGCCGGCCGCGTGGGCGATGGCGGTGAGGTGCAGGATGAGGTTGGTGGAACCGCCGAAGGCCGCGTGGGCGGTGAGGGCGTTGTGGAGCGCGGCATCGGTGAGAATGTCGCGCATCTTGACGCCGCGGGCTTCGAGGCCCATCACGGCGCGGGCGGAGCGGCGGGCCATATCGAGCCAGATCGCGTGGCCGGAAGGGGCCAGGGCGGAGTGGCCGAGCGACATGCCGAGGGCTTCGCCCACCACTTGCGAAGTGGCCGCGGTGCCGAGGAACTGGCAGCCGCCGCCAGGCGAGGCGCAGGCGCGGCAGCCGAGGTCGGAAGCCTGTTCGAGAGAGAGTTCGCCGTGGGCGTAGCGCGCGCCGATGCTCTGGATGACGGCGGCGTCCTCGCCTTGCACGGGCGGGAGAGTGACGCCGCCGGGCACGAGGACGCAGGGAAGGTCATGCATGGAAGCCAGCGCCATCATCATGGCGGGAAGGCCTTTGTCGCAAGTGCCCACGCCCAGGACGCCGCGGCGCGTGGGCAGCGAGCGAATGAGGCGGCGGAAGATGGTGGCCGCGTCATTGCGATAGGGCAGGCTATCGAACATGGCGGTGGTGCCCTGGGAGCGGCCGTCGCAGGGGTCGGTGCAGGCGCCGGCGAAAGGGATGGCGCCGGAGGCGCCCAATTCGCGGGCGGCGGCTTCCACCAGGAGGCCGACTTCCCAATGGCCGGTGTGATAGCCGAGTGCCACAGGCGAGCCGTCGGGAGCGCGGACGCCGCCGTGGGTGGAAAGAATCAGGAACTCGCGGCGGCCGAGTTCGGAGGGCGTCCAGCCCATGGCCGCGTTCATGGTCCATCCGAAAAGGTCGCCGGAAGGACGGTGGAGGAGCATCTCGCCGGTGTAGGGGAGAGAGCCGCGCGGGCCTTCGGCTCGCGTGGG
>DATKOS010000109.1:0-9035 GCA_035524535.1 Bryobacteraceae bacterium
TTACCGGCGCCTCCACGGACCGCGCGGCCCCCCTGGCGCAACTCCTGGCGGCCGCCGGCGTGGCATGCGTCAGGTTCCCCGTTCCGGGCGAGCCCACGGTTGATCTGGTCCGCTCCGGCGCGGCGCACGCCCGCGCGGAGAACTGCGACCTCGTAATCTCCATGGGCGGCGGCAGCGCCATCGACGCAGGCAAGGCACTGGCGGCTATGCTCGCCAACCCCGGCGACCCGCTGGATTATCTGGAAGTCATCGGGGCGGGGAAGCCGCTGTTGGAACCCTCGGTCCCTTTCATCGCCATTCCCAGTACGGCGGGAACCGGCTCCGAAGTTACGCGCAACGCCGTGCTCGCTTCCACGGAACACCGCGTGAAGGCCAGCCTCCGCTCAGCCGGCATGCTGCCACGATTGGCCGTCGTCGATCCCGAGCTCACGTATGAGCTTCCCCCCGCCGTGACAGCCTCCACCGGCTTGGACGCCCTCACGCAGTGCATCGAACCATACGTTTCCGTGCGCGCGAACCCCATGACGGATACGATCTGCGTGGAAGGCATCCGCCGCGCCGCGGCGGCTTTGCCGCGCGCCTGGGCTAACGGAGGCGATCGCGGCGCCCGCTCCGACATGGCCTGGGCCGCCCTGCTTGGCGGCATGGCGCTGGCCAACGCCGGCCTCGGCGCCGTGCACGGTTTCGCCGCGCCCATTGGCGGGATGTACCCCGCGCCGCACGGGGCCGTGTGCGCCGCGCTCCTGCCGCATGTGATGCAGGCGAATATCCAGGCCCTTCGGCAGCGCGCCCCCGAAAGCCCGGCCCTCGGCCGCTACGGCGAGATCGCCCGCCTGCTCACCGGCCGCCCTCATGCCTCCGCCGAAGAGGGGGTCGAATGGGTGGCCGCCCTCTGCCGCAAGCTTGAAATCCCTCTGCTGCGCGCCTACGGAATCGGCGCCGCCGCCGCGAAGGACCTGGTGGCCAAAGCTGCGCAGTCCAGCAGCATGAAGGGCAACCCCATCGCTCTTACCTCCGGAGAACTGGAGAGCATCCTGGCGGCCAGCCTCTGAACGCTCGCGCCGCCCGTCGCCCTTACTGCACCAGATAGGCGCCGGAGGGTCCGCCGCTGCCCACAAAATACGGCGACGCCGCCGGCGAGTTGATCACCGAATTGCCAGTCAGCGTCAGCGTCTTGGAAACGATGGTGGTGCTGGTCGTGGCTCCGCCGCCGCAGTAGCTCAGTCCCGCGCCGGGCATGTAGACCACGCCATTCAGTTGCAGCGTGGCGCCGCCGGTCATGGTCCCCGCGGCCGCGTCTGCCGCCGCCTGCCAAATCAAAATTCCGTTGTAGGTCCCGCTATTGGGAGCGGTTAACGTCACAATCGGATTCCCGGTCCAGCTTATGGACCCGCCCAGCACGTAGAGCGTTACCGGCCCCGTCGCCGTAATCGTCGCCCCTCCGGTGATGCTGAACCCGGCCTTCAGCACGTAGGTCCCGGACGTCAGTATAAGGTGGCCCGTGCCCGTTACGCTCACTGAGTTGCAGTACGTGCCGGCGGGGATCGTCCAGGTGCTGCTTCCCACAAACTGCGCGGTCGGCTCGCAGCTACCCTGCGGCGGGGTGGCGGGCATGTCGGAAGCGAATGGGTCGTCAACGCGCGCCGCGCCAGTCACCGGAGCGCTGATGCTGCCGGTTCCCACAATGGAATAATTCCCCACAATGGTCGTCTTGGATCCGCCGCTGGTATTGATTTGGCCTGTGCCCACAATGCTCACCGCGCTGCCGCTGTTCGAATCCACATATACCCCGCAGCCGCTGCTCAGGATGGCGCTTCCGGTGATGGCGATATCCGTGCCGGTCTGCCCCAGCGTGTACACGCATCCGCCGCCGCTGGAGCTTATGATCACCGCCGTGGAGGTCACCGCCGGGGCGAACGCGGTCTTCCCCAGCACAGCGCCGAACCACAGCGGCGTGGTTTCAGAAACAGTCGCCGAGGCCCAGTAGGCCACGTTCGCGACGCCTGCCACGGGAACCGCGCTGGTGCCCGCCGCCATTTTGACGCTCTGCTTCCCGCTGTTGCCGCCGTCCGTCATGCCGTTCGCCGTTGCATACTGGCAGCCAACGTACAACGGTCCGGTGGCGATGCCGGAACATCCCGTGGACACCTGCGCGGAATACGGCGTGGAAGCCGCCTTCACCGCCGCCATGGCCGCCGCCTGCGCCGCTGTCTTGCATTCCAGCTTGCGCCAGTAGGCCCATCCGGCATCCACCACCAGGCCCATCACGCCGGTCATCGCTACCAGCGACATGGTCATGAAGAGCGCCGCTTGGCCGCTCCTCGAAACGCACCGGCCGGGGAAAACTCCGTCCGCCATACAGCAGGGCGCACCGCGCGCCATCTACAGCCTAGGCGACGCTTTCCAATATTCCAGCTTCTCTTCGGTGGGGCCCGGACTGCTATCTGTCGCTATCGGCAAAATACCCGATGATAGTAGTGGAGGCCGGAAATGCTCACCATCTCAAGCCTGACCGGATTGTTCGACTACAACTACTGGGCCCGCGACCGCCAGCTTGAAGCTTGCGCGCTCCTCACCCCAGAGCAGCTTGTGCAGCCCCTGGGCGGCAGCTTCGCCTCATTGCGCGACACGCTGGCGCACATGCTCGGCGTGGAATGGCTGTGGCTGGAACGCTGGCGCGGCGCCGCGCCGAGCGCCTTGCTCCCGGCCGCCGAGTTCCCCACGCTGGCTGCTCTCACCGAACGCTGGCGCGCGGTGGAAACGGAGATGCGCCAGTATGTAGCCGGCTTGACCGATGAAGCCCTGGGGCGCGTCATGACGTACCAAAACATACGGGGCATTTCCTGCGCCTATCCCCTGGGCAGCATGCTCTACCACCTGCTGAACCACCAGAGCTATCACCGTGGTCAGGTCACCATGTCGCTGCGCCAACTCGGCGCTACGCCCCTCGGCGTGGATTACCTTATGGCGGTGGACGCGGGTCTAGGCAGCGCGAAATAGAGCCTCCCGGCGAGGCGGCGCTAAGCGCCAACCAGTCATCGTCGAAGCCTCCGTGGAGCCGCGCCGGGTGTTACATTAGCCTCGGAGAAATATGTTCACCAGCTATATCGCCTGGGGCCGTGGCGTGCTATTGACCGCCGGCCTGATCGTCCTTACTTGCGTGGGCCCCGCCGCGGCCCAACAGCAGCAGCAGCAAAATCCTGCTGCTTCGCTCCCCTTCATGAACCCGAATCTGCCCATCGACCAGCGCGTGGACGACCTCGTGTCGCGCCTCACCGTGGAAGAGAAGGCCAATCAGTTGATCAATACGACCCCCGCCATTCCGCGGCTGGGCATCCCCGCCTATCAGTGGTGGAGCGAGGCTCTGCACGGCGTGGTTTCGGGGCCCTTCACTGTGTTTCCCCAGGTCATCGGCCTCGGCGCCACCTTCAATGCCCCGCTCATCAAGCAGATGAGCACCGTGATCAGCGACGAAGCCCGGGCCCACTATAACGGGACGCTCCAACAGCCAGCCGGCGCCGGCGGAGGCGGTTTCGGCCGCGCCCTCGGACTGGATTTCTGGGCGCCGAACATCAACATCTTCCGCGATCCCCGCTGGGGCCGCGGCCAGGAAACCTATGGCGAGGATCCGTTCCTCAGCGGGCGGATGGGCGTCAATTTCGTCGAGGGCATGCAGGGTACGGATTCCAAGTACCTGAAGACCGTCGCCACTCCCAAGCACTTCGCCGTGCATAGCGGCCCCGAGCCCACGCGCCACTTTGAAGACGTGAGCGTTTCCCTCCATGACGAGGACGACACGTACCTGGCGGCCTTCCGTGCGGCGGTCACCGAAGGCAAGGCCGATTCCGTCATGTGCGCTTACAACCGAATCAACGGAGAGCCCGCCTGCGCCAGCCAGTTCCTTCTGAAGGACACCCTGCGCGGCGCCTGGGGCTTCAACGGCTACGTCACCTCGGATTGCGGCGCCGTTTCCGATATCTCCAACCCGCCCGGCGTGGGACACAACGTGGTGAAGACGCTGGCCGAGGCCGCGGCGCTGGTGCTGAAGTACGGCGATGACACCGACTGCCAATTCGGCTCGCAGGACGTGCCGGCCTACGTGGAAGCGATGAACAAGGGGCTTGTGAGCAAGGAGCAGGTGGACCTCAATCTCCACCGCCTCTTCAAGGCGCGTTTCCAGCTCGGCATGTTCGATCCGCCGGACATGGTGCCGTTCTCCAAGATTCCGGCGAATGACATCGATACCCCAGAGCACCGCGCCCTGGCGCTCACCATCTCCCGCCAGACCATGGTGTTGCTCAAGAATGACGGCACGCTGCCCCTGAAGCCCAGCGTCAAGTCCATCGCCGTAGTCGGCCCTCTCGCGGATAGCGAGATCGTCCTGCGCGGCAACTACAGCGGCACGTCTTCGAAGTACACCACCATCATCGACGGCATCCGCAAGCAGTTCTCCGGCGCCACCGTTACCTATACTCCCGGAACCAAGTTCCAGCGCAATCCTTCCGTGGTCCCGGAGACTTCCTTGAAGACTTCCAGCGGCAAGCCTGGCGTGGACGCCGTGTACTTCAATAACAAGACCCTGACAGGCCAGCCCGCCGCCAGCCGCGTGGAACAGCAGATCGGCGCGGCCGGCGGCTTTGGCTTCGGCGGCGGCGGACGCGGGGCGGGGCAGCAGGCTTCCCGCCTTCCCGACGAAGTTAAGACTGAAGGCGATTTCTCCGGCCGTTGGACCGCCACTCTTACCGCCCCCGAATCGGGCAAGTGCGAGTTCAGCATCAGCGGTAACGGCGGCGTGCGCGTCACGCTGGATGGCAAGCAGGTGATCAACGACTGGGTGCAGCGCGCCCCCGCCGGCCGCGGAGGCGGTTTCGGCGCCGCGGAGGCCATTCCCCAGCGCACCGGCGAAATCAGCCTCGAAAAGGGCAAGTCCTACAAGCTGGTGGTCGAATTCTTCCGCGATGCCGCGGAGGCCACTGCGCAGGCCAATGCTTCGGCCGCCGCTAACGCCGCCGCGGCAGCCGCCGCTGCCTCGTTTGGCGGAGGCGGTGGGGGACGCGGCCGCGGCGGTTTCGGCGCCGCGGTCTCCGGTCCCACACTCAACTGGAACTACGGCTACGATGAGTCCGACGCCGTAGCCGCCGCGAAGAAGGCGGATGTGGTCATCGCCGTGGTCGGCATCACCTCGCAGCTCGAAGGCGAACAGGGCAATACTCGCGGCCAGCTCCCCGAAGGCTTCGAGGGCGGCGACCGCACCAGCCTGGACATGCCCGGCGTGGAAGAGGACCTGCTTAAGGCCATCAAGGCCACCGGCAAGCCGCTCGTCGTCACGCTCGTCAACGGCAGCGCCCTGGCGGTCAACTGGGCGGATGCCAACGCCAACGCCATTCTGGAAGCCTGGTACCCGGGCGAAGATGGCGGACAGGCCGTGGCCGAAACACTGGCGGGCGTCAACAACCCGGCCGGCCGGCTGCCGATCACGTTCTACAAGAACCTCACCGAGCTGCCGCCCTTCAGCGACTACAACATGACCAACCGTACCTACCGCTACTACACAGGTACGCCGCTCTATCCCTTCGGCTACGGGCTGAGCTACTCGAAGTTCGAGTACAGCAACGTGAAGCTCTCCACCGCGACGCTGCAAGCCGGTTCCAACCTCACCGTGGACGCCGACGTGAAGAACGTCAGCGGCATCGCCGGTGATGAAGTGGCCGAACTCTATCTCGTCTTCCCGCGCATCCCTGGCGCTCCGCTCAAGGCCATGAGAGGCTTCCAGAGAGTCAACATTCCCGCCGGGCAGACCAAGCATGTGACCTTCACTCTGAACCCCAGAGACCTAAGCTGCGTGAGCGCCGATGGAGTGACCCACGTAGCCCCGGGGAACTACCAAGTCTGGGTAGGAGGAGGCCAGCCTGGAACCAAGGCCCCCGGCCAGGAAGTCGCCCTGACCATCCAGGGCGAGCAGAAACTGCCCAGGTAAGAGTATTCAGCAGAGCGAGGCGGACCATGCGCCCCATGGTCCGCCTCCAGAAGTTCACCGTTTTTCCCCGCCGGCTTCGCGGAGCGCGGTCTGGCCTCCAGCCCCATCGGCTGCCTCTGAAGCTCCAGCAGCCGCGCGGTACCATCTCCAGATATGCCGACCGGCGCCCTTATCCTCGCCTGCTGGGTCGTCCTCAAGCTCTACTGGAGCATCAACGCCCGCTCCATAAAGCCCGCGGCGGAGCGTCAGAGTTTGCGCTCCAGGCTGGTTCGCCTACCCATCGGGCTGGGCTTTCTGGTTCTCGCGGTCGCGTGGATCTATCCCTTCGGTCCGGCGCTAAACCGGCGCACCCCGCTAACGGACTGTCTGGGCGTGGCCGTCTGCGCCCTCGGTCTCGCCGTGGCCATCTGGTCGCGCAAGTGCCTGGGCGCGGAGTGGAGCATGAACGTGGAGCTCAAGCAAGACCACCAGCTCGTGGAGCGCGGGCCTTACCGCCTGGTGCGCCATCCCATCTACACCGGCCATCTCCTCATGTGCCTGGGAACGGTCCTCGCCAGCGGCCTCCTGGCGGCATTCGCGGGACTGGCCATATCCGCGCTAGGCTTCTGTCTCAAGCTAAGGCAGGAAGAGGCGCTCCTCCTCCGCAATTTCCCCGGCCAGTATGCCAGCTATAGGGAGCGCACGAAGGCGCTGATCCCCTACGTGCTTTAGGCAATCGGTCCTCGCCTGGCTCGCTTGTAACGTGCTCGCGCCCCCTCATCCGGCTGGTATCATTACAGAATTAGAGAACCGAAAAGCCGTAATAGGACAACGAAGCGGTATCGGAAAGCCAAAATCCTCTTACTGCATCGCCTAATACGCAAGCCAGGAGAAAGGAGCGCTTCATGCGCAATACCGTATCGGCCGGCGTTCCAGCGCGCTGCCCCATGGGAGCTCGCGGATCGCTCACTCGCCTTCTGCTCGCCGCCGCCACGGCGTTTCTCTTCACCGGGCCTGTCTGCGCGCAGGATTCCAAAACTCCCGCCGTGCTGCCCGAACCGTCCGCGGGCCATGCCATCGTGTGCATCTATCGCGTCTACAGGTTTACCGGTTCGGCCTCGCACGACGATCTGTACATCAATGGAACCCATCTCGCCAGGCTCCTGAACGGCGAGTATGCGTTCACGGAGGCGCCACCCGGAACCGTGATCATCTCCGGGTTGAACAAGATGTACTACGGAAGCATCATCATGTCGGCTGGGGCGGCCCTGAACAAGGCCCTGCAGAAGGAAAACCAGCGGGCCGAGTTCGAAGCCGAGGCGGGCAAGACCTACTATTTCAAGTGGACCGCCGCGCCCATGGGCTCATCAATCAAGGTGACGCCCGTCGATCCCAAGACCGGAGCCAAGGAGATGAGCAAGCTCCACCTCTCCAAGCCCGGCGAGGAGAAAGACGAGCCGGAGCCGGGGCAGGACGCCGAAAAACCGGCTACCGCGCAGCCGCCGCGCTAGCTTCGGCCGCGGCTTCGCGCACCTTCACGGCGTCCAGATTCATACCGGGATGCGCATGCGCCACGCAAAGCCGGAACTGCTCGGCGGCGGCTTGGAAGTCGCCCCGCTCCGCATACAGGATGCCGAGCAGTTCTTCGGCCCATGGGATCAAGTGCCGCTCATCCAGCTTCACGGCCTGCTGCGCGCGCTCGAGAGCGAGCTCGCGATTTCCCAGGTTGTAATCCGCTTCCGCATCGTAGAAGTAGGCTTGCGGGTAGGAAGAGGCGTCGAGCTTGAGGACGGCCTCGGCGTGATCGCGCGCGCCCCGCCAATCTCCATTCGCGGCCGCCAGGCGGGCCAGGCTCAGGTAGGCCTTCGCGGACTTAGGGTCGTTGTCCACGGCCCGCTGCAGCGCGGCGCGGCCTTCCGCGGTGCGGCTCCCGTGCACCAGCACGTCGCCCAACTCCTGCCACGCCGCGGCATAGGCAGGGTATGCCTGGATGGCCTTTCGCAACTGCTCCTCGGCCTTCGCCAGGTTTCCTTTGCCAATCTCGATGCGCGCCTTGTCCAGGGCCTTTCTGGCAGCCTTTGGGGCGGCCAACTCGTTGACGCTCACCGTCGCGGCGCGGGTTTGCGCCAGCGGATGCAGCGTCAGAATGCCAACTTCGAGATTCGGCCCGGCCGCGCGCGCGCGGCTGAAATCGAACTCATTGGTCCGGTAGCCGTCCAGGACGATCCTTAGGACGCACCCGGCGAGCGCGTCGCGGTTCCCGCTCTGCGTGGATTCGACCAGGAAGCCGTCTGTCGGCCAATCCGACACCGGGGCCAGTGGAGGATCGCTATTTCGAATGGTGGCATCTACTTCCACCGCAATGTTGAAGTTTCCCTTTGCATCCGTCATGCCGATAGATCTGGACCTGGGGCCGCATACCAGCACGATCTCCACCGGGCCGGGAAGCGGCGCATCGTCCGCCAGCGCCACTCGACCGGTGACGTTCGGCGGCGCCCACTGGCGGGGCGCCGGCGGTCCGTTCTGTGCGCCCAGCCAAGCCGGCGGAACTACGGAGGCCAACAGCGCCAGGCGCCAACCCCTTCCGAAGCTGGACAAGAAGGAACCTGCCGACTAAGTAGTGTCTTTACCCGCGCATTCCTCTCATCTATTTCCACGCCGGGAGCCGCAGGCCTAGCCGCACGTGCCCCCACGGAATTACGAGCAATCCGACTTCCACGCCGGATCAGAAACCGGCCATTCCGAGCCAACGCGCAGAGCCGCGAGCGTGTCAACGGTAGGCGAGTCACGAACGGCAGAGCTTCGTGCCCGGATGGCGGACGGCGATTTCGAGAGCCGGGAGGGTTTGGCGCCATGCGGGTGGATAAGCGCCGCGATGAGTCGCGACGCGGCGGGCGTGACCGCCCGCGCCACGGGGTGTGGGATTGGCGCAGTGGTTGCGTTAGCGTGCGGCGGTGCGGGCCGTGGGTGCGCCGGAGGGCGTGGATTGGGGCTGGATTCGGGGTTTTGGGTGGGGTCTAGTTCATCTTTGGGTTAGGCGGCTTGTTCGTTGCCGATGGGTTCGGGGGGATTCGACGGA
>DATKOS010000110.1:0-5570 GCA_035524535.1 Bryobacteraceae bacterium
AGCCGAGCTGGAACTTCTGCCCGGCGCTCAGCGGCGCCGCGTTCGGATCGTAGGTGACCAGGTAGTGCGGGATCACGGCCAACACGCGCTGCTTCTCTTCGGCCTTCAGTTGCTCCGCGGCCAGCACGTGCGGCGGCAGAACATCCACCACGGAAGAGACCGGCGTGACTTGCAGCTTGGCGGCGAGCGGGGCGGGGCTCCCGCCCGGAGGCTCCGTTACATCCGCCGACCAGGCCGAGAATCCATTGGCGGCGACGGTGACCTTATACTTCCCCGGAGCGACATCCGAAAAATGGAACTCCCCGCTCTGGTCCGTAACGGCGGTCCGCGGGGCCGCGGAAGGCGGCGACTCCAGCGTCACGATCGCCCCCGCCACGGCTGCCCCGGCGCCGTCCGTGACCGTGCCCTCAACGGCGCCCGCCGCGGGCGTTTGGGCGGTTGCCAAAACGGAAATTGAAATCAGCCAAAGGAAGGCGACGGCTCGCATCTGAAAGCGCATCGAAAGCTGGCCCTATTATCCCCCGAACCGGCGCCGCCGACGGCTCTCCGGCGAGGTCTCCGGCCTCTTTATTTGGCGTGTGGGCGCACTTTTTTCGTGCTACACTGAAAAAGTGCCAAGGAACGTGACCATCAAGATTTCCGATGAAGCGGCCCTTTGGGCGCGCCGCAAGGCGGCTGAGGAAAATACTTCCGTCTCCCGCCTGGTGGGCGACATGCTGGAACGCCAGATGCGTTTGACCGACGCGTACTGGAAGGCCTTCGACCGTTGGAAATCACGCAGCGCGGTGGCGGAGACCGGGGCATCGAAGCGTTGGAACCGGGAAGAGGTTCATGAGCGCCGGTGAGCTTTTCTTTGTCGACTCGAACCTCCTGCTCTACGCGGTGGACCCACGAGAAAGGCGCAAGCGAGAACGCGCCGGGGACTGGCTGGCGCATCTGTGGATGGACGGCTCCGGCCGTCTGAGTTGGCAGGTGCTCCACGAGTTCTACTGGAACGCCGTGAAGAAGCTGCGCCTGAAGCCGGAGCTGGGCCGCGACATGGTGGAAGATCTCTCGCAGTGGCAACCGGTGGATACCACGCTGGGGTTGGTCCAGGAAGCCTGGCGCTGGATGGACGCCGCTCAGGCACCCTATTGGGACGCCCTGATTCTGGCCGCCGCCGAGCGCTCCGGCGCCCGCTACCTGCTGTCGGAAGACTTCCAGGCCGGCCGCCAATTCGGAGACGTCTGCATCGTCAACCCGTTCGAGCAGAGCGCGTCGGACTTTTCCCGATAGGACTCTGCGCGTCCCGCCACGATTCTCCGCCAGAGCGCGGAGAATGCCGAAGTTGCAACTTACCCGCCCCGAGCGCCGGCTGAAAACTCTTAGAAAGCCCGTGAGATGAGCCGCCCTCGTATCGTGATCGATACCAATACGGCGCGGTCTTTGGCCGGGCCAAGTTCGCCGGTCTTGACCGCCGCGGTGTCGCCAGCTTGCTTGCGCCGGTCGGAGGCGAAGCGACCCTGGTTAGACCGGTAGATCGTCTGGCTGAATCTCCCGATGAATCCGATAATCGCTGCTACGAATGCGCTGAGGCGTCCTAATGCATAGTAAATACGACTACTTAATAGCCGATGTGAGCCGACCGCCGGCGGGCTTGGGGTATACCCTGTTGCAAAGTGATTCATTCAGTCGTATAGTTAAATCATTCGATTGATTGAATCATTCGTATGATTGAAACAAAAGACAAGATTCTGGACGCTGCGGAGCGCCTTTTTGGCGAACGTGGCTATGCCGAGACTTCGCTACGGCACATCATCGCCGACGCGGGCGTGAACCTGGCGGCGATCCATTATCATTTCGGCTCCAAGGAGGACCTGCTGGTGCAGTTGGTCCGGCGGCGCGCGGAGCCGATCAACGCCGGGCGTCTGGCGGCCTTGGACCAAGCCGAGGCCGAGGCGGGACCTGCGTCCGTTTCGGTGGAGAAAATCCTGGAGGCGTTTCTTCTGCCGGCCGCCGAAGCCGCGGCGAAAAGGCCGGAGATGACGCGGCTGATGGGGCGGCTGCATGCGGAGGGTTGCATCCCGCCGGGCATCAAGTCGTACTTTACGCCCATGGTGGAGCGTTTCATCGCCGCGGCGCGGCGCGCGCTGCCGCATCTGCCGGAAGAAGAACTGCTGTGGCGGCTGCGGGCTTCGGCCGGGGCCATGGCGTTCACCATGCTGGAGCCGCACGCGCCGCAGGGAGATTATCTGGCGCGGGCGCGGCAACTTGTGGCATTCGTGAGCGGCGGATTGCGCGCGCCCGCATCCGTGGTGGAGGCCAAGGTAGAGGTGACCCAATGAGAATTGTCTGCGTGATGCTGCTGGCGGCGTCCTTGCTGCCGGCGCAACAACTGGCGTCCGCGCCGGCGCCCATGCCGTTGAGCCTGAAGCGCGCGGTGGAAATCGCCGTGGCGCCGGAAGGCAGCGCCAAAATCCAGATCGCCGGGGAGGCAGTGAAGGAGGCGCGGGCACAATCGCTCGAAGCCCGCGCGGCGCTGCTGCCCGATCTGGAGACGGCGTTCCGGCGCACGTCGATGACCGTCAGCCTGAAGGCCGAGGGGCTGAGCAACGCGTTCCAAATCCCCATTGCGGGGTTCGCACTGCCGAATCTGGTGGGACCCTTCAGCGTGGCGGACGCGCGCGCCACGGCGCAGCAGAGCATCTTCGATTTCAGTTCCATCCGCCGCTACCAGGCGTCGAAGACCGGCGTCACCGCGTCCAAGGCCGATCTGGACGCCTCATCCGAACAGGTGGCGGCGCAGGTGGCGCGCGCCTACCTGCAAGCGGTCAAGGGCGATACGGACGTGGACACGGCGCAAGCCAACGTGACCCTTTCGCAAGCGAACCTCACCCTGGCGGAGCACGAGAAGGAAGCGGGCGTGGGCACGGGAATCGAGATCACGCGCGCCAGGGTGCAGCTTGCCAATGACCAGCAGCGCCTGCTTGCGGCCCAGAATGCCCGCCGCGCGGCGCATCTGCAATTGCTGCGCGCCATGGGAATGCGTCTCGATTCCGACGTGGAACTGACCGATAAGCTGCAATTCGTGCCGGTCGACCCGGTGACGCTCGAAAACGCGCGCGCCATGGCGCTGCGGCAGCGTCCGGATTTGCAAGCGCAGCAGCAGCGGGAGGCGCAGGCGCGGCTTTCGGCCAACGCGGTCGCCATGGAGAGGCTGCCCTCGGTGGCCGCTTCGGCCGATTACGGGACCATCGGGCCGGGACTGAACAACGCGATTCCCACCTACACGTATGGCATACAGGTGAAGGTGCCGGTTTTCGACGGCGGCCGGCGCGACGCCCGCCGCGTGGAGTCGGACTCGCAGTACCGGGCGGAGAGGGTCAAGACCAGCGACATGAAGGAGCAGATTGAGCTGGATGTGCGCCTGGCGCTGGACAGCCTCAGCTCGGCGGCCGACGAAGTGCAGGTGGCGAAGGACGGCCTGGAACTCGCCGACAGCGAACTGACGCAGGCCAAGCGGCGGTACGAGGGAGGCGTGGCCAACAGCCTGGAAGTGACCGACGCGCAGACGCGGGTGGAGCGGGCGCGCGACAACCAGACCGAAGCGCTCTACAACTACAACGTGGCGCGCATCGACCTGGCGCAGGCCATGGGCAAGGTTCGGAGCATGTTGCAGTAGGCGCGAATGGCCTACGGCCCGGGAATCATAGCGACGGAGACGGATTCATGAAGAAGCGAGCTTTCATTCTGGTGGTAGTGGCGGCAGCGGTGATCGCCGGGGTGTTCGCCTACCGCAGCGGCATTGGCCGCACCCCGGACGACCGCATTATGGTCTCGGGAAATATTGAGCTCACCGAGGTGAACATCGCCTTCAAGACGGCGGGGCGGCTCATCGAGCGCACCGTGGACGAAGGCGATTCGGTGAAGAAGGGTCAAACGATCGCGCGCCTGGACCGGGATCAGCTTGTGGCGCAGCGCGAGCGGCAGGCCGCGGACATGGCTTCCGCCGAGGCGCAACTGGCGCAGGCCGAGACTTCGCTCGAATGGGAGCGCGCCAATTCGGCGGCGGACGTGGAGCAGGCGCAGGCGGACCTGGAATCCTCGCAATCCCGCCTGGCCGAGCTGAAGAACGGGTCGCGGCCGCAGGAGAAGCAGGAATCGAAGGCGGCGGTGGACGCGGCGCAATCGGAAGTAGACCGCGCCAAGAACGACTGGGACCGCGCGCAGACGCTCTACAAGAACGACGACATTTCCACCGAGCAATACGACCAATATCGCAATCGCTGGCAATCCGCCACGGCCTCGCTCAAGCAGGCTCAGGAGCGCTACGCGCTGGTGGAAGCCGGTCCGCGCGATGAGGTGATTCGAGCCGCGGAGGGACAGGTGGCCAAGGCCAAGGCCGCGGTGAAGATGGCGCAGGCCAACACGCTGGAGATCAAGCGGCGCGAGCAGGAACTGGTGACGCGGCGGGATGCGATCGCCAGCGCCAAGGCAGGGCTGGCGCTTATTGATGCGCAGCTTGCCGATACCATCGCGTATTCGCCGGTGGACGGGGTGGTGCTGGTGAAATCGGCGGACGTGGGAGAGGTGCTGGGCGTGGGGACCACGGTGGTGACGGTGGGCGACATCGACCATCCGTGGCTGCGCGGCTACGTGAACGAAACGGCCCTGGGAAAGATCAAGATCGGCTCCCAGGCGCGCGTCACCACGGATTCGTATCCGGGCAAAACGTATAACGGCCGCGTGAGCTTCATTTCCTCGCAGGCGGAGTTTACGCCCAAGCAGATCCAGACGGCGGAAGAGCGCGTGAAGCTGGTGTATCGCATCAAGATCGACGTGGACAACCCGGGGCGGGAGTTGAAGTCGAACATGCCGGCGGACGCGGAGATTCTGCTGAATTAACCATGGCGGGGTGGCACTCACCTTAGGTGGAAACCATGGAACCGATCATTGAGACGCGCGATCTGACCCGCCGCTTCGGGGAACTGACGGCCGTGGACAAGCTGAACCTTTCCGTGGCCCAGGGCGAGATTTTCGGGCTGGTGGGTCCGGACGGAGCGGGGAAGACCACCACGCTGCGCATGCTGTGCGGTCTGATGAACCCCACGGAGGGGAGCGCGCGCGTGGCCGGGCACGACGTGGTGCGCGACGCTCAGGCGGTGAAGGACCAGATCGGCTACATGGCGCAGCGCTTCGGCCTGTACATGGATTTGAGCGTGGAAGAGAACATGATCTTCTACGCCGACCTGTTCGATATTGTGGGCGAGGAGCGCCGCGAACTGACCGCGCGCCTGCTGCGCATGACGCGCATGGAGCCGTTCCGCGACCGCGCGGGCGGCAAGCTTTCCGGCGGCATGAAGCAGAAGCTGGCGCTGTTGTGCACCCTGCTGCACCGGCCGCGGATTCTGTTTCTGGACGAGCCCACCAACGGCGTGGACCCGGTATCGCGGCGCGATTTCTGGACCATCCTGTATCAACTGCTCAAGGACGGAATCACCATTTTCATGACCACGGCTTATCTGGACGAAGCCGAGCGCTGCAACCGCGTGGGGTTGATGCACAAGGGCCGGCTGGTGCGCTGCGATACG
>DATKOS010000111.1:0-30625 GCA_035524535.1 Bryobacteraceae bacterium
CGGGCGTGACCTTGGCCGCCGTTCTGAGCGGCTGGGCGGAGGTGACGGCGGCTGGGTCGGTCTACCCCGTCGCGCCGAGGCAGAACGCGGTAGTCACGGGCCTCGATCCGGTGTCCGAGCAGACCGGACCGGCGCCGCCGCCCGGCGAGTTCGACCAGTGGTGCGCGGCGCGCGACCAGCGGGAAGCCCAGTTGGAAGCGGTGCGTTACGTACCGCGCGATATGGTGGGTTACGAGGACCTGGATGCTTATGGAAGCTGGCGCATGGTCCCGCCCTACGGGATGGTTTGGGTTCCGGGCGGCGTCGCCACGGGCTGGGCGCCGTACCACAGCGGTCATTGGGCATGGGTGGACCCATGGGGCTGGACGTGGATCGATGACGCGCCTTGGGGCTTTGCTCCGTTTCACTACGGGCGGTGGGGCTTTGCCGGCTACTGGTTCTGGATCCCGGGGCAGATGATGGCGCGTCCGGTGTATGCTCCGGCGTTGGTCGCGTTTGTGGGCGGGCCGGGATTCGGCATGTCGGCGGCGTTCGGCGGGGGTGGCGGCGTGGCGTGGTTCGCGCTTGGACCGGGAGAGCCGTACCGTCCCGTCTACCGCGTGAGCCCGGTTTACCTGCAAGCCGTGAATGCGCGCTACGGCGTGGTGAATGTGAACGTTACCACGGTGAATTATGTGAACCGCGGCGTGCCGGGCGCGGTAATCGCCGTGCCGCAGACGGCGTTTGTAGGGGCGCGCCCCGTGGCCACGGCGGCGGTGCGAATCGATGCGCGCGAACTCGAACAGGCTCGCGTGATTGGCGCCGCGCCGGCAGTGGCGCCGGTGCGGGCGAGCGTGCTGGCCGATCCGGAAGGGCGGCATTTCGGGACGCCGGCCCGGTATGCGGAACGTCCGGTAGTGGCGCGCGTGGCGCCTCCGCCTCCGCCCGTCGCCTTCGCCGCGCGGCAACAGGCGCTAGCGGCGAATCCGGGACGTCCGGTGGATCCGGCCGCTTTGGAAAATCTGCGCCGCGCCAATCCGGCCGGGCAACCCACGGTTCGAACCATGGAGGCGCCTCCGCCGATTCCCGCGCGACCCGCGCCCCAGGGCAGGCCGAATACCTGGCAGACGGAGCAGGCCGCACCGAACAACCGTCCGCCGCAGCAGAGCGCGCCTGGTTTTCGCCCGCCGGCTTCGGCGCCCGCTACGATCCAGCGGCCGGCGCAGAATGAGCGGCCGGCTTCCACGGTTCAGAGCCCCGCGCAGGCGCGTCCGGCCACTGCTCCGGCGCAGCAGAACCGGCCCAAGCCGGCGCCGCGGAACCAGGACAAGCGGGAGAAGAAGCAGGAGAAGTAGCGGCCCGCCCCTTGCGGGTTGCTACCATCGAGCGATGAGGCGCGCGTGGGCGTGAAGGGCGCCGCGTTTCCGTCCGACTGGCGGCGGTACTCGGACGCCAGCACGGAGATGGAAGTCTATCGTCTCACGGACCCTGCCTATACCAGCGCGCTGCCGGCCTATTACAACCGGGCGGTGGCGCGCAACCGGCGGTTCCTTCTGTACTCGTGCGACCGCGGCGGCGCGCGCCAAGCCTTCTCCATGGATTTGGAGAAGGGCGAGACGCGCCAACTGACGGACTGCGAAGACCTGGACGGAGAGACGTTGGCGCTTGCGCCGAACGACAGCGCCATCTGGTATTTCGCCGGGCAGCGGCTGTGCGCGACGCAACTCGCGGGGCTGCGCGAGCGCGCGGTCTATACGCTGCCGGAGGGATACCAGCGCGGCGCGGGGATGAGCCTCTCGCCGGACGGCGCTTCGGCGCTGTTTGTTGAGCGCAAGGACGGCGCGAGCCGGGTGCGGGCCGTGTCGCTCGACCGAGGCGGGGCGCGCACGGTATTCGAGTCCGCGGCGGAAATCGCCCAGCCGATCGCCCGTCCGGGCCATCGCCAGATCCTGTATCGCGATGCGGGCGGGGCGTTGTGGGTGGTGGATACGAACGGGCAGGGGAATCGCAAGCTTAAGGTAGCGGCGGGCCGGGTGGGGCCGGCCAACTGGTCGCCCGACGGCGCGACGGCGCTCTATTTGAATTTCCCCGACGACCGCACGCAGCTCAACGCCATCCGCGAGTATCTGCCCGAGAGCGAGAAGGACCGGCTGGTGGCGAAGACCAGCCAATACGTGCACTTTGGATTCAACCGCAACACGTCGGTGTTCGCAGGCGCGAGCCGGAACGCGGCCTCGCCCTCGGTGCTGATCCTGCTGCGCATCAACGGCCGCGAACTGACGGTCTGCGACCATCGCGCCAGCCGCCCGGAAACCGTCTCGCCGTTTTTCTCACCCGACGCCCAGCGCCTGTTCTTCCAAAGCGACCGCGACGGCAAGCAGGCTCTTTATTGCGTCCACATGGAGCGCCTGGTGGAGAAGATTGCAGACGAAGGCGCCTGACTGGCGTCTCCGGGGCTCCGGCCGGCGGCTTGCGCGGGGGTGTTTCCCGGAACACTTAGCCTACCCACTGCGTAGCTACCTGACGGAGGCACAACATGTTTTGCACGCAATGCGGTCAGGAGTTGAAGGCGGACGACCGGTTTTGCTCCCGATGCGGGAGGCGCACGGCGATGGCGGCGGCGGAAAGCGCGTCGCGGCCCCTGCTGCTGGACAAGCAAAACAAGAAGATCGCCGGTGTTTGCGCGGGATTCGCGCGCTATTTCGGGGTGGACGTCAGCCTGATGCGCGTCATCTGGCTGGCCGCAGCCATCACCGCCGGAATCGGCTTCCTGGCGTACCTAGCTGCGTGGATCATTGTCCCTAGCGACTACGGAAATCACCCGCAAGCGGCCTACGCGCCCAACGCGCAGGCGTACTGATAGCCGAAAAGTTCCATAACCATTGAGAAGGTTGATAAGAGCGGCGAAACGCCTCTAAGCTGAACCCCATGGAATTGCCATCTGCTTCGGAAGCCGCCCTGGAGGTTCAGCAGATCTACGCGGAACACGGGGAAGTCACCGAAGCGCTGAACGACATTCGCAGCGCCATCAGCCTGGGCCGGCCGAGGTACGAACTGGCCGGCAGGCTCACCGCGTTTGTGACCGCCGTGGAGCGGCACTTCGGGTCCGAGGAGGGGCTGATGCGCGCCATCGGCTACCAGGGCGCGAATGCTCACGCGGCCGAACACCAGCGCCTGCTAGTGCAACTCCGGGGACTGGAGCGCGACTTTGTGGCGGGCGCCATTCGGCAATGCGGCGCTCTGGCGCTTTTTGTGGAAGTCTGGACCGCGCAACACATGGAGCGGCAGGACAAAGGGCTCATCGATTTCCTGAACGCCCACGCGTCCTCCGCCATGGTTCGCCGCGCGTTTGGAAGCCATTCGGAGCCAATGGCGATGCGGGCCGGGGCAGCGGCCTGACCACGAAGCCAACGGGGGCGAACGGCCTTATCGCCTGAGCGGCGCCCGGAGCGGAAGCCGCGAGGCGCTCCCCTGGCAACTCTGGCGTTGCCCTCCCGGCCCCCCTGCTCTTCCCGCAAGCGTTTCACCAGCGGCGAGCCCGCATTCTCCCGGGCCAGGGCATGCAGTTCGGCGGCGGCTTCGGTACGCAAAACCTCGCGGGCGCACAGCACCGCCATCAGCAGATGGCTGGGTTGAGAGGCTGCGCGCAACCTAGCCAGCCGAGCCGCAAAGTCCGCGGAAACGATCTGGAACCGCGCCGTCCGGAGCGAGTAATGAGCTTGGCGCGGATGCGGCCACGGGTGGACCGGCGTTCCTGTAACGGCTTTCCTGCCGGGATTACTCCCGACTCCACTAGAATAGAAGGGATGTCCAGCAGTTCTTCAGGGGGCGGATCCTCGCAGATCGGTTCCGCGGAGAGCCCGGACGCACTGAGACCACAGGGGAATCCGGCGCGCCAGGAAGTCCGCGGATTCAGAGCCGGACTCGATCTTGCTCGCCGGCCAGCAATCCTCGCGATGCTATCGACGATAGCGGTATTCGCTTTCGTCGCGGTGAGCGAACTGTCGAGCCTGTATCACGCTCAACAGAGATCGCTTGCCAGCCGATGGTACGATCGCGGGGCGGCGGATCTCAAGGCGGGGCGCTTTGAGGCCGCGGCGGGCGAGTTTCGCGTGGCGCTCCTCTATTCGCGCGACAACTATTCGTACCAGCTTGGCCTGGCCCAGGCGCTGCTCGGCGCAAAGCAATCGGATCAGGCCTTCACGTATTTGCTCAACCTCTGGGAAAGGCAACCCGAGAACGGATTCGTGAACCTTGAGCTGGCGCGCATCGCCAGCCAGAGCGGGACCGCGGAGGACGCGCTGCGGTACTACCACAACGCAATTTACGGAGCTTGGACGAGCGATGCGGGGCGCCACACGCAGGGCGCTCGCCTAGAACTGATCGGCTACCTGTTGAAGAACGGCCGCAAGGTACAGGCGCAATCCGAGTTGATTGAGCTGGCGGCCACGCTGGGCGACGATCCCGCGATGCAAACGCACGTGGGCGACCTCTTCGCGCAAGCGCAGGACTACCAGGACGGGCTGGCGGCCTACCGCGCGGCGTTGCGGGCTTCCCGCAACAACCGGCAGGCGCTGGCCGGGGCGGGCAAGGCTTCCTTTGAACTCGGCCGCTACCCGCAGGCCCAGGAGTATCTTCGTGAAGCCGTGGCTGGAGAGGGCGGCGACGCCGAAAGCGCGGACCTGCTAGCCACGGTGGAGCTGGTGCTGCGGATGGACCCGTTTCGCCGCGGGATTTCGGACGCCGAGGAGCACCGGCTGGTTGTGCAGGCGTTCGCCGCAGCGGGCGACCGGCTGAAGTCCTGCCCGGCGGCCAGCGCGGCGGCGGGTTCCAAGCAGCCCAGCCTTTCGGACGCCTGGACCAAAATGAAACAAGAAGTCACCGAAAGCGGCTTGCGCCGGGACCCGGATCTGGCGGAGAGCGCCATGGAACTCGTGTACAGCATCGAACGGCAGACTAGCGCCGCCTGCCAGCCCACGGACGTGGACAAGGCGCTGCTTCTTATCGCGAAATCACATGAAGGAAATTAAGGGGGATACGCAAACGGTCTTACCCGAGAATGATCCCGCGGCGGCAAGCGGGTCTGGGACGGAACGGCCCCATATGCCGGCGCCCCCATGGTTGAACTTTGGCGAAGAGCGCTTTTTTCTGGTGCTCTCCGTATTCATCGGATTTTTCTCCGGGCTGGCGGTAGTCTGCTTTCGCTTCTTCATTGATTGGTGCCGCATCTACACGCTTGGATCGGGAGTCGCTTCCCCCATGCGGCTGGTTCTCGCCCCCACGCTGGCCGGACTACTGATCGCCGCGCTGGTGATTCACGTCTTTCCGCGCGCGCGCGGCAGCGGCGTGAATCAGACCAAGGCGGCGCTCTACATCTACGACGGCTACATTCCCCTGCGCACCGCGGTGGGCAAGTTCCTCACCGCCGGCCTGGCCATCGGCTCGGGGCATTCGCTGGGCCCGGAAGATCCATCTCTTCAGATCGGGGCGAGCCTGGCTTCGGCGCTGGGGCGCCGCGTCTCGCTCTCGCGCGAGCGCATGCGGCTGATCGCGCCGGTGGGCGCCGCCGCCGGCCTGGCCGCCGCCTTCAACGCGCCGATTTCCGCGGTGCTGTTCGTCATCGAAGAGGTTATCGGACGATGGACCGCCGGGATTCTCGGTTCGGTGGTGCTCTCCGCCGTCTCAAGCGTTGTGGTGATGCGCTGGTTTCTGGGGTCCGAGTCGCTGTTCCGGATTCCCCCCATCCAACTGGAGCATCCCTCGGAATTGTTCGCCTATTGCGCGTTGGGCGTGGTGGGCGGTCTCGCCTCCGTGGCGTTCGCGGGCGGCATTGGCGCCATGCGGCGCCTATCGAAGGCTTCGCCTTCCTGGACGCAGTACCTTCAGTCTCCGGTTGCGGGCCTGCTGATTGGAGCGATCGCCGTGATGGGGGCGCCCCAGGTGATGGGCGCGGGGTACGAGTACATCGACCAGGCGATCCACGGCCAGTTCACCTGGCAATTCCTGGCGATCCTCGCGGGACTGAAGATCGTGGCCACCATGGTGTCCTTCGCCAGCGGAACGCCGGGAGGCATGTTCGCTCCGACACTGTTTATCGGCGCCATGCTAGGGGCGGCGGTGGGCGGCGCGGAGCACGCCTTCCTCCTGCAGCCGAACGCCTCGTCCGGGACGTACGCTTTGGTTGGAATGGGCGTGCTGTTCGCCGGGTTTTTGCGCGCGCCGATGACCTCCGTGTTCATGGTGCTCGAGGTGAGCGGCAACTATTCCATTATTCTTCCCGTGATAATTGCCAATACGATGGCCTACGTCATCTCCCGCGCCCTGCAGCCCACGCCGATCTTCGACGTTCTGACGCGCCAGGACGGCATGGATCTTCCGTCCATGGAGGAGCAGCGGGAGGAAGACGTCCTGCGCGTGGAAGACGCCATGCGCGCCGCGCCCAATCCGGTTCTGGACGGCGAAGAGAGGCTGGACCGCGCCTTGCAGCGCGTGTCGGGACAAGGGACGGAGGTGATCCTGCTGCGCCTGGAACCGGCGCGATGGGTAGCCGTGAGCCGCCAGGAACTCGAGAATCTGGTGCGGGAAGGCAAGGGATCGCAAACGCTGAACTTCGCATTCGCCGGCCGGCGCGCTCCGTATCTCCACCCGGATCAGCCGCTGGATATGGCGCTGCGCTTCGTGGATCGCTCCACCTTGGTGCCCGTGGTGAGCCGCGCGGACTTCGGCAAATTAGAGGGCGTGATTTCCCAGGGAGACGTGCTCGGGCGGTATCGGGACTCTCCCGAGGCCGCCGATTAGGCGGGGCGCCACGCCCTCATTTCAAGGCGCGCAGGATGGCGCGTTCGAAGGGGTATCCGGATGGCCGCAGGAGGCCGGCGTGGCTTCCGGCCGCGGCCACTTGGCGGAAGCCAAGCTTCCGGAGCAGTTGCTCCAGGCATGCCTGGTTGGGCCACCACCACGAGACTTCGTCGGATTCGAGGCTGTCGCCGCCCACGTAGTGCATGGCCGGGCGCCCGTCGGCGCTCTCGGGCATCACCTGGGCGATGATCAACTCTCCGCGGCACAGCGGCGCCACAGCGGCCAAGGCCTGCAGCGGGTGCAGCGTGTGCAGCAGGATATCGCCCATAAACACAAGGTCAAAAGGCCGGCCGCCGGTATTGGCGGAGGAAAGATCGTAGACGGTGGAATAACACCGCTCGACGCGCGAAGAGAGCAGCTTGTGGCAAAACTGGAACGGTCCTTCCAGCAGGCGCAGGTAGAGTTGCGCGGCGTCCGGGCGGTCCGCGCCGCCCATCATCTTTTGGATCCTCGCGATGCTATGTTCCACGTCCTGGCCCGGAAAGCGGTCCAGGGAATAGAGCGACGGCAGTTCCACGGACACGACGGCGGCGCCGCGCCGTTCGAACTCGAAGGCGAAGTAGCCGGTGGCCGAGCCGACATCCAGCACGCGCATGCCGCGCATGTCAGAAGGAAAGGGAAAGCAGGGCAGGCTGCGCCGGAAGTCGTACTGCCCGGGCGTGACGAGGCCGTGGGGCAGGTCCATGGTGTGATACCAGTAGTAGCCGTCCAGGCCATCCAAGCCCAGTTCCCGCGTGCGGCGCGCGAACTCCGCGACATCGCGCTGGTAATCCTCCGCCACTTGCGTATCCAGGGCCGCCATGCGCTCCATTTTAGCGTGGGGGCCCGGCACGGCCGGAAGTGCCCAGTGTAAGATAAGCCTAGGATGCTCAATTTTCGTCAGTTCGAAGCGGGTCCGGACCCGTTCGGCCGCAAGTTTCAGGCGCAATTCAAGTGGATGCAAACCGCCATTTCTCTGCGCCATTCCGACACCGTGGACGTGAAGTTCCTTCTGGTGGACGAAGCGGGCGGGCGCACGGAGAAGACCATCGCGCTGCCGCAGGGCGAGCTTCCGCGTACGGCGTCGCAGGCCGGCCGCGCGGTGGATGACGCCTGGTGTTCGCGCCTCGCGGCCATGCACCTTTTGTATTTGGTGCAAACCGGCGAGGACATGGAGAAGGACCTGGTAACCCTGCGCACGGAAGAACTGGAGCGTTATGCCGCGGAACTGGCCCGTACGGAGCGGAGCGAGGCCGGCGCCAGGTGAAGCCGGCGGCGCGCCAGCCGCCCACAGCCCTCCACGGTTTGTGTTTGAAGCCCGGCGGTACGAAGCCGCGGCGGGCGGAGTGCTTCGCCGCTTGCCGCCGCTCACGGGTTTGCCCATCCGCATCGGCGCGGCGCGGGGTTTGAAGGACCGCCACGGCGCGGCGCATGCGGGGACCTTTCCGCGGGAGCGGCGCATGGTGTTCGATTGCGCCGCCGCCGAGTTTCCGCGCATATTCGTGCATGAGCTGTTTCATTTCGTCTGGCTGCGGCAAGGCAACGCGCCGCGCTGGTCCTATGAAGATCTCCTCCGCGCGGAGCAGCGGGCGGGAACGCGGGGCGAACTCGGATGGTCCGCCGAATGGCGCAAGCTGGCGCTGGAGCCGCGCGATGCGCGGGCCCGCACCCGGCGCTGGCGCGAGTATTGCTGCGAGAGCTTCTGCGATTCCGCGGCCTGGCTCTATTCGGGCGTGAAGCGGCACGGCGAGTTCACCCTATCCGCGCGCGCCCGCCAGCGCCGCCGGGCGTGGTTCGCGGCATTCGTGGGGGGCCGCGTATTGCCGCTATAATCGTATCGGGAAGCGTATTTGTGTCTCGATTGCGTTTGACGGCCGCGCTGGCCGGGGTTCTGCTCGGATTTCTGCTGGGTAGCTGTTCATCGGCGCCCCGCCCCGCGCGCGCTGCCTTGAAGCCCGATAAGGAGCGGCCGGCGGCGCCGGATTTCACACTGAAGGACGCCAACGGCAAGGCGGTGCGCCTGTCGGATTTCCGCGGACAGGTGGTGCTGCTGGATTTCTGGGCTACGTGGTGCGATCCGTGCGCCGAGGAGATTCCGTGGTTCATGGACCTGCAGCGCAAGGAGAAGGATCACGGCCTCACGGTGCTGGGCGTCTCGATGGATGACGACGGCTGGAACTCGGTGAAGCCGTTTGTCGCCAAGATAGGCATCAACTATCGCGTGCTGATGGGCAACGATGAGACGGCGCAGCTTTACGGGGGCGTGGATGCGCTGCCGACGACTTTCTTAATCGATCGCCAAGGGCGAATCGCCGCGGTGCATATCGGGGTCGCGGATCGGAGGGATATCGATGAAGGCGTGGAAAAACTCCTGGCGGCTCCGCAGCAGGGGGGACGCGTCACGCGCATGGAGAAGCAGCCGGATCGCGCTGGCCGTATTGTGCTGGCTGCCCTTGCTCCCGGCGCAAACTAGCGGCGGCTACATGACCGTAGGCGTTCTGCCGAAGGTGGTAGGCAAGCGCAACGCCGCGGTGCAAGCGAAGATCCCCTGCACGGTCCGCGAGGGCTTCCACGTGAACAGCGACAAGCCCGCCGAGGATTATCTGATCCCGCTCAAGATCACCTGGACGCAGACGGGCGCTCTTCAGCCGCAGCCGGCCACGTTTCCCGCGCCGCAGTTTCAGAAGTATGAGTTCTCGCAAAAGCCGCTGTCCGTATTCACCGGAGCGTTTGACGTGACGGCCAATTTCAAGGTGGCCGCGAATGCTCCGGCCGGGCAGGGAATCGCCACGGGCAGGCTGAGTTACCAGGCGTGCAACAACACGGCCTGCTTCGCGCCTAAAAGCATCCAGATCTCGATCCCTTATAGAATCGAGTAGAGGGGGGCCGCTTGCGCGCGGCTACGCGTCCGCGCCTAGCCCTTCAGGAATTGCCCGATGGCGCGCGTGGCCTGCCGGATGCGCTGTTCGTTCTCCACCAGCGCGAAGCGTACGTGCCCTTCGCCCAGCGGGCCGAAGCCGACGCCGGGAGAGACCGCAACCAGGGCCTTTTCGAGCAGCAGCTTGCTGAACTCCAGGGATCCGATGTCCTGGTAGCGCTGCGGCACAGGCGCCCATAGGAACATGGTGCCGCGCGGCGGCTCCACCGGCCATCCGGCGCGCTTCAAGCCGTGCACCAGCACGTCGCGCCGCTTCTGGTACATGGCGCGAATCTTGTTGGGCTCCTCCTGGCATTCGCGTAGGGCGATGATGGAGGCGATCTGGATGGGCTGAAACACGCCGTAATCCAGGTAGCTCTTGATGCGCGCCAGGGCGGCGATCATCTTGTGGTTGCCCAGGCAGAAGCCCACCCGCCACCCCGCCATGTTGTAGCTTTTCGACATGGAGAAGATTTCCACGGCCACGTCCTTCGCGCCCTCCACCTGGAGGATGCTGGGAGGCTTGTAGCCGTCGAAGCCCAGGTCGGCGTAGGCGAAATCGTGCACAATGAGCGTGCCGTGCTCGCGCGCCAGCCGCACGATCTCCTTCATGAAATCCAGGTCCACGCAGGTGGTGGTTGGATTGTGCGGGAAGGAAATCAACAGCAACTTCGGCTTGGGCGCGCCGGACTTGTAGAGGTCCTCCAGGCGGTTCAGAAACGTGGCGGCGTCCGGCATGGGAAGCACGCAGGCGTTGCCCTCGGCCATGATCACGCCGTACTGATGGATCGGATAGGCCGGGTTCGGCGACACGACGGTGTCGCCCGGTCCCACCACGGCGAACAGCAGGTGCGCCAGCGCGTCCTTGGCGCCGATGGTGACAATCGCCTCCTTGTCGGGGTCGATTTCCACGCCGTAATTCTCCAGGTAGCGCTTGGCGATCTCCTCGCGAAGCTTGGGAATGCCGCGCGACTGGGAATAGCGGTGGTTGCGCGCATTGCGGGCCGCTTCGACGAGCTTGGAGACCACGGGCCGGGGGGTTGCGCCATCCGGATTTCCCATCCCCAGATCGATGATGTCGATCTGTGCCGCTCGCGCCTTGGCCCTCATTTCGTTGATCACCGCGAAGACGTAGGGCGGCAGCTTTCGGATGCGATAGAAATCCTGCGAAGTGTCGGACATGGCTAATCTTCCATTTTATACGAGCGGCGTTAAGCCCCGCCGCTGGACCGCGGCGGGGCAGTGTCCGCCGTAGCGGAGGCTACTGCCGCTGCCAGGTCATGTCCACACGGATCGGGATGTCGTTCTTGATGGGCATGGCCAGCAGGGAGGGCGGAGTGATTTTGAAATCCGCCACCTTGGCCGGGATCGTTCCGGTGAGGCGCAGGGCGCCGCCTTGCGCCGCGGCGATTTGAAACTCCACCTGCTTATAATCCACGGTCTGCCCCGCGAACTGAATCTCCAAGTCCGCTCGCGCTTCACGTCATTTTCGGTCCCGTATGGAAGTCCAAGTGCAAGCCGCATTCGGAAGAGGGAATTCGGCGCCTGCATAGCCTTAAAGAGGCTTCCGGGCCGAGAGGCGCCGGTGTAAAATTTTCCTTGCCTGTCGCCGCCGTCCGGGAACGGTATAGCGGCGGCACGGGATGAACTCTGATAGAAACGGATCCCGCGACTCTCCGCGGGGCCGTCATAAGGAGAAGGACAAGATGAAACATTTGCTTGGAATTGCCTTGATTTGCACCTTGGCCGCGCTCTGCGCGCCTATTGCTTCGGCGGGCATCCAGATTTCGGTGAACATTGCGCCGCCGCCCATCGCGGTTTTCGACCAGCCCGCGTGTCCTGGCGACGGTTATATCTGGACGCCCGGCTACTACCAATATGGCGATTACGGCTACTACTGGGTGCCCGGCCAGTGGGTTCGCCCGCCGGCTCCCGGCTTGCTGTGGACGCCTGGCTATTGGAATTTTGACGGCGGCAGGTACAAATGGCACGCCGGTTACTGGGGCAAGACGGTCGGTTTCTACGGCGGCGTGAATTACGGCAACGGCTACTTCGGCTCCGGCTTCACCGGCGGACGGTGGATCGGCAATACGTTCCACCACAACACGGCGGTGGCTAATGTGGATGTGCACAATGTACATAACGTCTATGAAGACCGGACCGTGGTGAAGCCCGTGAAGACGCCCAATCACGCTTTCAGCGGCAGGGGGGGCATTCAGGCGCGTCCCACGAAGGAAGAGGAATCCGCCGCTCGCGAACCTCATCAGGGTCCGACCGCCGAGCAGGTGTCGCACGCCCAGGAAGCCCACAACAACCACCTGGCGGCCCACGGCGAACCCCGCGGCAAGCCTGGCCGCTAGGGGCCTGGAATTTTCGCGGAGTGAGTTGACGGCTTGGGGAGGGGCGTGAAGCCAGGCCCGACAATGAGCCGCCAGCGCGCGCGAAGCGGCCCGTCCTCGATCAGGCGGGCCGATGTGCGCGGCTCTTCGGCCGGTCAGCCGTTTTTTTATTGCTGCTCTGTCATCACTCACCGCGGGCGCCGGGTTCCTCGGTTCCCCGCGCCGGCGCGCCGTGAGATAGAACAGGGGCTATGCACGCGCGCACGCAACGCCTTCTGTGCCTCGCCGCCCTGATCCAGGGCCTAGTCTCGCCGGCTTTTTCAGCTTCCAGCATCGCCACCCGTCTTGACGATCCCGCCGCCGTCTATCTGGCCGCGCCGGACTTCGGCGCTCACGCCGACGGCCTCGCAGACGATAGCGTGGCGCTCCAATCGGCCATCGATAAAGCCGCCGGCGGCCCGCAGAGCATTCTTTTCATTGCGCCCGGCCGTTATCGCCTCACGCGCACGATCTACGTGCCGCCGAGCCTCCGCATCTTCGGCTATGGCCCCACGCGTCCCGTCTTCGTACTTGCCGCCAACACACCCGGCTTCCAGAAGGGCGTTGGCGTGATGGTGATGTTCACCGGGTCGCGCGGCGGCAGAGGAGGCAGAGGCTTCCGCGTGCCTTTCCCCCCGCCGGATAGCGTTCCGCCAAACCCCGCCATATCGGACGCGGGCCCCGGCACGTTCTATTCGGCGATGAGCAATATCGATTTTGAAATCGGCGCCGGCAATCCCGCCGCGGTGGCCATCCGCTGCCACTTTGCCCAGCACTCCTACCTGAGCCATATGGACTTCCAGATCGGCTCCGGCCTAGCCGCGCTCACCGAGGTGGGCAACGAAGCCGAAGATCTTCATTTCCACGGCGGCCGCTACGGCATCCTTACGGACAAGACTTCCCCGGCCTGGCAATTCACCCTCATCGATTCCGAATTCCAGGGCCAGCGCGAAGCCTCCATCCGCGAACATGAAGCCGGCCTCACGCTCATCCGCGATTCCTTCCGCGACGTGCCCACCGCCGTCGCCATCGACCCGCAATACTACGACCAGCTCTGGGTCAAGGATGCCCGCTTCGAGAACATCTCGGGCCCCGTGGTCATCCTAAGCGGCGAGAAGAACCCCCTCATGGAATCGGGCTTTGAAAACGCCACGCTGAAGAACGCGCCCGTATTTGCTATGTTCCGCGAAAGCGGAAGGAAGGTCGCCGGCAAGGGGCCCATCTACAAGGTGGCGAGTTTCAACTACGGCCTCATCCTCCCTGGCGAAGGCGCCGTAGGCGCCATTGGCATGGTCTACCAAGCGTCGCGGCTCGCCGCCATGCCCGCCCCGTTGCCGCCGGCCATTGCACCGCTGCCCGCCACCAGCGATTGGGTGAACGTCCGCACCCTGGGCGTGATGGGAGACGGCAAGACGGACGATACCGCCGCCATCCAGCGCGCCATCGCGCAACATCGCGTGCTCTATTTCCCCAGCGGCCAATATGTGGTTACGGACACGCTCACGCTCCGTCCGGACAGCGTCCTCATCGGGCTGCATCCCACGGCCACGCAGTTTGACCTTCCCGATTCCACGCCGGCCTTCCAGGGCCTCGGTGAGCCGCGGCCAGTCATCTCGGCGCCGGCCGGCGGCGCGAACATTCTGAGCGGTTTTGGCGTCTCCACCGGCGGGGTCAATCCACGCGCCGTCGGCGTGCTCTGGCGCGCGGGCGCCGCATCGCTCATCGACGATGTGCGCTTCCTCGGCGGCCACGGCTCCGGCATGATCCCCTACAACAACGACCACACAGCCGACCCGGATCTTCGCAAGCCTTGGGACGGCCAGTTCCCCAGCCTTTGGATCGCCGATGGCGGCGGCGGGACTTTCGCCGATATCTGGACGCCCGATACGTACGCCCAGGCCGGGTTCTACGTCTCCGACACGAAGACTCCCGGCCATGTCTACGAACTTTCCAACGAGCACCACGTTCGCACGGAGATCAAGCTGGACCATGTGGAAAACTGGGACGTCAATGCGCCGCAAACCGAGGAGGAGGCCGGCGAGAGCCCCGATGCGCTCTCGCTCGAACTCGATTGGTGCCGTAACGTCACCATCGCGAATTACCACGCCTACCGCGTGACCCGCAGCCGCGCGCCCTTTCCCACAGCCGTGCGCCTCTATCATTCCGCGGACATTCACTTCCGCAACGTGCACGTAAACGCGGAGAGCGGCTTCGCCACCTGCGACCAAAACGGCTGCGCCACCTACCTGCGCATCAGCAAGTTCCCGGACGAAGACGCCATCGAGGACATGACCCATCACCTTTCCACGCGCGAGCATGAGTTCGCGGCGCTCGACATTCCGGCCGCTCCCGCACAACCCCCGCCCGCCGCCTCGCCGGCCGTGCTGGAGCCCGGCGCCAGGGTTCGCAAGCTCGAAGACGGCTTCTTCTCTATTTCCGGCGCCGCCGTGGATGGCGCCGGCAAGCTCTATTTCGTGGACCGCCACGAGCAGCGCATCTACGGCTGGTCGGCCGGCGAGGGACTCACTGTAGAGCGTGACAATCCTCTCGGCCCGGTGAACCTGGCTTTCGACAAAGCCGGCGACCTTCTCGCGCTCTCCTTCCAGGGCTCGGTCTATACGTTCCGTCCCGGCTCTCCGAAGGACCAGTTCACCGTGCTTGCGCCGCAGCCCGCGGGGCCGCACCCGGGCGCGCGCTTCGTCCTGCCGGTCAATTACTGGAATAACGGCGAGTTTAAGAATCAGCTCGATTTCGACACGTACGCCTTCAAAACTCTGGCCCAGATGTTCCAGGAAGACATCAGCGCGCCGCCGGCCAGGGAGTACATCTCGCCAGACGGCAGCACAGTCTTGCCCGCCGCGCGCATCTTCCAGCAGGACGGAGATGGCGCCCCCGGTGGATGGCGCTTCTCGGACGCGCTTGACGCCTATGGGTTTCTTAGCGCGGCGCCTGGCAGCCACGTGTATGTGAGCAGTGAGTCGGAGGACATCACGTACAAGGCCTTGCTGAGGCCTGACGGTTCGCTCACTGACTTGCAGCCCTTCGCCCAGCGTGGCGGCGAGAGCGTCGCGACGGACGCCAAAGGCAACGTCTACGTGGCCAACGGCCAAGTCTTTGTCTACGACCCGGCGGGAAAGCCGCTCGGCCGCATCGACGTTCCGGAGCGCCCGCTACAGTTGGTCTTCGGAGGAGCCAACCATCGAACGCTTTTCATTCTGGCCCACCACGCGCTGTTCGCGGTGACCGTGCGCCAGTAGCGCGCCAGGCGCAGGGGGAGCGCGGAGGGAGTCCCGAGCACTTGGCGCACTCCGCTCAAATTCGCGCACAGCGGGCTTTGTGGACTCTGGCGCTGCGTCTACTTGCGTGCGCCGGCGGCGGTGGTTGCGTGCGCCTTCGGCTTTCCCCAGAAGATGAACGTGCCCCGGTCCGTCGCGGTGACGATATCCATGGCGCCATCGTGGTTCAGGTCCACCGCCAGTACATTGGAGCCGACGCCCGAGCGGTTGTGGATCAAGTCCGGGACAAACTCAGCGCCGCCGGGGGCCTTGGGATTCCGGACGGTCCTATACCAGTAAAGAACCGGCGCGCCATAGGCATCCGGATCGTGGAGACTGTCTTCGTGGGACCAGTATCGCTTACCCACCACGATATCCGTCACGCCGTCTCCATCCACGTCCGCCGAGGTCATGGCGTGCGCTTCGGAAAACGTGACGCCTCCAGCGTTCTTCGCTGCATCCGAGTAGTCCTTCATGATCGGGTGTTCCACAAAGGAGATGTTGCCGGCCGCATCCCGCTTCTGTTCAAACCACGATAGCCCGAAACCATGCGCCGATATGGCGGTCACCACGTCGTTCAGGCCGTCGCCGTTGACGTCGTAAACAGGCATTAACGCGCCACCCGCCATCATGGAGATGCCGTTCCCCAAACTCACGTTCCCCGCAGCCGAGCCGCCGCCCGAGCCCAGGTTGTCGCGCTCGTAACGGCCAAACGCCACCGGATGATACTTCCAGGGCTCCTTGCCGCCCGGGCCCGGATTCTCCCACCAGCCGAACACGTTGAGCATGTCCGGGCGTCCGTCGCCGTTGATGTCTCCGGCGCCGATGCCGTGCTGTATCCCGTAACCCGGCCCGGAGACGCTATGTATCTTCCACTGTCCCGTCGGATTAGCCGGATCGGGCTTCGCCCAAACCATGCCTTCCGCCCTGCTCATGAAAACAACCTCAGGCTTCCCGTCGCCGTCGATATCGGCGGTTGTCCAAACCTCGCTGCCGATTCCGGGGAGCACCTGGTACTTGTCCCAGCGGCGCGAGTCCCCTTTCGGGTTCACATATAAGCTGGCGCCGCAGAGAATGTCCGGCCAACCATCGCCAGTGAAATCGTAGGCAATCTCCAGCATGCAGTCGTTGGCGTATTCCGTCGACGGATTCCAGGTGTGCGCCGGGAGAATTTCGCGCGATTTCGTAAAATCTGGGCCGAAGTAGAGCCACGGTCCGGCCACCACGTCCAGAATGCCGTCATGGTTGAAGTCGGCAGCCGCGGCGGACCAGGCGTAGTAGAACTCGTCGAGCCGCTGCATCCGGAAGCGGCTCGACACTTTTTCCGCGGGAGCATTGCGGGTGGCCAGATCCTTGTACGCGATGTCTTTGAAGCGCACTTCGCCAGAGCCGCCCACATACAGCGCAATGGGACCAAACCGGCCATCTTCTTCCTCCGCGCGGCCGATGGTCGCTTCACCGATGTCGTTCACCCAGGCCCGGACGCTGTTCTCGTCAATCATGACCTCCACCGAGTTCCAGTCTGCCGAACGGGCGCCAGGCTTGGGCTGTGTAAAGGGATAGTCCGCCACCGGCGCAGCGGCGCGGCCGCCACCGCCGCCTCGCGCCGCGCCTCCAGCTCCGCCAAAAGCTCCGCGGCCGGCGGCGCCTCCACCGCGGCGGCCTCCGGCTCCAGCCCCACCCGCGGGATTCGCCGGCGGGAGAATCCGCGGGCTAGTGGGCGCGGGCGGCAACTTCTCGCGCGTCAGCTCCTTTCCGTCGGCATCCAGAGTCACGCGGTAGCACGCCATGTCTCCCTCAGTCAGGGAAACGTAGATGCCCTTCATGCCTTCGGCGGTCTTTTCCGCCCGCAGCAAAATGCCCGTTTGGCAACCGGCGCCGCAGCGGAAATTCGCGTAGAGCGCCACGTCCTGATAGGAACGGTCCAGCGCCAGCCAGCCGCCGTAGCCCCCCTGCCGCACCGTCCCGATGACTTCCCCGTTCTGCACGCGCCAGTCGGCCTGGCCCAGCGTGTGCCACCCGGCCAGACTTGTCGCCTTGAACGTTATGTCTGGAATCCAATTGGGAACGGCGGCGAAGAGCGGCGCGAGACAGGCCGAAATTGCCGCGATACCCCAAGCATGCTTCCTGGTCATGAATGCTCACCTCCCCAACCGCTCGTGCCCGAATCCGATGGCGGGCGGTCGGCCATTGTCGTATATCCCTGCTGGGACCCAATCATATCGAATCGTGCGGGTGGACGCAGGTAGCCGCGTGGATGAACAGATCGCGCAAGGGGATCGTACGCCGCGATACGTGCGTGCCGTTCTCTTACGATCCCAACGTCTACCGATCTCAACCTCCAACGATTTCAAGCAGCGTGACCGTGTACGGGTCCAGTTCTATGGTGAGGTCTTTCGCGTAGTTCAGCGTGCGGCTCAGGGGAACGATCGCGTCCGGGTGGTCCAGCGAGGCGGCATCATTCAGGCCGGCGCGGATGGTGTGCCATGTTGCAGCGGCCTTCGCGGGGGCGCCGGCGCCTTGGAATCGCACCAGGAGGGCGGTTCTCTCGGCCGCGTAATTGACGGCCTTGACTACCATGCGGCGGCCATCGGCGCTCCGGGTGGCGACGGCTTCCACGCCGCCGGGCTGCCAGTCTTCCGGCTTCATGGTGGCGATGTCATCGAAGAAGGACTTGCGGTTGGGAAGGTCGCGGAACGTGCCGCTGGTGGAGGCGAGGAGTCTTTCCGCGAAGTGCTCGCGAAAGAGCTTCTCCACCGGGTACGCCGCGCCGGGGAACCAGGAGACGTGGTCGTGGTAGATGAGAGACGTCCAGGTGGGGTCGTCCGTGGTGTTTCGCATGAGCAGCGCCGGACACGTCATGGTAAGGCGGGGGCTGAGTTCCTCGTACATCATGAGGGCGCCGGCGGCGTGGAGGCCGGCCCGCCAATCGTAGGTCCGCGCGAGGTTCCACTCCAGAACGCCGATCTGGATTTGCGGGTGCGCGGAAGCTTGGATGTAATCGCGCAGCTTGCCGAGGTATTCGCGGATGCGCCAGAGGCCGGTTTCGAAATTGGCGGGCTCATATTCGTAGTTGTGGCATCCGAGCACGTCGAAGTTCCGGCCGGCAAGATCGACCACGGTTTGGCTCCAGGCCATGTCGTTCGACCGCTTCTGCCCGCACGCCACGATTTGCGCCCGGGGAGCGATGGCCCGCAAGCGGCTGCCGTAGACGTTCACGATTTCGGCGTACTGCTCGGCGGTGAAGCCGTTGTTCATGGGCTCGTTATCGATTTGGAAGTGGCGGACTCCGTAGGGCTCGGGGTGGCCGTTGGAGGCGCGCAGGCGTCCCCATTCGGTGGTGGCGGGGTCGTTCAGGTAATGGACCCAATCCATGGCGTACTGAATTTGCGCGGGGTCCGTGCCGGGCGCGGGCAGCACGATGAGGGGCTCGCTTTTGATCCTGGCGCACAGCCCGAGGAACTCGTCCGTGCCGAAGCCGTAATAGTCGGAATATCCGCCCCAGATCTTGTTGGGGTGATAGCGGCGCGCGGCGGCGGGACCGATGCCGTCCTTCCACAAATAGGTGGAGGCGAAGGAGCCGCCGGGCCAGCGAATAAAGGGCGGCGCGAGATCGCGAAGAGCCTGGAGCAGATCGGGACGCATTTGGCCGTCGCGGCGGACGTCCGCGCGCATCATGGAGAAGAAGTCGAGCAGCAGCGTTCCGGAACCCTCGGCCGAGACTTCCACGGTGGCCTGCGTGTCGCGCACGCGGCAGGAGAAGGAATAGGGGGCCTCCTGCCAGTCCGAACCGGAGAGCGCAAGCGGCACGGAGGCGATGGGGGCGCCCGTGGCGCCCTGGACGCGCAGGGTTACGCGCGGCGAGCCTTCCTCGCGTTTGAGCCAGAGGGAGCCGTTGTACTCGCGGCCCGCATCCACGAAGAGGCGATTCTGCCGGATGCCGGCGCGGCCTCCCTCGACGTGGAGCCGCACGCTTTTCTTTCCGTTTTTGAACTCGACGTCGGCAATTTCCACTGTGCCGCGGTCCGCGAACGGCTTCCAATAGGTGGTGAAATCGGCGCCCTCAAAACCACAGCCTCGAATCTGTTCGGCGAATAAACCATCCACCACCGAATGGTTGATGAACTCGAGAAAATGGCCGTAGATGCGCTCGTCTATGGACGCCATTACCCTGTCCGTATCCACGAGCAGGATGGCGACTCTGGAGGCTCCAGCAGCAGGAGCGGCTTTCGGAGCCTCCGGCCCCGACTCGACGCCGACCTGGGACATGGCGGCTCTAGCCGCTAGCGGAGTGATGAGGAAGCGCCGTCTGTTCATCCGAGATCGCCATCAGTATACACGCGTATCCCGAAAGGCGGGGTTGCACACGCTAAGGTCACACGCTGGCCGCGCGGCTGCCGGAGCACGGAGCGACTTTCGAGCGAGTGGCGGACATCCTGGGCAACAGCCCTAACGTGGTTGGACAACACTACGCAAAGTGGGCGAGCGGGCGGCAGGCGAACATCGACCGGTTAATGATGGACCATTTCAGATCCCTCCCGGCTACGATTCCAGTCACACTGGAGCCACACGGAGAAACGATGGCTATAAACTAATGATTCCAAAAGGGATATTATGGTGCGGAGAGGGGGACTTGAACCCCCACGAGATTGCTCCCGCTGGCACCTCAAACTGAACCGAGGCGATTTCAGGCGTTCCCCGGCGACCTAAGATGCTGATTCTACGCAACAGACCGTCCCCAGCGGCCCCGGCCGGCCTTGGGGCGTAAGGTCCAAATAGGGTCCAAACTTCAAGCCGCTGGAGGTAAAGCCCGGGCTCCTGTATTCTTGCGGGATAATAGGGTCCTGACGTTGCCGTCGCTGAACGGTAATCTCTGGGGACGCAAGAGCATGAGAATCCAGAACGCGATTCGCACAGTATTGGCCAGCATCGCGCTGGTTGCCTCGCCCGCCATCGCTCTCGATCCTCGATTCCACATCACGCAATACCGGCACACCGCCTGGAGAGTGCAGGAGGGCGCAGAAGACCATCAGCCCGAGAGGATCCATGCCTGACACGCCGAATATGCCAGCGACCTCGCACCATCTCATAGAAGTGGATGGCCTGAAAGTCTTCTACCGCGAAGCCGGGCCAGCCGATGCCCCAGTGATTTTGCTGCTTCACGGATTTCCGGCTTCTTCGTTTCAGTATCGCGATCTGATCCCGCGACTGGCTGATCGATATCGCGTCATCGCCCCGGACCTGCCAGGTTTCGGATTCACAGAAGTGCCCGCCAAGCGCAAATACGCCTACACCTTCGACTCGCTGGCCAGAACAATCCTCGCTTTTACCGAAGCGCTCAAACTAACGCGGTACGCGATGTACGTTTTCGATTACGGCGCGCCTACCGGATTCCGGCTGGCCATGATGGCGCCCGAACGAATCACGGCAATCGTGTCTCAGAACGGGAATGCTTACGAGGAAGGGCTCGGCGATGCCTGGCTACCGATCCAACGCTATTGGCGCGACCCGAGCCTCGAGAATCGCAACGCCATTCGCGCCGGGCTCAACCTCGAGGGGCTGCGCCATGAATACTCAGTAGGCATTCCGGACCCGTTCCGCATCAAACCCGAGGGCTACACGCTCGACGCTGCGCTGTTGGCGCGGCCGGGCAACGTCGATATCCAACTCGACCTGTTTCTGGATTACGCCAACAACGTGAAGCTGTACCCGAAATTCCAGGAGTATTTTCGGAAGGCAAAGCCTCCGATCCTGGCGGTGTGGGGAAAATTCGATCCGTACTTCGTGCCGGCCGGCGCCGAAGCCTTCCGCCGGGACAATCCGAACGCCGTGGTGGAACTTCTGCCAACAGGCCATTTCGCGTTGGAAACACACTTGGAAGAGATCGTGGCCAGAATGCGCAGATTCTTGGACCAGCTTCCAACCGGCACAACGCCCCAGCCGACTGGCTCGCCTCAAAATGGAATCGTCACCGTGCCCTCGAAATGCTCCGTCGAACAGACGGCCGCGCGATTCGAGCGGATCTTGGCGGAGCGCAACATCAAACTGTTCGCCGTTATTGATCACAGTGGGGAAGCTGAAAAAGCCGGCCTCCAAATGCGGCCTTGTAAGCTCTTGATTTTCGGCAACCCGAAAGCCGGAACCCCGTTGATGGTAACGGCGCCTACCGCCGCACTTGATCTTCCTTTGAAACTCCTTATTTGGGAAGACGCAGGCGGTGCAACCAAAATCGCTTATAACGATGCGGCTTGGCTGCAACACCGGCACGCTCTCCCGCAGGAGCTGATGACGAATATATCGGCGCTGCCTGGGTTAGCGTCGGAAGCGACCGAGTGCGGCCAAGGTAGGTAAATAGGGTCAAGCTCAAAGCCGCTAACCCTTTTAAAATGTGGTGCGGAGAGGGGGACTTGAACCCCCACGAGATTGCTCCCGCTAGCACCTCAAGCAACAAAACGCTGTTTCCCGGAGTATCGCCGTTCGATAATCCGCTGATTTTACGGCACGTGGCGTATCGCCGACTTTCGCCTGTTTTCACTCGGTGGTTACAGTTTTGGTTACATTTCGGGTAGGGCTGCTGCTATCGAAGTACGGACTTGGCTTCGCTTGTCGCCTTAGGACGACCCGCACCAAAACAGGTAAGATTCTATTCATGCGGCCTTCAGCGAGCGTGCTTCTGTTCGGGCTCTTAGCCGCGCCCTGGAACGTAGCCGCCCAGCGGAGTGTGGTTGCAGGAGGGCCGCCCGGAGGAGCCGTTGAAGCGATCGTTTTCGATCCGAAAGATCCGGCCATAATCTATGCCGCGACGGATTGGAGTGGGATCTTCAAGAGTACCGACGGCGGAGCGAATTGGACAGCGATCAACACTGGCTTAACCAACACAGCAGTTTACTCTCTGGCCATCGATCCGCTTAATGGAGCCGCTCTCTACGTCGGAACAAGTAGCGGCGTCTTCAAGACGGTCGATGCAGGGAAGACGTGGGTAGATTCCGGCTCAGGCCTCCCAAGAACAATAGCGGGCTCAATCATTACGATGCTGGCAATCGACCCAGAACACCCGCAGATCCTCTACGCGGGTGCGTTCGATAAAATCTTCAAAACAACCGACGGCGCTAAGAGCTGGGCACCGGTTGCTTCACACGCAAGAATCACGCAAACGTCAAGTTTTTCAGCTTTGGCTCTCGATCCGGCCCATCCCAATACCATCTACGTAGCCGCAGCGGACAGTGGTCTCTTAAAGAGCGCCGATGGCGGCAAGAATTGGACGGTCGTCACGCGCGAAAGAGTCGACAACGTGTTGCTCGACCCTTCCAACCCGGCAGCGCTCTATGCGTCCAGCTATGGTGGCAGCGAAATACTGAGAAGCACCGATGACGGCAAGAATTGGAGTCCCGCCAAATTGCCCCTACAAGCCTACTCGTTAGCATTGGTCACCGACCCGAAAAATCCCGCAACGCTCTACGCCGGGAGCTTCGAGGGCCGGGTCTTCAAGAGCATCGATCGCGGCGAAACCTGGACAGTAGTAAATGCTCCCAATCTTGGCAAGATCAAGGTCCTGCTGATCAATCCGGCCCGGACCGGCACAGTCTATGCGGGTACGAGCCGCGGCATCCTGAAGAGTGTTGACCAAGGCATTAATTGGAAGTCCACCAACTCAGGCATTACGAATTCCAATATCTCCGTAATCGCGGTCGCGCCATCCGAACACGCCACGCTCTTTGTGGGGACCTATGGCGGCGGCATCGCCAAGAGCTCCGATGGGGGCGCGAGTTGGGCATCAGTCAATGCCGGCCTTGGTGCAGACGATGTTTGGTCCTTAGCGATCGATCCGTTCGACGCCAGCAAAGTGTATGCCGGGATGTATAAGGGGGTTTTCAAAAGTACGAATGGAGGAGCGACTTGGTCCAATGCGAGCCGAGGGCTTCCAGACGTAGCGATTTGTAGCATCTTCATTGATCGATCAGATCCGGCCGTGCTTTATGCAACAGCGAGTTCAGACGGCAAGGCATTCAAAAGCACAAATGGCGGGCAGAGCTGGGAGGAAATCCATTTTGGAGCGACGAGGCTGGGTGGATGCGGCCTCGTGGTAAATCCGGCGAACCCTTCCGTCCTGTATGCCACGTCCTCGACCGGAACCCTGAAGAGCACTGACGCTGGAAAAACTTGGCAAACGAACACCGCTGGTTCCAATACCTTCGCGCGTTTGTGGCGAGATTCCACAAGCCTCGCGATCGATCCCGCAAATTCCGCTGTGCTGTACGCAGCTTCTTCTTCGGGCGTCTTCAAAAGCAAGGACCGCGGAGAAACTTGGAGCGTGGTCAGTACGGCGACTCCTGTAGAAGGCCTGCAACGCCTCTTACTCGATCCAGCAGATCCCAACATCGTCTATGCGGAAGCGGAACTCAAAGGACTATTCAAGAGCACCAACGGAGGGCAGACATGGAAGCCAATTGATTCCGGTCTCCCTGATCTCAGTACTCGTCGGCTTGTGTTTGACCCCACTGATCCAGACACGCTCTATGTCGGAACGTTCAAGCACGGGGTTTTCAAAAGCACGAATGGCGGGGAGAGCTGGCAACCCACTGGCTCGAGAGAGTAAACATTAGCGTACGCCAACCAGGTCCTCTGCTACGTGAATCTTTTATGGTCCATGGTGCGGATGAGAGGACTTGAACCTCCACGGGATTGCTCCCGCTGCCACCTCAAGGCAGTGCGTCTGCCAATTCCGCCACATCCGCACACCACGCACTAGCTTTCTCGAATCTCGAAAGCTAGCAAACCCGTTGATTCAAAGACCCTCGGCAGAATCACCTCAAGCTAGTGCGTCCGCCAATTCCGCCACCCCCGCATAGGTATGGCAACTTGAGTTTAGCACGGCGCTGGCTGGGGTTTGATTTGGGGTTCGGCGGCCGGGAGGGTGATGGAAATGGTTGTTCCCTGGCCCAGTTCGCTGGCGATCTGGATGTCTCCGCGGTGGAGGAAGACGATCTGGCGGACGATGGCGAGGCCGAGGCCGGTTCCGCCGGCGATTCTGGCGCGGGCGGGGTCGGCGCGGAAGAAGCGATCGAAGACGTGGGGCAAGGCGCCGGGGGAGATGCCGGTTCCGGTGTCGGCGATTTCGATTTCGAGCCGCTCGCCCGAGCGCCGGGCGGCGAGGCGGATGGCGCCTCCGGGCGGGGTGTGCGACAAGGCGTTCTGCACCAGGTTGCCTAGCGCGCGCTGCAAGAGGGCGCGATCCGCATGGCCCGAGACGTTCGGGCCGCATTGCACTTCCAGGGCGACGCCGGCCTCGGATGCGGCGGCTTCGTAGTAATCGCGGACATCGGAGACGAGAGCGCCGACGTCCAGACTTTCGCGCTTGAGGTGGTCGCCGGGGCTTTCCGAGCGCGCGAGGAAAAGCAGGGATTCGATGAGGCCGGAGAGGCGGACCGCCTCCTCAAGGCAGGATTCAAGCGCGTCGTGATATTCCGCCGCCGTGCGGGCCTTGGCGAGCGCCACTTCGGACTCGCCGCGGATGTTATTGACAGGCGTGCGGAGCTCGTGGGCAATATCGGCGGAGAAGCGCGACAAGCGCGCGAAGGACTCCTCCAGGCGGGCGAGCATGGCGTTGAACGTGTCGGCGAGGGCGGCGATCTCCGAGGGGTAGCCGCCGGACTGGATGCGCTGCGAGAGGCTGCTGGAGCTGACGTGGCGGGCGGTGTCCGCCACCTGACGGAGCGGCGCCGTTCCCCGCCGGGCGATTACGTATCCTACGGCCGGGCAGAAAAAGGCCGCGGCGCAGAGCACGGCCCACACCCACATTCGGTAACGCCCGAGCACCTCATTCTCCTGGGCAAGCTCCACGGCGACCTGAAGGGTCCACGCGCGATTGCCGATTCCGGTGGGGACGGCCGCGACGAGAACGCGATAGGGCGTGCCTCCGGGCGATTCGAGCCAGAAGACGCGGCCCTGATTTTCAGCGGCCGCCCGCGCCACGCGCGCCGCGCTCAGCTCTTCGTCCATGCCTTCGGTGGTGGCCAGCGCCGCGCCGCGCTCCCCGATCACGCGAACGTAGAACTTCTCATACTTGCGGATGGCGGAATCGATTTCCGCTTCCTCGCGGAGGGCGTGGGAATCGCCGGCGCGCTCGTGGACCAGGGCGCGGCACACGTCCAGCTCGTCGGCCAGGAGGCGTTCGGAGAGGCGCTTCAGGTTCGCGGCGAGTCCGAAATACAGCAGCGCCGTGGCCGCGGCCACCAGCAGAAAGGAGGACGTGGTGTACCAGGCCGTGAGGCGGAAGGCGAGCGAAAAGCCGCGCGGCCTCGCGCACACGTAACGGAAAACGTCAGTCGGGGTTTTCCAGGACATAGCCGACTCCTCGAATGGTTCGCAGCAATTTGCGGGGGAAGGGATCGTCCATCTTGCCGCGGAGGCGGCGGACGCTGACGTCCACCACGTTGGTATCGCCGCTGAAGTTCATGTCCCAGACGGATTGCGCGATCATGGTCCGCGTCAAGACCTCGCCTTGCTTTCGCACCAGGAGGGCGAGCAAAAGGAACTCGCGGGCGGTGAGTTCCAGGCGGCGGCCGGCGCGGGCGGCGCGGTGGGCCGCGAGATCGAGCTCCAAATCGCCGACGCGGAGGATGGCGGGCTCGCGGGTTTGGGGACGGCGCAGGATGCTGCGCGCGCGGGCCAGCAGCTCGGCGAAGGCGAAGGGCTTCACCAGGTAATCGTCGGCGCCGAGTTCGAGGCCGGTGACGCGATCCTCGACGGAGTCACGGGCGGTGAGGATGAGGACGGATGAGGCGACGCCCGATTCGCGCAGCCACGTGAGAATGTGGAGGCCGTCCATGCCGGGAAGCATCAGGTCGAGGACGATCAAATCGAACGCGGCGGATTGAAGGGCGCGGAGGGCGGCGGGGCCATCGGCGGCGGTATCCACGACGAATCCGGCTTCGGCGAAGCCGCGCTTGAGGAAGCTTGCAGTCTTGAGGTCGTCTTCTACCACCAGCAGCTTCATGGTTTGTCCGGGTTCTGGGCCTTCCCGTGCAAGATGCAGACCAGAACGTCACGGGGCCATCCGAGACAGTAGAGGGGCTACGCAGACCGAAGCTCTCCTGAATCGGGTATCCCGGTTGGGATGAACGAAAACTGACGGCAGGATGACGGCAAACGAACGGAATTTTAATCTATGCGTCATCTGGTTGTTGGTTTGCAGGCGCAGCATTTCGGAGCGGCCTTTTTCGCCAAGGCGGCGGGCCGGCGTCCCACGTTTTTAGACTTTTCGCTCTTTATAACCACTAATTGGCACTTTGACGATCCGGGAAATACCGGCCCGACGTTCCGGGGGCGCCAGTGAGGAGCGCATCTCATCCCGCAAGAGTGACGTGGAGTGAGCAAGCACGATGAGCCGACTTAGAGAAGCCGCGGAGGCTCTGGGCCTGAGGCGCAGCATTGTGGGCCTGCTCACGATGGTGATCCTGGTTGGCCTGGGCGAGCGGATGGCGGAGCGCTTCCTGCCGCTGTATCTGATTGCCCTGGGCAGCGGCATGATCTGGCCCGGAGCGCTGAATGCGATCAACAACCTGCTGGGCGCGCTCTACGCCTTTCCGGGCGGTTGGCTGGCGGACCGGGTGGGGGTGAAGCGCTCTCTCGTGATCTTCAACCTGCTCGCCATCGGCGGCTATTCGCTGGTGGTGGCGATTCCGCGCTGGCAGGCGGTAATAGCGGGGTCGCTGTTGTTCCTCTCCTGGACGGCGATCTCGCTGCCCGGCACCATGGGGCTGATTTCGCAGGTATTGCCCAAGCAGAAACAGGTGATGGGCGTATCGCTGCATTCGCTCGTGCGCCGCATTCCGATGGCGTTGGGCCCGATTGTGGGCGGCGTGTTCATCGACGCGTGGGGTCCGGTGAAAGGCGTGAGGCTGGCGTTCGGATGCGCCATCGGCATGGCGCTGCTGGCGCTGGCGATGCAACAGACGCTGATTGAAGAGGACCCCAGGCGCGCCCGCCGCGAGACCGAAAACAACCCGCTGCGGATGCTGCGGAGCTTT
This sequence comes from Bryobacteraceae bacterium, assembly GCA_035524535.1. Taxonomy (GTDB): domain Bacteria; phylum Acidobacteriota; class Terriglobia; order Bryobacterales; family Bryobacteraceae; genus BOG-224. Next base: position 27,416 of record DATKOS010000111.1, read on the forward strand.
TCGCCGAAGCTGAAGAACCTATTCGCGGCCGATCTGATGATCCGGCTGTGCGAACAGATTCCGTACGCGTACGTGGTGCTGTGGGCGATGCGGGACGTGCCGGGCTACAAGACGGCACACGTAACGGCGACGCAGTTCGGCATTCTGACCACGGTGGAGATGGCGGTCTCGGTGGCGTGCTATCTGCCGGTAGCGCGGTACGCCGATAGAGGCGCGAAAAAGCCGTTTGTGGTGACCACATTCATCAACTTCGCGCTGTTTCCGGCCGTGCTGTTCCTATGCCGGTCCTACGCGACGCTGTTCCTGGCATTCGTGGTGCGTGGGCTCAAGGAATTCGGGGAGCCGACGCGCAAGGCGCTGATTATGGAACTGGCGCCGGAGGGCAAGAAGGCGGCGGCGTTCGGGACGTACTACCTATTCCGCGATTCGATTGTTTCGCTGGCGGCGCTGGGCGGGGCTTACTTGTGGGTGGCCGGGCCGGCCGCGAACTTATGGTGCGCCAGCGCGTGCGGCGCTTGCGGGGCCCTGTGGTTTGGCTTTTTCGGACGCGAGGAATCCAGCGCGGAAGAAGAGAAGGAGACGGTTCATGCGACGACTCGCTAGAGGGCCAGCGTTATGGAGCGCCGCCATTCTGGCGAGCCTTGGCGCGGCCTGCGCCTGGGGACAAGCGATCTCTTCCTCGCAAGTATCGGGGGTGGTGAGGGACCCGGCGGGCGCGGTGGTGCCGAGCGCCGCGGTGAAGCTGACGAACCTGGAGACGGGCGATGCGCGCAGCGCGCGGAGCGAAGCGGATGGCGTTTTCGTGATCGCCGATGTTCCGGTGGGGCAGTACAAGCTGGAGATCGCGAAGGACGGCTTCGCCGTGTGGGTGCAGCCGGGATTCGACCTTCAAGTGAACCAGAACCCGATGCTGAACGTGGCGCTGGCGTTCGAACGGGCGGCGCAGGAAGTGACGGTTCACGAGGACACGCCCGTGGTGGAGTCGCACAGCCTCGGGGTGGGGCAGGTGATTGACGAAAGCCGCGTGGTGGATCTCCCGCTGAACGGGAGGCAGGTCACGCAACTCGTGGCGCTGGCCGGCGCGGCGGTGAGCGGCGGGGCGGTGGGCACGAGACAGTACCCGAACGAATCGATTTTCAGCGTAGCGGGCGGACAGCGGACGGAGACCAATTTCCTGCTGGATGGCGGCGCGCACATGGACACGGACGCCAACATCGGTTTGCCGATGCCATTCCCGGACGCAGTGCGGGAGTTCAAGGTGGAGACCAGTTCGCTGGCGGCGAACTATGGCAACCATCCTGGCGGGGTGGTGAACGTGGTGACGAAGTCGGGATCGAACGAAGTTCACGGCGACGCCTTCGAGTTCCTGCGGAACTACGAACTCAACGCGAGGAACTTTTTTGCGGCGACGCGCGATTCGCTGAAGCGCAACCAATACGGCGGGGTGTTGGGCGGGCCGGTGAAGAAGGACCGGATCTTCTTCTTTCTCGGCTACCAGGGGACGATTACGCGGTCCGACCCGGCGACCAACACGGCCTACGTGCCAACGGCGTCCGTGCTGGCGGGGGACTTCACGCAGATCCTTTCGGCCTCGTGCACGAACGGCAAGCAGATCAACCTGAAGGCGCCGTACGCGGGGAACAAGATCAACCCCTCGGCGTTCAATTCCGTGGCGCTAAAGCTGGCGTCGCTGATTCCGGTTTCGACGGACCCTTGCGGGAAGATTCAGTACGGCATCCTTTCGAATACCGAGGAGAATCAGGGCATCGTCCGAATCGACTGGAGGCAGAGCGGCCGGAACTCGGTGTTCGCGCGGTGGTTCGTGACGGACTACTGGCTGCCGCCGACCTACACGAACAACCTGCTGACGTCGAACACGGTGGGCAACGCGGACCGGGTGCAATCCGCCGTGGCCGGGGACACATTTGTGATCAGCCCGTCCTCGGTGAACGCGTTCCGGGCGGTATTTTCGCGATCGAAGGTGGTGCGCGTGCCGGCGACCGGAGTTCCGACGCTGACCGACCTCGGCTCGAATGTGTATAGCCCGATCCCGCAATTCACGGGCACGCTTTCGGTATCGGGGTATTTCTCAACCGGCGGGCTTCCCGGCTACTACGCGAACAACACGTTTCAGCTCTCCGATGACGTGGACAGCATTCGCGGAGCGCACCAGATTGTGGCGGGGTTCAGTTGGACGCACAACCAGCTCAATGGGCTGGGGCCGTTCCAGCAGAACGCCAAGTTCTCCTTCGACGGATCCCAGACCGGGAACGCTCTGGCGGACTACCTGGTGGGGTTGCCGGCGAGCTTCGGGCAGGGCAACGGGCAGATTGCCTACGACCGAATCAATATTCCGTCGCTGTACATTCAGGACTCATGGCGGGTCCGCCCGGGGCTGACGATTCAGGCCGGCCTGCGATGGGATCCGTTCTTCCCGCAGCACAACATCGAGGGCATGGTGAGCACGTTCGACCGGAGCAAGTTCAGCCAAGGAATCACGAGCAAGGCCTTCACCTATGCGCCGCCGGGAGTGTTTTTCGAGGGCGACGCCGGCTTCCCGGGGCGATCCAATACGGCGCAAAAGGCGCTGCTGTTTTCGCCGCGCGCCGGCGTGGTTTGGGACCCGAGGGGCAAGGGGCGGGAAGTGATCCGCGCGGGGTACGGAATATTCCGCGATACCAACTACACGTGGCTCATGCAGCACGTGCCGCTGAATCCGCCGTGGGGCGAGACGATCAGCATCGCCGCTCCGGCGGGCGGCTTGACCAACCCGTGGCAGGGCTACGCCGGAGGCGACCCATTTCCGACGCCCGTGCCGCTGCCCTCCAATTTTCCATTTCCGATTGGCGGCGTGTATGTGTTTATGCCGGCCAACGCGCACCCGATGTACACGCAGCAATGGAACGTGACGGTGGAGAAGCAGCTCTGGAAGAACTGGAAGGTATCGGGAAGTTACCTGGGGAACAAGGGGACGCATCTTTGGTTGTCGCGCGAGATCAATCCGGCGGTCTACATCCCGGGGACTTGCGCCGCGGGGCAGTATGGGCTGAAAGCGGCGGGGGCGTGCTCCACTCTGGCGAACACAAACCAGAGGCGCGTGCTCTACCTGGAGAACCCTTCGACAGGCCAATATTTCGGGAGCATGGCGATGGTGGACGACGGCGGGAATGCGAACTACCACGCGCTGCTGGCCACGGTGAGCCGGCATTT